>NZ_JBFACN010000011.1:0-302707 GCF_040640875.1 Streptomyces sp. NPDC021562
ACCACCCACCTCAGCGATCAGCTGCCCCGCTACATGATCCCCTCCAGCATCACCGTGCTGGACCGCATCCCCGTCAACGCCAACGGCAAGACCGATCACCGGGCACTGCCCGAACCGAAGGCCGCCGCCGAGGAGACGGCCACCCGGGCGAGTGGGGCGGCCGAGGAACTGGTCGCGGGGATCTGGTCGGAGGTGCTGGGCCGGCCGGAGCTGGACGTACACGCCAACTTCTTCGCCCTGGGCGGGCATTCGCTGCTCGCCACCCGGATCGTCTCCCGGCTGCGGACCGCCCTCTCCCCCGACATCCCACTCTCGCTGATCTTCGACAACCCCACCATCCGCACCATGGCGGAAGCGGTCGGACACCTGCTGCCCGCGTCCGGTACGGCCGACGGGAGGACGTCCCGATGACGACAAGTCCGATCGTGGAACGCGCGGTGGAGACCGCGCGGCGCGGGACCGGCTCCGGTCCCGCCGTGGACGCGCCGCTGTCGGCGGCGCAACGACGGGTGTGGCTCCTGGAGCACCTCCGTCCGGAACTCGTCGAGTACAACATGGCGCAGGTCTTCGAACTGTCCGGGCTGCTCGACGTGGACGCCCTGGCCGCCGCCCTGCGGCTGGTCGTGGAGCGGCACACCATCCTGCGCTCCCGGGTGGTGCAGGACGCCGCCGGCCGACCGCGGCTGCGGGTGGGACCGGCGTCGGCGGTACGGCTCCAGCGCACCGACCTGCGCTACCTGGCGGTCGGACCGGCGTACGAGGAGGCGTACCGGCTGCGGGACGCGGACATCAGCGGTCGGTTCGACCTCGCCACCGGCCCCTGGCTGCGCGCCCGGCTGACCGAACTCCCCGACCAGCGCTACCTGTTCACCGTGGTCGTGCACCACATCGCCGTGGACGCGGCGTCCATGCAGATCCTCTGGCAGGAACTGTCGCAGGCCTACGCGGCGTTCACCGCGGGCGGCCGTCCGGAGCTGCCCGAGCTGCCGATCCAGTACGCGGACTACGCGGACCTGGCGGCCCGGCAGCTGGAGACGCCCGAGGCGGCCGCCGAGGTCGAGTTCTGGAAGCGGACCATGGCCGGGGCGACCCCGACCGAGCTGCGCGGCGACCGGCCCCGGCCCGCGGTGCGCGGCGGCGTGGGCGCCCGGGTCTCGCACGTGATCGACCCGGCCGTCGCCGACGGGGTGCGGGAACTCGCCCAGAAGTACCATGTGTCGCCGTTCATGGTGCTGTTCGCGGCGTTCGCCGCGCTGGTGTCGCGGCACTCCGGCAGCCGGGACGTGACCGTGGGCGTGCCGATGTCCGGCCGTACGCTCCAGGAGACCGAGGGCCTGATCGGGTTCTTCGTCAACACGGTGCTGCTCCGCACCGACCTGGACGGCAACCCGACCTTCGCCGAGCTGCTGTCCCGGGTCCGGGGCACCACCCTGGAGGCGTACGAGCACCAGGGTGTGCCGTTCGACGTGCTGGTGGACGAGCTGCGGCCGGAGCGCGACCTGAGCCGCAACCCGCTGTTCCAGCTGCTGTTCAACCTGGTCGAGGAGCAGACCTCGCAGCTGCGGCTGCCCCGGGTGTCGGCCAGGTCGCTGCCGGTCGAGACGGACACCGCCCGCTTCGACCTGGACGTCACCGTGGTGACCCGGGGCCGGCGCATGGAGGTGCTGATCTCCTACGCGACCGAGCTGTTCGAGGCCGACACCGTCGCCCGGTTCGCCGAGCACTACCAGCGGATCCTGGCGCACGCGGTGCGGCGACCCGAGACCCGGATCGGCGACCTCGACCTGCTGGCGCCCGAGGAGGAGCGGCTGCTGCTCTCGGACTGGAACGACACCGCCGGCCCCGAGTCGCCGCTGCTCGTACCGGACCTGGTGGACCGGCAGGCCGCCCGCACCCCGGACGCGGTCGCCGTGGAGGGACCCGGCGGCGCGCGGCTCACCTACGCCGAACTGGTCCGGCGGGCCTCGGCGCTGGCCGCCGTGCTGCGCGCGGAGGGCGCCGGCCAGGACGCCCCGGTGGGCGTGATGGTCGAGCGGTCCCCGGACCTGCTGGTGGCGCTGCTGGCCGTGCTCAAGTCCGGCGCGGCCTATCTGCCCCTGGAGTCCGACTATCCGCCGGAGCGGCTGGCGTACGTGCTGGCCGACAGCGGGGCCCGGCTGCTGCTCGGGCGCCCGGAGCTGGTGGCCCGGCTGGACCCGGCCCCGAACGTGCGGGTCATCGACGTGGGCCGGCCCCCGCGGGTGGCCGCGGAGAGCGGGCCGGCGGCGCCGGTCGGCCCGGACGACCTGGCGTACGTGATCTACACCTCCGGTTCGACCGGCCGCCCCAAGGGCGTGATGGTCCCGCACCGCGGTCTGGTGAACTTCGTCGCGGACATCGGCGCCACCCTCGGCCTGTCCGGTGACGACGTGCTGTGCGCGGTGACCACCGTAGCGTTCGACGCGTCGGTGCTGGAGCTGTTCGTGCCGCTCGCCCACGGCAGCCGGGTGGTGCTGGTGGACCGGGAGACGTCCGCGGACGGCGCGGCCCTGGCCCGGATCGTGGCGGAGTCGGGGACGACGGTCATGGCGGCGACGCCGGCCACCTGGCACCTGCTGCTGCTCAGCGGCTGGCAGGGCGGCGACCTCCAGGCGGTCTCCGGCGGCGAGGCGCTGTCCGCGCAGCTCGCCCAGGAGCTGGCGCCGCGGGTGTCCCGGCTGTGGAACGTGTACGGCCCCACCGAGACCAGCGTCTACTCGACCGTGCAGCTGATCGCGTCCCCGAGTCCCGGGGAGCCGGTGTCGATCGGTCTGCCGATCGCCAACACCACGGTGCACGTGGTGGACGACCGGATGCGGCTGGTGCCGATCGGTGCCGTCGGCGAACTGGTCATCGGCGGCGCGGGCGTCACCCGCGGTTACGCCGGGCGGCCCGCCCTCACGGCGGAGCGGTTCGTGCCGGACCCGTTCGGGGCCGGCGGCCGGCTCTACCGCACCGGTGACCTGGCCCGCAGGCGGCCCGACGGCAGGCTGGAGTACATCGGCCGGGAGGACACCCAGGTCAAGATCCGCGGCCACCGCATCGAACTCGGCGAGATCGAGTCCGTCCTCCAGCGGTATCCCTCGGTGGACCGGGCCGCGGTGATCACGGCGGGCGAGGACATGGCCCGGCGGATCGTCGGCTACGTCTCCTGGCGGGACGAGCCCGACGAGCCCGGACTCCGCGCCCACCTGCGGGAGCACCTGCCGCAGTACATGGTCCCGGCCGTGCTGGTCGGCCTGGAGCGGATGCCGCTGACACCGAACGGCAAGGTGGACCGCAAGCAGCTGCCCGAGCCGGCCGCCGACGCGGGCGTCGAGCCGGTCGCGCCCCGCGACTCGCTGGAGCTGCGGGTCACCTCGATCTGCGAGCGGGTCCTCGGCCGGTCCCCGGTGGGGGTGCGGGACGACTTCTTCGCCGCCGGCGGCAACTCGCTCAGCGCCTTCGAACTGGTCGAGGCGGTACGGCGGGAGCTCGGTGTGAGCGTGCCGCTCAGCACCTTCTTCCGGTCGCCCACCATCGAGGCGCTGTGCGGCGCGCTCCCCGGGCTGTCCGCGGTCTCCGAGCGGCTGCTGGTCCCGCTGTCGACGGCCTCGCCCGCCACCCGCTCGCCGCTGTTCCTGGTCCATCCGCACGGCGGCGGCGTCAGCTCCTACGTGGGCCTGGCGCGGGAGCTGGAGGGCGCCGTCGACCTGTACGGCGTCGAGGCGGTCGGCTACAACACGGACGCGGCGCCGCTGCGCACCGTCGAGGAGATCGCCGAGCGCTATCTCGCCGAGATGGCGGAGCCGGCTCCCGAGGGGCCGGTGCTGCTGGGCGGCTGGTCGTTCGGCGGGGTGGTGGCGTTCGAGATGGCGGTGCGGCTGGAGCGGGCGGGCCGCGAGGTCGGCGCGCTGGTGCTGCTGGACTCGCCGGTGCCGGGCTCGGCGGACCTCGTCGGCGACGAGGACGTGCTGTCCCGGTTCGGGGCCGACGCCGGGCTGTCGTCCGACGAGATGGACGGCCTCGACGACAACGCGCTCATCGCCGCCCTGGTCCGCCAGTCCCACCAGGACGGCCGGCTGCCCGACCGGATCGAGTCGACGGCCGTGCGCCGCATGGTCGAGGTCGCCCGCGCCAACGGGGAGGCCGCCGGCCGCTACCGGCCCGGCGCGGTCGTCCACGCGGACGTCCACCTGCTCACCGTCTCCGAGTCCCACCCGACCCTCAAGAGCCCCGACGTCGACCCGGACGCCTGGCAGGCGCTGACCCGCGGCCGGGTCCGCACCGTCCCCGTGCCGGGCAACCACCACGACATGGTGCACCCTCCGCACGTCGCCGAACTGGCCGCGCGGATCGCCGAGATAGTCGGCCCGCACCAGAGCGCCGGCCGCCCCGCCGGTCCTCCGGACGCCTGACCCGGAACGAGCGCCCGACAAGGAACGAAGCCGGGCGGACGCGGGGCCCGAGCGGCCCCGCTCCCCCGGCCCCCGCCCGCGCGGCGGAACGCGTGACCTCCATTACCCGAACGTCCGAGGAGGCGTAGGTGAAGATCGGCGTGCAGAGCCAGGACGTGCTGTCCGCGCAGGACACGCACGGCCAGGCACAGAGGGAGCTGGAGCCCCCGCACCTGGAGCACGGCGTGCTCATGGGCACCGGAACCGCCCCCAGCCACCACGGTGAACTGCTCCAGGGGGTGTTCGAGGACGACGGCAGGCTCCGCCGCGGTCTGGTGACGCTGCCCTGCCCGCTGTTCGCCAGCAACGCGACGGTGCGGCTGAGCCGTTGGGAGCCGGAGCTGACGGTCACCCCGTCGTGGAAGACGAAGGCGCTCGCCGCCGCCCGCACCACCCTGGAGGTGCTGGGCATGGGCGCCTACGGCGGGGAGCTGGAGCTGCGGGGCGACGTCGCGGTCGGCCGCGGCCTCGGCTCGTCGACCAGCGACGTGACCTCGGCGATCCTGGCGGTGCTGGCCGCGGTCGGCCGCAACCTCGCGCCGGAGCGGATCGCCCGGATCGCGGTCGCCGCCGAGGCGGCCACCGACCCCCTGATCTACTTCGACCGGATGCTGCTGTTCGCGCACCGGGAGGGCGCGGTCATCGAGGACTTCCACCGGCCGGTGCCACCGCTCGCGGTGGTCGGTTTCTCCTCGACGGAGCGGGAGGTGGACACCCTGGCGCTGCCGCGGGCGCGGTACAACGCCTGGGAGATCGAGTGCTTCCGCGCGCTGCGCGGCCTCATGCGCCGGGCCGTGGCCCGGGGTGACCAGCGGGAACTCGGCCGGATCTCCACCGCGAGCGCACGGATCAACCAGCGGTTCCTGCCGGTGCCCCGCTTCGACCGGTTGCTGGAGATCGCCGAGGAGACCGAGGCGCTGGGCGTGCAGGTGGCCCACAGCGGCTCGGTCGCCGCCCTGCTCTTCGCACCCCAGCGGCCGGGACTGGAGCAGCGCACCGCGCTGGCCGCCCGCCGGCTCGCGGAACTGCGCATCACCGACCATTGGCGCTACACAGCCGGGAGCGAGACTCATGTCCCGTACGCACACCAGTCGTAGGGCCTTCAGGAGCGTGGTCGACGGCCACGTCCTGCCCAAGGTCATCCAGGTCGGGCCCAACGTGTACGGGGCCGCCTTCCATCTGATGAAGCTGCTGCCCGCCCAGTTCATCCTCACCAGTGCCATCGAGACCGGCGAGCTCACCGAGGGCACCACGGTCGTGGAGACCACGTCCGGCACCTTCGGGCTCGGACTGGCGATGGTGTGCCGGCTCAAGGGCATCCCGCTCGTCCTCGTCGGGGACCCGGCGATCGAACCGCCGCTGCGCCGCCGGCTGGAGGCGCTCGGCGCCCGGGTGAGCATCGTCTCGGGTCCCGAACTGCGCACCCGCGGGGTGCAGCAGGCCCGCCTGGACCGGGTGGCCCGCATCCAGGCCCGGCTCGGCTCCTACTACACCCCCGGCCAGTACGACAATCCGCTGAACCCGGTGTCGTACGGCGCGGTCGCCGAACTCCTGCTGGAGAGCATGGGCACGTTCGACGCACTGGTCTGCCCGGTCGGTTCGGGCGGTTCGTCGTCCGGGATCGGCTCGTTCCTGCGGGCGCTGAACCCGCAGCTGAAGCTGATCGGTGTGGACACCCCCGGCAGCGTACTGTTCGGCGCCCCCGCCGGGCCCCGGCAGCTGCGCGGTCTCGGCAACGGCCTGGTGCCGCCGGTCCTGGAGCACACGCTGTTCGACGAGATCCACTGGCTGGACGCGGGGACCGCGTTCACCGCGACCCGGCGACTGCACGCGGAGCACGCCCTGTACATGGGGCCGACCAGCGGCGCCGCGCACCACGTGGCGAGCTGGTACGCCGAACAGCACCCGGAGCTGCGGGTGATGGCGCTCTTCCCGGACGAGGGTCACCGCTACACCAACACCGTGCACAACGACGCCTGGCTGCGCCGCAACGGCTTCCTGACCCCGCCGCCCTCGGCGCCGCGCACCCTGGACCATCCCGTCCAGGCCGCCGGCAGCTGGTCCCGGTACGCCTGGCAGCGGCGCACCCGCGACGAGGTCGTCGCGCTCGCGGAAGGAGCGGCCGTATGACCCGGGACACGTTCGTCCTCGTCGAGAGCAACACCACCGGTACGGGCCGGCTGTTCCCCGTGGCGGCCCGCGCGCTCGGCCTGCACCCGGTGCTGCTCGCCGCCGACCCGTCCCGGTACGCGTCGGTCGGCGGCGCCGAGGTGGTCCGCACCGACACCGACAGCGTGCCGGCGGTGGTCGACGCCTGCCGCCGGCTGGCCGTCGGGCGGCGTGTCGTGGGCGTCGCGACCAGCTCCGACTACTACGTGGAGACGGCCGCGGCGGCGGCCGTCGCGCTCGGTCTGCCGGCCAACTCCCCCGCCGACCTGGCCGCGGTCCGCGACAAGGGCACGCAGCGGGCCCGGCTCGCCGCGGCCGGGGTGCGGGTGCCGCGGTTCACGGTGGCCGGCACGGTCGAGGAGGTCCTGGCCGCAGCGGCGGAGACCGGCTACCCGGTGGTCGTCAAGCCGGTCACCGGCAGCGGCAGCCTCGGCGTGCTGCTGTGCGCCGACCCGCGGCAGGCGGCCGGGCACGCCCGCGCCCTGCTGTCCCGCGGGTCCGACGAGCGCGGCCGGCCGGTGCCGCGCCGGGTCACGGTCGAGGAGTTCGTGAGCGGCCCGGAGTACTCGGCGGAGGTCCTCGACGGCACCGTGGCCGGGATCACCGCCAAGCACCTCGGCGCACCGCCCCTGTTCGTCGAGACCGGGCACGACTTCCCCGCCGATCTGGCCCCGGCCGCGCGGGAGGCGATCACCGAGGCGGCCGAGGCGGCCGTACGGGCGCTCGGCATCGCCCTCGGCCCGGCCCACGTGGAGCTGCGTCTCGGCCCGGCGGGTCCGGTCCTGATCGAGGTCAACCCGCGGCTGGCGGGCGGCTGGATCCCCCGGCTGGTGCGGGAGGCGACCGGCGCCGACCTGATCCTGGGCACGGTCGCCGCGTTCAGCGGACGTCCGTCCCCGGTGGCCGTGACCGCGGC
Organism: Streptomyces sp. NPDC021562; assembly: GCF_040640875.1. Classification (NCBI taxonomy): domain Bacteria; kingdom Bacillati; phylum Actinomycetota; class Actinomycetes; order Kitasatosporales; family Streptomycetaceae; genus Streptomyces; species Streptomyces sp. NPDC021562. Next base: position 7,540 of record NZ_JBFACN010000011.1, read on the forward strand.
CGGGGGCGCGGCGATCCGGTTCGTGGTCCCGGCCGGGAGCGGCCGGCTGGACGGCATCGACGGGGTGGCACGGGCCTGCGCCGTACCGGGTGTGGTCGACGTGGAGACCTACCGGGAGCCGGGCGCGGAGATCACCGTGGGCGGCGACTTCCGCGACCGGATCGGGCACGTGCTGGCCCGGGGCGCGACCGCCGCCGAGGCGGCCGCGGCCGCCGAGGAGGGCGTGGGCCGCATCAGCTTGTCCCTGGCGGTGCGTCAGGAGGTGCGGGCATGACGGACTCCGGCCGCCTGCGCAGCGCCGCGTCGCCCGAGATCCGCCGCATGCTCCTGGAGCGGCCGGACCCGCAGCGACCCGCCTGGAAGGCCGACCTCGACCGGATCACCCACGTCGACCTCGCCCACGTCGTGATGCTCGCCGAGCGGCGGATCATCGGCGCCGGGACCGCCTCCACCCTGCTCGCGGCCATCACCGGACTGCGCGAGCAGGACTACCGGGCCCTGGAGACCGTGCCCGCCCCGCGCGGCCTCTACCTGGCCTACGAGTCCCACCTGATCGAGACCCTCGGCGACGAGACGGGCGGTGTCCTGCAGACCGGCCGCTCCCGCAACGACCTCGGCGTCACCTGCCTCCAGCTGGCCCTGCGCGAACCGTACCGGCGGCTGTCGGAGGAGCTGGCCGAACTGGGCCGGGTGCTGCTGGAACGCGCCCACGAGCACCGCGAGGTGCTGATGCCCGCCTACACCCACTTCCAGGCGGCCGTGCCGGTCACCTACGGCCACTACCTGCTCGGGCTGGCGCAGGCCTTCGAGCGGGACGCCCGGGCCCTGGCCCAGGCCGGCGAGCTGCTGGAGCGGTGCCCGCTGGGCGCCGGGTCGATCGGCGGGACGACCGTGCCGATCAACCCCGGGCGCACGGCCGAACTCCTCGGTTTCGGCGAGGCGGTGCGCAACTCGGTGGATGCCATCGCCACCCGGGACACCGCGCTGCGGCTGCTGTCGACGGCCGTGGTCCTCGGCGTCACCCTCGACCGGGCCGCCCTCGACCTGCTGATGTGGTCGAGCGCCGAGTTCGGGCTGGTGACGATCCCCGACGGGCTGGTCGGGTCGAGTTCGATGATGCCGCAGAAGCGCAACGCGTTCGTCCTGGAGCACGTGCAGGGCAGGTCGGCCGCCGCCCTCGGCGGGCTGACGGCCGCGGTGAGCGCGATGCGGGGTACCCCGTTCACCAACTCCATCGCGGTCGGCACCGAGGCGATGACCCATGTGATGCCGGCGCTGGACGCGACGGTCGACGCGGTGAAGATCCTGCGGATGGCCTACGACGGGGCCCGGCCGGTGCCCCGGGCCATGGCGGACCGGGCGACGGCGGGGCTGACCCACGCGACCGCGACCGCGGAGTGGCTGGTGCGCCAGGGGGTGCCGTTCCGGCGGGCCCACCACCAGGTCGGGGCGGCCGCGCTCGCCGTCGTGGAGGGGCGGGCCGGCTCGCTCGGCGCGGCCCTGGAGGCGAACGGCCACCTGCCGGCCGGCGACTCCGCCGACCTGCGGCCGGAGAGCGTGTGGTGGGCGGCGGAGTTCGGCGGCGGCCCCGGCCCGGCCTCGTTCCGCCGCTGCCACGAACCGCTCACCCAGAGCTGGGAGGACCACCGCACCCGGCTGGCCAAGCAGACCGCCCGCTGGCGCGACGCCGACGAGCGCCTGCGGGACGCCGTGGCCCTGGTGCACGGCAGGACGCGGGAGACCACCGCGGCCGCCGGCCCCGATTCCGAGGAGGACATCCATGACGAGCACTGACCGCGGCGCCGCCCCGGCGCACGTCGTCGAACTGCGCAGCGACACCTTCACCCTGCCCACGCCCCGCATGCTGGCGGAGATGACCAGGGCGCCGCTCGGCGACGACGTCTACGGCGAGGACCCCACCGCCCGTGAACTGGAGGAGCTGGCCGCCGGGCTGCTGGGCAAGGAGGACGCCTGCTTCATGCCGAGCGGCACCATGGGCAACCTGGCGGCCCTGCTGGCCCATTGCCCGCGCGGCACCAAGGCCCTCGCGGGCGCCGAGTCCGACATCTACGTCTACGAGGCCGGCGGCGCCTCCTACTGCGGCGGGGTGATCGTCGAACCGGTGGCCAACCGGGCCGACGGCACCATGGCGCTCGCCGACATCGAGGCCGCCTTCCCGGAGGACCCCGAGGACCCGCAGTTCGCGCTGCCCGCCCTGCTGTGCGTGGAGAACCCGCAGAACCGCTGCGGCGGGCGGGTGCTGCCGCTGGAGTACCTGGCGCAGGTCCGGGCGCTGGCCGACGCCCGCGGGGTGGCCGTCCACCTGGACGGGGCCCGCCTCTTCAACGCCGCGCTCGTCCTCGGCGTGCCGGTGAGCGTCATCGCCGGTTACGCGGACTCGGTGCAGTTCTGTCTGTCGAAGGGGCTGGCCGCGCCGGTCGGCTCGATGGTCGCGGGCAGTGCCGAGTTCGTCCGGTCGGTGCGACGCATCCGCAAGATGCTCGGCGGCGGCATGCGGCAGGCCGGAGTGCTGGCCGCGGCCGGGCTGGTCGCACTGCGGGAGATGACACTGCGGCTCGGCGACGACCACGCCACGGCGCGCCGGCTGGCCGAGGGGCTGGCCGCGCTGCCCGGGGTGGTGGTGGAGCCGGTCGAGACCAACATGGTCTTCTTCCGGGTCGACGCCCCCGGTCTGACCCAGGCCCGCTTCATGGAGCGGGCCTGGGAGGAGGGCGTACGCCTCGCCGAGCTGGGCCGCGGCCGGATCCGGGCCGTGACCCACGCGGGAGTGGACGACGCCGACGTCGAGCGCGCCCTGGCGGTCTTCCAGCAGCTCCTGCTGAAAGAGACCGCCGCCGTCTGACCCTTGCGACACACGGCAGCCACCCGCACCACCGCTCCACCGCTCCACCTGTGCGAACCCCTCCCTGAAACAGTTCCACCACACGATCGGAGAACCGTCATGCAGCAGAACTCCCAGCAGTGGCTCGTCGTCGTCAACGACGAGGAGCAGTACTCGGTCTGGGCCGCGGACCGGGACGTCCCGCAGGGCTGGCGCGCGGTCGGCGTCAGCGGTCCGAAGGAGGACTGCCTCGACCACATCGAGCGCATCTGGACCGACATGCGCCCGCTGAGCCTGCGCTCCGCCACCGCCGCCTGACAGCGGTCCCGGGGGTGCCGGCGGACCCCGGTCCGCCGGCACCCCCGTCCCGCACCCGACCACCACCAGGACGGGGTACACGCCCGGAAAGGACATCGCGGATGACCATGGCTGAGCCGCTCACGCCCCGCACGGCCGACGCGTGGGGGCAGCTCCTGCTCGACTGCCACACCGCGGGGCTGCCGCGGGACACCTATTTCGAGATCTGCGAACGCGACGACGGATACATCAGCGGCTACGACGCCGTGGGCTTCTTCACGGGCCCCGACGCCTGGTCCGCGCTGGACCGCTGGGCCTTCTCCCGGTTCCGCGGCCGGGTCCTGGACATCGGGGTCGGGGCCGGCCGGTTCGCGGTCCCCTTCCAGGACCGCGGCGGCGAGATCGTGGGCCTCGACGTGTCGGCCGACGCGCTCGACGTGTGCCGGCGCCGTGGGCTGGCGGAGACGTTCCTCGGCACCGTCGACGACCTGCCGGAGAGTGCCCGCTTCGACACCTTCCTGCTGCTGGGCCGCAACCTCGGCCTGCTGGAGAGCCGCGAGCGCGCCCCGCGGCTGCTCAGCACGCTGGCCCGGCTCTCACGGCCCGGGGCCCGGATCGTCGGAACGGGGATGGATCCCTACCTGCTCGACGGGGCGCAGCACGCCGGGTACCTCGCGGCGAACCGGCGGCAGGGCCGGATGAGCGGCCAGATGCGGCTGCGGCTACGGCACCGACTGCTGGTGACGGACTGGTTCGACTACCTGTTCGCCTCGTTGCCGGAGCTCGAGGCGCTGGCCGAGGGCACCGGCTGGGAGCTGGCCGAGGCCGAACGGCACGGCCCGGACTACGGTGTCGTCCTCACCCTGGCCTGACGCCGTGCCGGCCGACGGCCACGGACCGCGACCCGCCGGTGGCACCCGGCGGGTCGCGGTCCGTGGCCGTCGGTCAGCTCTCGCCCACCGCCACCTTGTGGACGCGGTCCTCGGTCCCGGTGCGGTACATCACCGTCGTGCCCCAGAGCCGGGGTTCGCGGCGCGCGTCGGCGTACAGATGGCGGACGTGGTTGAGCACCGAGAAGCGCGGTTCGTCACCGCCGGGGCCTTCCGGCCGTACCAGGCCGTAGGTCACCAGGGTGAAGACGATGACGGCGGCGTCGGCGGCGGAGATCCCGACGGCCGTCGCCGCCTCGGCCACCGACCAGCTGCGGTCGTCGCGGGCGACGGCGGCGATGAAGGACACCCCGGCCGGGCTGAGCCGCCCCAGGGTGCGGCGCAGCCGGACCCTCAGGTCGCCCGAGGAGTCGGCGGTCATGGGCGGCGCGGTCAGGCCGAACGGGCTGCGTGCCACCTCGGCCAGCAGCTCCGGCAGGGCGCGGACGAGGGTCCAGCGGCCGGCGAACTCCAGCGGCCGGGGCAGTCCGTCGAGGCGCCGGCAGAGTTCGGCGACGACCGCGGCGTCGGTGTCGTCCAGCCGGAACAGCGGGTTGCCGGCGCGGATGTGCGCGCACAGCAGCCGCACGGACGGCACCTGGGCCAGGTGCTCCGGGTCCGACTCGGCGCCGGGGGCGGGTACCGGCAGCGGGGCGAGGCGCAGGATCTGCTCACCGGGCACGCCGCACGGCGCGCAGCCGGTGACCAGGATGCGCAGCCGCGGATGGGCGCGCATCAGCGCGCCGAGCCGGCCGTCGCCGTCCGCGGTCTCGGCGTCGTCCAGCACCAGGACGGTGGTCTCCCCCGGTGGGCGGTCGGAGAGTTCACCGACGGGTGTCTCCTCGCCGCGGGCCCGCCACAGCACCCGGATGCCGTCGGCCGCGACCCGTCGCACGGCCTCGGCGGCCAGGTGTGACTTCCCGACCCCTCCTATGCCGACGACCGACACCAGCCGCCCGTTCGGCTGCGCCAACAGGGCGGTGAGGGCGTCGACTTCGGTGTCCCGGCCGATCAGCGGGCTCCGGCCGAGCCAGGGCGTGGGCCCGCAGCCGCCTTCCGCGGAGTGGTCCGCGGTGCCGAGCCGGCGCCGGGCCGCCTCCAGCAGCGTCTCGCGCTGGGCGGAGCCGAGCCGCAGTCCGTCCGCGAGCAGCCGGATCGTGTCCAGCCGGGGGGACAGGACCTTGCCCTGCTCCAGGTTGCGTATGGCGCGCACGCTCACGGTGGTGAGGTCCGCGAGGTGCCGCTGGGTGAGTCCGGCGCGCCGGCGGTGGTCTCTCAGCAGGACGCCGAGGTCCTGCCGGTTTCGGATGTCGTTCATGACGTGCTCCGGTGGGCCGTTCCGAGGTGCTGGTGGAACCGGTGGGCGCCTGCGCGTGCGGCCGCCCGCTGCCGGTCCGGTGTGCTGTCGCGGGGCATCGCCGGTGGCTGCCGGGTGCCCGCCGAACGCCGGCGCGTCGTCAGCTCCAGGGGTTGGTGTTGTCCGTGGAGGAGCCGCCGTCGGCCCGTACGCTCGCCGGCCGCTGCGGGTGCGCCGCGGTCTCGGCCGCCACCGTGCCCAGGAGGGCGGCGACCGCGGTGATGAGGACGACGGCGGCCCTCACGGGCTTCACGACCGTTGCGAAGGTGCTGTTCATGGTGCTTCCTTCCTCTCCCCCGGCCCTCTGCCGGACCTCTGGAAAGAAAGCTAGGAGTCACTGCAATCACGTCACTTTGACGTCGCTATCCCTCCCGGATAGCCGTCGTGGCCTGCGAAGTCTCCCGTGCGCGCCGCCGTGCGGGGCCGGCCCGGGGGCGGTGCCGGGCGGCCGGTGCGGCGCGGCGCGGAACCGGGCCAGTTCGTCCCTCCCGGCCGGCGAAGCGGCGCAGAAACGTATCTTCGGTGTCCCGGGCGGGGGCGTCGGGGGCCTGTCGCCGGGGCGCCGGAGCGCTGTGCGGGTTCATGTGGGGACTGCTGCCTCTGGTCGGGGGCGCTCCTCGGCACGTGCACGGTCGCGGTGTCGGCGTCACCGGCCTTCGGCGGCGCCACCGGCGGGCACCCGGGCGAGCAGTCCGGTGGCCCGCTCCTGCTCCTCGGCCATGCCGAGCCGGCCGAAGACCTCCAGGGCGTCGGTGAGCAGCCCGCCGGCCTGCGCGGTGTCGTCGCCGCGCAGGCTCAGGTCGGCGAGGTCGACGCGGACGGAGGCGGCACCGCCCTGGTCGAGGATGCCCTCACGCACGGCCAGCGCGCGGTTGAAGTACGAGGCGGCCTGGGCGAGTTCGCCGAGACGGGCGTGGACCCGGCCGAGGTCGTGCAGGAGGTACCCCTCGCCGATGACGTCGCCGTCGTCGCGGACCATGCTGAGGGCCTCGGTGAGCACCTTGCGGGCGTCGCCGGGCTGCCCGCGGTACAGGTGCAGCTGGCCCGCGCGCTGGAGCACCCGGGCCTGCCCGCCGAGATAGCCGAGGTCGCGCCAGATCTCCAGCGCCTCGTCGAGTTCGGCCTCCACCCGGCCCACGTCGCCGCGCCGCAGCAGGATGACCGCGCGCTGGACGAGGACGGAGGCGCGGGCCCAGGGGTCGCCGTCGCCGAAGTGCCGCTCGGCCCGCTCGAACAGGTCCATCGCGGCGGTGTCGTGGCCGGACAGCCGTTCCAGCAGGCCGAGATCGCGGCGGCACAGCCCGAGCCCCTTGGTGTGGCCGAGTTCCTCGAAGAGGCCGACGGCGGTGGTCAGCGACCGGCGGGCCTCGGGCAGGTTGCGGCGGTTGAGGTGCAGGGAGCCCAGCGAGGCGAGCAGGGCGGCCTGGCCGAGCAGGTTGCCGCTGCGGCGCACCGCGGTCAGCGCCTTGCGGTGGGTGCGGGCCCAGTGGTCGAGGTAGCCGCGGGTCTCGAAGAACGGGGCGAGGTTGACGGCGAGTTCCCAGGTGTAGCCGTCCTCGCCCTCCTGGGCGAGGCTCTCCACGGTCAGGCTGAGGTTCTCGCGTTCGGTGTCGAGCCATTCCAGGGGGCGGCCGAGGACGGTCCCGACGTGGTCGGCGGGCGGGCTCCAGCGGACGGCGGGCCCGTCGAAGTAGTGGGTGCCGAGGACCCGCAGCTGTGCCTCGCAGACCAGCGCGAGCCAGGCGCCGCCCACCCGGCGGATCGCGGCCCGCCGTTCGGTCTCGTCCGACTCGGCGGCCAGCCGGTCCCGGGCGAACAGCCGGATGATGTCGTGGAAGCCGTAGCGCAGCTCCCCGGTGGCGTCGACTCCGGCGACGTCCAGCATCTGCACGTCGACGAGGGGTTCCATGAGGTCGGACGGGTACGGGTAGGCGTCCGGGGCGTCGAGGAGGGGGCCGCCGATCCAGCTCGGGAAGGTGGAGCCCTTGGTGAGACTGAGCAGGCGCAGCAGGGTGCGGTCCCGCTCGGCCAGTCCGTCGTAGGTGAGGGCCAGGCCGGCCCGGACGGTCATCTCGCCGTGGGTCAGTTCGTCCAGGCGGCGGCGTTCGTCGGCGAGCCGCTGCACCATCGAGGCGAGCGGCCAGTGCGGGCGGGCGGCCAGCCGGGCGGCGACGATGCGCAGGGCGAGCGGCAGTCCGCCGACGGCGGCGGCCAGCGCCCTGGCGGCTTCGGGTTCGCCGCCGACGCGGTCGGCGCCGACGACGTTCCCGATGAGTTCCAGTGACCCCTGCTCGTCCAGGATGTCCAGCGTGACCCGGTGCGCGCCGGGGAGCGCGGTGAGCCGGGCCCTGCTGGTGACGAGCACCCCGCAGGAGCGGCCGCCGGGCAGCAGCGGGAAGATCTGCTCCTCGCCGACGGCGTCGTCGAGGACGACCAGGATGCGGCGGGTGGCGAGCATGCTGCGGTAGATCTCGCCCCGCTCCTCCAGGGAGTCCGGGATGGCGGGACCGGGCAGGCCGAGGGCGCGCAGGAACCGGCCGAGGACCTCGCGGGGGTCGACGGGATCGGCCCGGCCGCCGCGCAGCTGGCAGTAGAGCTGGCCGTCGGGGAAGTGGGACTCGGCGAGCCGGTGCGCGACCCGGGCCGCGAAGGTGCTCTTGCCGATGCCGGAGCGGCCGGTGACGACGACGATGCCCGGCGCCCGGTCCGGCGAGGTGTTCGTGAGGACGCCCTCGGCCTCCGCGACGAGCTGCTGGTGACCGACGAAGTCGGGTGTGTCGACGGGGAGCTGGCGGGGGACGGCGGCACGGGCCGGGGTGTGCCCGTCCTCGTCGGCGCCCGCGTCGGGCCCGAGGTCCGCGGCGGGCGCGCCGAGCGGCTGCCCGGCGCCGCGCAGGTCGGTGGCGGCCGGACGCTCCAGCCGCAGGGAGGGGTCCTCGGTCAGGACGGCCTGCTCCAGCCGGCGCAGGTCCTCGCCGGGCTGGAGGCCCAGTTCGTCCATGAGCAGGGCGCGGCCCTCCCGGTAGGACTCCAGGGCCTCGGCCTGCCGGCCGGAGCGGTACAGGGCGAGCATCAACTGCCCGCGGAACCGTTCCCGTAAGGGGTTGTCGGCCACCAGCCGGGCTATCTCGGCGGTCAGCTGATGATGACGGCCGAGCGAGAGCTCCAGCTCGATGAACGTCTCGGTGGCCGCGAGGCGTTCCTCGTCGATGTGCTCGGCGATCCGGGCGAGTGCGTCGCTGGGGATGCCGTTCAGGCAGGGCCCGCGCCACAGCCCGACCGCCGTGCGCAGCAGGGCGGCGGCCTCGGCGGTGCGGCCCCTGCCGCCGAGCGCGGCGGCCTCGGCGACGGTGCGCCGGAAGACGTTCAGGTCGAGCGCCTCGTCGTCGATCCGCAGGAGGTAGCCGGGCGGCCGGGTCTCGATGACGGCCTCGACGGCGGCGGCCGCCAGGGTCTTGCGCATCCGGGACACACAGATCTGCACCTGGGTGCGGGCGGTCTCCGGGGGGTCCTCGGCCCAGAGCAGCCGGATGAGGTGGTCGCAGTTCTGGAGCCGTCCGCTCTCCAGGAGCAGGGCGGCGAGGACGACCTGCTGCCTGCCCGCCGTGACCGGCACCGTGCCCTGGTCGCGGTCGAACACCTTCAGCTCGCCCAGCACTTGAAAGGTGAATCCCACTGCCCGGTCACGCGACTCGAGGTGCACTCCGGCCACGAATCCTCCCCTTCACACACAACAGGCCACAGCGCGCCTGGCCGCCAAGTCTATGGCCCGGACCCCGCTGCCCACCGGCCTGAGCAGGAGCTGAACAGCGCTGACCAGGGGGTGGATCAGCACCGCCGTCAGGGCGGTGACGTGACCGGCCCTCGCGACCCGGCCCGCCGCCACCGGGACGGGAAACCGCGGTGATAGCGGAAGGACAGCGGGGGGACGGACGATCGCCCGGTGGGAGCCGTCGGCGCCGCCACGCCCGTCCACCGAGAGCGAGAGGTCGGTCATCCAGTCATGAACAGCGACAACTTCCCTGTGGCCCCAGCCGGTTCGAAGGTGACGGCAGCCGGGGTGAAGCATGTGATGCTCACCTACCACTACCTGGACATCGGGGACATCGACGGGTACGCCTCCCTGACGGAGCAGGACGTGACGCTGGACCACCCCGGCGCGCCGCCGCACCGGGGCCGGGACGCGGTGCTCAACGCGCATGCCGCGCAGGCGACCCTGCTCCGGCGGCACGAGCTGGACGCTGTCGTGGCCGACGAGGGCCGGGTGGTGGTGCTCGGCCGGGTGGTGGGCCAGACGCCGGGCGCGGCCCGGCGGGCGGCGCGCGGCGTGGACTTCGCGGACGTGTTCACCCTCTCCGGGCAGACCCTGGTCCGGGGGTGCCGGCGCTACTACTACGCGCCCCCGCCGGGCGACCTGCCCGCGCACCCGGAGGACCCCGCAGCACAGTGATCCGCCGACCGGCGTCCGTCGGCCGGCGGTCCCGGCAACCGCCGCCGCGCGCGGGCGCGCCGAGGTACGGGGCGCGGCGGCCGCGGGGACCGGTTTGCTGAGGGCGCCACGGTACGAGGCGCCCCGTATCCGCGTCGGGTCGGCTCTCTTTCTTGGGACTTGACCGCCAGTTTCCGGAACCGTCGCCGGACACCGGTGTTCCGGCGTGGGGCCGCTCCCCCGCCCGGCCGGCCGGAGTGCCGCGGGAGCGTACCGGTAAGCCTGCCGCACGGAACCGCAGGGGCGCGGGCGCCGGGTTCGCCCGGCGCCCTGGACCGGGTCGCGCAGGAGTCCGCCGTCCGCGCCGTACGGCGGAGGACTCCCCATGCCACGCCCCTCCGTGGTTTTCCGCTGTGAGCGCGGGTACTCGCCGCCCGCGGCCTTCTGCATTTCCCAGTATGGGGTCGAATCCGGCCAGGGGACAGTCACGCGATCGCGCTACACGCGGTCGCCGGAGGCGGACCGCGGGACCCGGTCCCGCGCGCCGCGACGGGTGGAAGCGGCAGGTGGGAGCTGCCACGGAGTGAGGAGCGCGGCGGCGGGCGGGCGCGGTCGAGGCACGGTACGGCGGCATCCCGACCGTCGAAGGCGATGCCGGTCGAAGGCGGCGTTCGGCACGGTCCGCGCCGGGCACCGCACCGGGGAAATGAATTCCTCCGGTGAAGGGCCCGGCAAGCGCGGAGCAGAGGACCGCCGTACGGAACAATTCAGGCCACGCACGGCGCCCAGTGCACCCCGGCCATTATCTCAGTCCGGTGCCGCCATCTTTTCGGCCAACTTTTCCGGCCACGGTCCTGTTCACCCGTGGACTTTCCGATTTCACGCCACACGCGACCGGTAAGCGTCTTTGGAGGGCACCCGCAACTGGTGCCGTTCCAGGCCGACTTCACGGTGGGCCGATTCGCGATCGGCAACACTCGCACCGGCCGTCCAGAAGATCTTCACACGACAACGATGCCACTACGCGCATAGAGTCATGTGCGGAAGGTCACGCGGCGTTGGAGAAGACCACGCCCGATCGACTCCGGATTCTTCACCAACTGTGCCAATACTGAGCGAATGAACGAGCAGAAACCGTCACCGGGCTCCCCTTTCATCGACGAGGACGACATCCTCGTTTACGGATGGATTGTCGACGGGGGCAGCGGCCGGCCCGACCACGCGGCCGCGGAGCTCGGACTCCCGCAGGAGAGAGCCGCCACCGCGCTGAAGCGGCTGGCCTCCCTCGGTCTCGTGCGACCCGTGCCGGACGCTCCGGACGAGGTCGTGGTCGTGGACCCCGACGCCGTGGCCGCCACGCTGACCGCGCCGCTGCGGGCCGCCATCCGCCAGCAGGAGGAGCAACTCGACCTCATCCACGGCAAGATAGACCGCCTGCGGGACCACTTCTTCGCCGGCCGCACCGGCAACCGCGACTTCACCGTCGAGGTGATCCCCACGATGGAGGAGGTCAGGGCCGCCCTGAACCGGGCCTCGGCCGAGTGCAAGGAGGAGGTCGTCAGCAGCCAGCCCGGCGGCAGCGGGCGGGTCCCGGAGGCGATGGAGGAGGCCCTGGGCCGCGACCACGCCCTGCTCGCCCGGAACGTGCGCATGCGCACCCTCTACCACCACACGGCCCGCTTCAACGGCCCCAGCCAGGCGTACGTGGCGGCGGCGACGGCGCTCGGCGCCGAATACCGCACCTCGCACGAACTCTTCGGGCGCGTCATCATCTACGACAAGAGCCTCGCCTTCCTGCCCGAACGGACCGGAAGCTGGGGCGGGGTCGCGGTGCGCGAACCCACCATCGTGGGCTACCTGTACGACATCTTCGAGCAGTACTGGATCCGGGCCACCCCGTTCTCCGACGCCGCCCAGGACGGCCTGGAACAGGTGGCCAAGGAGATCCACCAGACCATCGTGGCCCTGCTCGCCGCGGGGTTGAAGGACGAGTCGATAGCCCGCCGCCTCGGCATGTCGCTGCGCACCGCCCGCCGGCACATCGCCGACATCATGGAGGCGCTCGGTGCCGACAGCCGCTTCCAGGCCGGAGTACTCGCCGCCCGCGCCCGGCTGACGGACCATCCGCAGGCCGGCAGCGGCCCGGAAAAGTGACTTGCACGGCCCGGCCCGGTAGTCCATAGTCACGATCACCGCGGGTGTCGGCGCCGAATCGACGGCACCTGCAGGACGGTCTCCGGCGGATCCAGCGTCGCGTGCCGCCGGTCCGTCCGCGCCCTCCACCGCTCGTGCCCAGGAGCCGCCGGGCCCGAGCGTCGGCCTCCCGTCCACGCAGTCGTCGCCCGCGCGTCCCCGGCGGTGGCGACACGGGCGGTGCGGTCCCGTAGTTCCTCCGCATCACGGCCGCGGGCGCACCACGGATCACGAGCGCTCACCGGATCCGGCCCCCCACCGCGTCGGCGGAGCGCTGCCCCCCGCCGGGGGATGCCCCGCAGTGCCTCCGCGCGCCCCGGATCAGGAGATGTGCATGGACGCAGCAGCGGCCTTCCGGGCCGACCTGGAGACCTTCGTCACCGACATGGCATGGACGTTCACCACCCACGGCGGCCGCAGCGCGGCGGTGGTCTGGCCGCGCGGCGAGGACACCGTCGTCCTCGCCCTGGCCACGGCCCACGGGCGGCCATGCGCGGCCGGGCGGCACCCGGCGCTCGACTTCGCCGAACGCCTCGGCACGCTCGTCGGCCGCGGGGCCCGCGCCGCCTACAACACGGTCCCGGCCGGGGACGGCGTCGAGGAGACCCCGGTCGCGGCCGACACCTTCCTGCTTCAGCTGCGCGGGGCCGTCGAGGCGCGCCTCACCCCGCTCGGGACGGACTGGCCCGCCGGAGTCGGCCCGCTGCGGCACCGGCTCCGGGCGGGCGAGGTCCTCTACCTCCCGGCCGGGTTCAACCGGGCGCTGTCCGCGCGGAGTCAGGCGCTCGTGCTGGAGCTGACCCTCTCGCCGCGGGAACCGGACCGGGTGGCGACGAACCGCAGTTCGCTGGTGTAGCGGGCGCCGGAGGCGTCCGGTAGCCACAGCCGGTCCGGCCCCGGGTGCATCTCCGTCAGGGTGACGGTGGCGTCCGGTCCCTCCGGCACCGCGCGGAGCGTCCTGGCCATCAGGTTGACCAGCGCGAGACTGCCGAAGTCCGCTGCCATCGGCTTGAGTTCCTGCGGCACCCGGTAGAACACCCGCTCCGGCAGGCCCAGTTCGGCCCGCCACCGGCGGGCGGCGGCGAACCGGGCGGCCTCGTCGGTCTCGCGGACCCAGGCCGGTCCGGCGGCCGGCACCGACCAGGACTCCCGGGCCACCACCAGCCGGCCGACGGTCACCCGGGGCCGGTGCGGTGCCGGCGCGAACGGGCTGAACGCGCCGGCCACCGCCGCGCTCAGGAACTCGCCGAGCGCCTCCGACAGCGTGATGCGCGTGCCGTCGTCGGCGCGCACCACCAGCCCTTCGCCCTCCCGGTGCACCAGCAGCCCGCCCGCGGGCAGCGGTGTCCCCGGCACCTCGGCCGCGTCCTGCCCCTCCGCCCACGACCAGTAGCGGTACTCCGGTGACAGCAGCGCGGACGGCGGCGCCAGCCGGGAACTGACGAACAGCGAGTCCTTCGGCGGCACGGCGTACACCCGGCGGCCCGCGTGATCGGCCTCCGCCGCCCGCAACAGCCGCTCCGGTTCGGGGTGCCGGTCGACGAAGGCGCGGCCCTCCACGGTGTTGACGGCCACGTGCAGTTCGCCGAGGACACCCTCCCAGTCGCCGGCCGCGACCGCCTCCGGGCCCGTCGCCGCGATCATCAGGTCGGGGCAGTGGTGCGTCGCGGCCGCCCAGGGCAGCGGTCCGGCCGGGAACTCCCGCGCCACGGCCGCGGCGAGCGAGGCGGCGTCCACCGTGCAGCGGGAGGCGTCGGGCAGCGGCAACACCCGCCGCCACCGCTCCTGGAACTCCGCGACGGCCCGCTCGACCGGCGGGGGCACGCTGCGGTGGCCGGTGGACAGCCGGTCGGCCGCCAGCGCCACCAGCCAGGCCAGCGGGACCCCCGTGCGGCCGGTGCGCCGGGTCTCGCGGTCGTACAGCGCCTCGAACAGCTGTCGGTAGCCGTCGGCGGCCCGTCGTACGAGCCAGTCGGCGCTGTCCAGGAGCAGGCCGAGCGGTTCGGCCAGTTCCGACAACAGCGAGGGACCCAGGCCGACCTGGACGTCCCGGGCGGTGTCCTCGTAGACCAGGGTGCGGCCGGCGTAGTCGGCGCCCGCGCGACGGGTCGCGTCCCGGGTGGTGATCTCCTCGAACGCGCCACGCAGCGCGGTCAGCGCCGGGTCCAGCCGGTCCGGGTCGCCGGCCGCCGCGGCGACGTCCTCCCGGAGCCGCTCCAGCCGGTCCACCGGTGCGAGGACGCGGGCCCGCACCTCCGGGTCGCCGATCCGGGCCAGCGTCCGGCGCAGGGTGCGTTCCGGGCGGGCCTCGACGGGGCCGGTGAGATCGAGGCGGAGGACGCCCTCGTCGTGCAGTCGTACCAGGACCGGGAGGGCGGCCCGGGGGCCGCCGGGGGCCGCGGCGGACACCTCGGCGGCGGTGCGCCGGCCGTCGCACAGGTCCAGCAGGGCCAGTTCGGCGTCGGTGAGTTCGCGCGGCGGGCGGCGCGGGCGCAGCAGGGTGCGTCCGCGCCGGGCGTGCGAGGTGACCGGGCGCGGCACCAGCCAGGGCAGCACGCCGGGCATCCGGGCCACGGTGGCGGCCAGGGCGTCCACGGCCCAGTTCTCGAAGAAGGTGTGCCGCTCGGAGGTGAGCGCCGGGCCCGGACGCACCGTCAGCGGGGCTCCGCCTTCGGTGCAGCGGGCCCATCCGACGGGCCCGAACCAGCCGATGGTGTCGTTCTTCAGGGTGTAGCGCTGGAGATAGGAGGCGACCACGCGTTCGTTGCGGCGGCCCTGCGCGTTGCGCGGGCCGCCCGCGGCCGCCTTGTCCAGATGGTGGTGGACCACGGCCTGGTTCTGCCAGAGCACGGCCTCCCGGAAGCCGGGCGACCCGGCCGTGCGGGCCACCGCGGCGCGCAGGTCGTCGACGGCCCGGTCGTAGGCGTGCCGGTAGTCGGCCGCGGCCGTGGGGTCGCCGCCGGCCGCGAGATCGGCCGCGGCGGCGAGGGCGGGACTGGCGAGGGCCGTGAGGTCGGAGGCGGGGAAACCGGCGCCGCGCAGCATCACGTCGCGCCACACGGACCAGCCGGTCGAGCCCAGCGGGGCGAGGTGCCCGGAGTGCGCGGGGTGCGCGGGCGGGGGTTCCCCGGCCCGGGAGGCCAGCTCGGTGCGCTCCCGCCCGGTGGCGGCCGACCGCAGCCGGGCCTCGAACACCCAGTGCGTGACGGGGTTGCCGCGGCTCCACAGCAGCCGCCCGCCGGCCAGGGCGTCGCCGCGCCCGGCCAGTCCGGCGTGCCAGGCGCGGAACTCCGGGGACCGCCACAGGGCGAGCGGGACGTGCCGGTCGGCGCCCTCGCGGCGGTCGCCGGGGCCTGCCAGGTCGAGGGCCGCCGCGACCGCGCCGGGCAGGTCGTGGGCGACCGGGACGCGGAGCAGCTCCGCGAAGTGCAGCAGGTACTCGTTGCGCTGGGCGTCGGGCGGCGAGCCGAGCACCGCGCGCCCGCAGTCGTGCCAGGCGCCCCACTTCACGTTGGTGACCAGGCCGGGCAGGGTGGCCAGGTCGCGGGGGACGTAGAAGAGGATGGCGTCGGCCGCGTGCATCGCCGCCTCCTCCCAGGCCACCTGCTGCGGGTACGGCGGTTCGGACCCGCCCTCGGGAGCCTCGGGCAGGAAGACGGCGAGCCGGCCGTCGCCGGTCCAGTGCTCGCGCAGCAGGCGTTCGGCGTGGGGCCGCCAGGACTCCAGGGCGGGGTCCCGGGGCGTGGGGCCGCACAGGTAGAGGGACACGGACCAGTGCTCGGGCCAGGGTTCGCCTACGTGGACCACGGTGACGTCGCCGGACACGGGGGCTCCTCTCGGAAGAGCGGAAGGCGGGAAGCGGGACGGGGGCAGGACGGGACGGGGCAGCGGGGAGGTGATCGAGCCCGGCGGCCGGGCGCGGTCCGGGCGGCGCGGTGCGGGCGCCGCCCGGGGACGGGTCAGCCCCGGCCGCCCGGGGCGGGGGTGGCCCGGTCGGCGAGGGCCCGCATGTCGGGCAGGTCGAAGACGTCCTCCACCTCCAGGTGGAAGCCCTCGGCACGCACGAGCGCGGTAAGCCGGAGCGCGGTGAGGGAGTTGCCGCCCAGGTCGAAGAAGTTCTCCTGGCCGCCGACCGCCCGGTGGAAGATCTTCTCGGCCGCGGCGAGCACCGCGCCCAACGCCGGCCCCGGCGCCCCGCCCGCGGCCCCGGCGCCGCGCCCGCCCGCCGCGCCGGGGCCGTCGGCGGAGGCGGCGCACGGACCGGGGTCGGGCACCGGCCCGTCCGCCGCGCCCGGACCGTCGGCGGAGGCGGTGCGCGGGCCGGGGTCGGGCACCGAGCCGTCCGCCGTGTTCGGGCCGTCGGCGGAGGCGGTGCGCGGACTGGGGGCGGGCGCCGGGCCGTCCGCCGTGCCCGGGCTATCGGCGGAGGCGGTGCGCGGACCACGGTCGGGCACCGAGCCGTCCGCCGCGCCCGGGCCGTCGGCGGAGGCGGTGCGCGGGCCGGGGTCGGGCACCGGCCCGGGCGTCCCGGCGGCGGCCGCCTCGCAGGCGGCCCGCACGGCGAGCCGGTCGGTCTTGCCGTTGGTCAGCCGCGGCAGGGCGTCCAGGACGACGAGTTCGGCGGGCAGCATCGCCTCCGGGACCTCGGCCGCAAGCCCGCGCCGGGCGTCCGCCGGGTCGAAGGAGGCGGATCCGGCCACCGTGACGGCGGCGGCCAGCCGTACCCGCTCGGGATCGTCGGCGTCCAGCACCACGGCGACGGCCTCGCGGACGCCGGGCAGGGCCAGCAGCCGCTGCTCCAGTTCGCCGGGTTCCACGCGGTGGCCGCGGATCTTCACCTGGTCGTCGTCGCGTCCCCGGAAGTACAGGAGCCCGTCCGGGCCCGAGCACACCAGGTCACCGGTGCGGTAGGCGCGCGCCCCGCCGGCCGTGGCCACCGGGACGAACCGCTCCCGGGTCGCCTCGGGGCGGTTCAGGTAGCCGGCCGCCACCGAGTCGCCGAGGACGAGCAGTTCACCGACGACGCCCTCGGGCACGTCGTTCCCGTGCGGGTCGGCCACCAGCACCCCGCTGTTGGGCAGCGGCCGGCCCAGGGGCACGTCCGCGCCCTCGTCGCCGCGGACCACGTGGTAGGTGGCCCACACGGTCGCCTCGGTGGGGCCGTACATGTTGACGAAGACGGTGTCCGGGTAGGCCGCGCGCAGCCGTCGCAGGAGCGTGCCGGGCAGCCGTTCGCCGCCGAGCAGCCAGTAGCGCGGCGCGACGTCCCAGCGGCCCAGCGGGTGGCCCAGCTCCCGCGCGGTCAGCAGTTGGCCGGCGCGGGCGGGCGTGCACTGGCGGTGCTCGAACGGGCGCCGGTCGGCCGGGTTCTCGCGAGCGTCGGGCGAGCGGAGCTGGACGTGCCGGCCGTGGGTCAGCGGCCAGAACATCTCGACGAAGGAGATGTCGAACGACGGCGAGGTCTCGGCCAGCCAGTCCCCCTGCGCCGCGCCGGGCAGGGCCCGTGTCATCGCCCGCAGGAACCCGGCCAGGTTGTGGTGGGTGACGGTCACGCCCTTGGGGCGGCCCGTGCTGCCCGAGGTGTACATCAGATAGGCGGGCTCGTCCGGTCCGGGACGGCCGCCGGGCGGCACGGTACCGCCGTCCGGTCGCGGGGGCAGGGCGTCGGTGGTGAGGACGTCCCGCTCGGGCGTCCCGGCCAGGAAGGGGGCACCGGCCGTGCCGGGGCCGCACACCACCAGCGCGGACGCCGAGTCGGCGAGCACGAACCGGTTGCGTTCGGCGGGGCCACGGGGGTCCACCGGCACGTAGCACAGGCCTTCCTGCCAGACCGCCAGCGCGGTCGCCACCTGCCAGACGTCGTGGCCGCAGGCGGCGGCGACCCGGGCGCCCCGGGGCAGCTCCCGGGACCGCAGCGCGGCCCGCACCCGGACCACGGCGTCCGTCAACTCGTCGTAGCGCCACGCACGTTCGCCGTCGCTGACGGCCGGGGCGCCGGGCGCGAGGGCGGCGGCGCGCTCGACGAGTTCGACGACGGAGGGCGCCGGTGCGCCGTCCGTCGGCGGGTGGCCGCCGAGGCGCCGCCGCACCTCGGCCGTGCTCGCGCTGTCCAGCAGCGCGAAGTCCCCCACCCGCAGCTCGGGCCGCGCGGGCAGCTCGGTCAGGGCCCGCACGACGGCCGAGGCGAGCTGCGGGGCGGGCGGCCAGGGGACGAGCCCGCTGCGCCAGTCGAAGAGGACCAGTCCGTCCTCGGGGCCGAGCACCACTTCGACGTTGAGCGGGGCGCCGGGCTCCGCGGACCGCCGGGCGGCCGTCGCGCGCTCGTCGGTGCCGGGCGGCAGGGAGCCGTCCCGGAAGGCGAGCACCAGGTCGGCGTAGGCACGGCTGCCGGGCCGTCCGGGGCGGGCGGCTCCGTCCGCCGCGGCGAGGTCGCCGACGGACGCGAACTTGCGGCCGTGCAGGGCCAGTGACTCGGCGCGGACCCGGTCGACGAGTTCGCCGAAGGTGTCGCCGACGGAGCAGGGGATTGTGGTGGGCACCACGTTGAGGTAGAGGCCGACGGCGTCGAAGCCGACCCCCCGCAGGTCGCGCAGGGTCATCGGCACGCCGACGACGGGGGTGCGGTCCGGCGCCAGCCGGTGCAGCGCGGCC
This sequence comes from Streptomyces sp. NPDC021562, assembly GCF_040640875.1. Classification (NCBI taxonomy): domain Bacteria; kingdom Bacillati; phylum Actinomycetota; class Actinomycetes; order Kitasatosporales; family Streptomycetaceae; genus Streptomyces; species Streptomyces sp. NPDC021562. The sequence continues at coordinate 26,238 of NZ_JBFACN010000011.1, forward strand.
AGGACGGCCGCGTGCGCCACGGAGACCGCGGAGGCGCGGGCCCGCCGGGCGGCCCCCCGCAGCGCGGCGACCGTCCCGGGTTCCAGCCGCACCGCGTGGTGCGCGCGCTCCCGGGGGTCCCCGCCGGGACGGCTCAGCAGGGGCGCGTCCGCCGCGCCGGGGCCGGCCGGCCGGGGCGGCGCCGGGTCGCGCGGGCGCGGGGGCAGCTCCCTGCGGGACGCGTCCAGCAACGCCTCCTGGACGCGCCGGTAGTGGTCCGCGTCGTCCTCGGGGACGGCGTCGGGGTGCGCGAGGAAGTGCCGCAGCGCCCGGCCGACGAGCAGTACGGAGTGCTCGTCGACGAGAGCGTGGTGCACACGCAGGGCCAGCACCGGGCCGCTGCCCCGCAGGTCCAGACGGGCCGTCAGCAGGACGGGCCCGAACGGGTCGAGACCGTCGGCGTCCGGGTCGTCGTCGCCGAGGGTGACCCGGGCGGTCTCCTCGGGCAGGTCGTCGTAGCCGCGCAGCTCCTGCACCAGCCGGTCGGGGGTGTCGTGGAAGCGGACGCGCAGGGCCGCGGCCGAGCGCAGCAGGGCGGTCCAGGCCCGCTGGACCTCGGCGAGGCCGGCCACGGCCGCCGTCCCGCCGGTCTCCTCGCCGGCCAGCGGGATGCGGACGGGCAGGGTGCCGACGCGGTGCCGGTCGGAGAGCAGCGAGGCGATCAGCTGGGCCGCCTGGTGCGGGGTCGCCTCCAGCGTGGGGGCCGGCCGCGGGGCGGAGTTCGTCGGCCGTGGGGCGGAGTTCATCGGGTCTCCTCGTCGGCCGCCGTGCCGCCGAGCACGGAGCCGATCAGCCGGTGGGCCAGGTCCAGCCGCTCCGCGCGGGGCAGCGGCGCGAGCGCGGGCCACAGCAGGTCCAGGGCACCGCTCCGGCCGGGGCCGCCGGCGAAGGGACCGGCCGGAGCAGGCGCGGCGGCCGGGTCCGCGGACGCGGTGGACCCCGGCGCGGGCGCCGTGCCCCGTCCCCGCTCGGCCAGTTCCGTCAGGCGGCGCTGGTCGACCTTGCCGCTGGTGTTGTACGGGAGGGTCTCCAGGTGGTGGATCGTCAGGTGCCGCAGCTGGGCCGGCAGGGCCGCGCGGATCGCCTCGTCGGTCGGGTCCGGGGCCGTGCCCGGGGCGAGGGTGACGAACAGGTGCAGCCGGGGCCCGGCGGCCGAGTCGACCGTGAGCGCCACCGCCTGCTCGACGCCGGGCCTGCGCAGGGCGACCGCCTCGGCCTCGCCGAGTTCGAAACGCACCCCGGCCAGCTTGAACTGCCGGTCCCGGCGCCCCGAGTAGTGCAGCCGGCCGGCGCTGTCGAGGTGGACGACGTCCCCGGTGCGGTACACGACCGCGCCGTCCTCGGAGTGCGGGTCGGCGACGAAGCGGGCGGCGGTCTGTCGGGGCGCGTGCGCGTAGCCGGTGGCCACACCGTCCCCGCCGACCCACAGTTCACCCTGCTCGCCCGGTGCGGCGAGGGCGCCGTCGGGGGTGACCACACGGGTGTAGCCGTACGGCAGGGCGCGGCCGATCGGGGGCAGTCCGGTGCCGCCGGGGTCGACCCAGCCGGCCGTGGCCACCACGGTCGTCTCGGTCGGGCCGTACATGTTGAGCACCTCGAACGGCACGTCCTCGGGGAGGGCGTGCAGCCGGTCGCCGCCGGTGGAGATGCGGTCGAGCCGGCTGCCGGCCGGCTTCGGCACCCGGGCGAGGAGTTCGGCGATGGGGGTGGAGACGAAGGCGTACTCGACTCCGGTCTCGGCGAACCAGCCCGCGAGGCGCTGCGGGTCGGCGCGGATCCCGGCGGGCGCGAGCCGGATGCGCGCGCCGGCGTACAGCCCGGACCACACCTCGAACGCGGAGGCGTCGAAGGCGGCGTTGGCGAGCTGGCCGACGACGGTGTCGGGGCCGAGCCGCAGTTCGCGGACGGCCCAGTCGGCGAGCCGGTCCAGGGCGGGCCGGGGCACCATCACGCCCTTGGGCTCGCCGGTGCTTCCGGAGGTGAACATGACGTAGGCGGGGGCCGCGCTGTCGGTGTCCGGCGGGGTGTCCGGTTCGGCGGGCGCCGCGGGCCACTCGTCGACGAGGGCGGCCCAGTCCACCAGGCGGGGTGCGGCGTCGGGCCCGTCGAGGGCGGCGGCGCGCCCGGCGGGGACGCCGGGCAGCCGGACGACGGTGGTGCAGCGGGCCTGGGCGACCATGGAGGCGAGGCGTTCGTCGGGCTGGCCCGCTTCCAGGGGGACGTAGGTGCCGCCGGCGTGCAGGACGGCGTAGGCGCAGGCGAAGAAGTCGGGGGAGGCCGTCCCGAGGAGGCCGACGACCTCGCCGGGCCACTCCAGAAGCTGCCGGGCGGCCTCGCCCCAGGCCGCGAGCCGGCCATAGGTGATCCGTCGTTCGCCGTCGTCGAGGGCGACCGCGTCCGGGTCGGCGGCGGCGCGCCCGGTCACCCGGGCGACGAGCGCCGCGGCGGGCTCGGTCCGCCGCTCGGGCAGCAGCTGCACCCAGGTGCGCAGCCATTCCAGGGTCCCGGTCCACAGCGCCCACAGGTCGTCGCGGCCGACCGCGCCGTCCTGGGCCTCCATCAGCAGTTCGACGCGGGTGTCGTCGCCGGTGCCGGAGGTCACGGCCACCACGTTGACGGGGAACTTGGCGGCTCCGTTGAAGACACCGAGCTGGACGCGGGCGGTGGCACCGGCCAGTTCGACCTCGCGCTCGACCTGCTGGTGCATGCTGAACGCGGCCCGCACCACGGCGCCGTCACCGCGTCCGTCGGTGCCGCCGACGGCCTGGACGACGTCGGCGAGGGGCACGGCGGAGGAGTCCATCGCCTCACGCAGGGCGCCGCGGGTACGGCGCAGAGTGGCCTCGGGCAGCTCGCCCGGGCGCCGTTCGACGACCACGGGGACCGTGGACACGAACATGCCGACGGTGTCCTCGTGGCCGGGCGGGCGGTTCTCGACGGCGCTGCCGAGGACGGCGGCGCCGACCCCCTCGTACTGGGTGAGTGCCTGGGAGAACGCCGTGAACAGGGCGGTGAACAGGGAGACCGACGCCTTGCGGGCTCCCTCCCGGACCTCGCGCAGCAGGGCGGGCGGCACCGGCAGCCGCAGGAAGGTGTCCCGGCCGGTGGGGGCGAGGCCGCCGTCCAGGATGCGGCCGGCGGCCTTCGCGGTGCGCTCGGCGACCTTGCGGACCTCGGCGGGGTCGGCGGGGGTCTGGGCCGCGGCGTAGCCGAAGTAGCGGGTGTCGGGCGTCCCGGTGTCCTCGTGGAGGCTGCCGAGCAGGGCGACGAAGGACTTGCCGTCGTGGATCAGGTGGTGCTCGGTGTGCACCAGCACCGCGCGGCCGTCGGGGAACCGGGCCAGCACCCAGCGCAGCAGCGGGCCGGTCCGCAGGTCGAAGGGGCGGTCGGCGCCGCTGAGGCGGACGAGTTCCTCCGGGGAGACGTGCGCGTCCGGGAGGTCCACGACGGTGAGGTCGGTCTCGGCGTCGGTGACGTCGGCGGCGGGCACCACCTGCCAGGGTTCGCCGTCGTCGAAGACCAGCCGGGTGCGCAGCACCGGGTGGCGGCGCAGCAGGCCGCGCAGCAGCTCGCGCAGGGCGGCGGGGCGGGGGACCTCGGTGAAGTGGAACAGGGCGTGGAAGACGTAGCGGGAGGAGTCCGGGTCGAGCAGGGACTGGTACCAGATCACCCGCTGCTGCCAGGTGAGCGGTGCCCGGTCGGCGGGGGCGGCCTCGGCGGGACCCGCGGCCGGGTCGGTGCGGGGGCGGTCGGCGAGCTCGTCCAGGAGGTGCCGCACGCTGGAGGCGTTCAGCAACTCGTGGGCCCCGACGTCCAGTCCGTGGGCGCGGCGCATCCGCACGGTGAGCTGGGCGGCGTCCAGTGAGCTGCCGCCCATGGCCGCGAACGAGGTGTCGAGCGGTTCCCCGGGGGCGAGGCCGAGGGTCTGCCGTACGTCGTCGGCCAGGCTCTCCACGAGGGCGTCGGCCGTGTTCGTTGTCATGCGTCGCTCTCCTTCATGAGTGTCGTTCGACGGCGCCGGTCCGTGCCGGAGGCGGGGGCTCGTCGGGCTGCGGTGGTGGGACGTGGTGCGCGGGGTCGGGTCGCAGGGCCAGCCGGACGGCCAGCAGCAGCACCGGTACGGCGGTGAGGGCGACCAGCACGGCCGCGGAGGCCCAGCGGGCCGCGAGGCCGAGGGTCAGGAAGACGGCGAGGGCGACGGCCTGGGCGCCGAGCCCGGCGACCGAGGTGACCGTGGCCCGCGCGGGTCCGGAGATGGCGTGCTGGAGCCGGGTGTCGGCGACGATCTGGGCGAGCCGCAGCACCCAGTAGAACGCGGCGATGCCGAGGAACCCGGCCGGGCGGCCGGTGAGCGCTCCGGCGGCGAGGGCCGCGCCGCCCGCGCCGAGCAGCACCGCCAGCAGGCGGTCGCCGGTGCCCGCCATGCGTCCGCCGGCGAAGCCGCCCGCCGCCATCGCCGCCCAGGGCAGCAGCAGGAGCAGCGGTACGGCCGCGGCGGGCGTGCCGGCCTCGCGGGCGAGCACCGGAAGGTACTCGTCCACCACGCCGAGGCCGGTGAGGGCCGCGGCCAGCAGGACGGCGGAGCGCACCCGCGGGGTGCCGCGGGCTTCGGCGAGCCCGGCGCGCAGCAGGGCCGGATAACCCTGCGGTTCCGGTTCCGGTTCCGGTTCCGGTGCGGGGACCGGTTCCGGCACGGGGGCCGGTACCGGGCCCGGGGCCCGGCGGCCCAGGCCCAGGGCGGTGGGGACGGCGAGCAGGGTGAGCAGGACGGACACCCAGCCGGTGGCGGGGTAGCCGCCGAGCAGGACCAGCGGGGTGGCGGCCAGGGAGCTGGCCGCCACCGAGCACGCCTGGACGGCGGCCACCCGGCTGCTGACCCGGGCGTACTGCCCGGCCCGGCCCTCGGCGGCGAGGCCGTCGTAGAGCAGGGACTGGAGCGTTCCTGAGGTGAGGGCGGTGCCCGCGCCCCACAGGACGAATCCGGCCGCGAACGAGCCGAGCGAGGGCAGCGCGGTCCACAGGGCGAACCCGGTGCACTGCGCGAGCGCCGCGGCGGCCAGCACGCGGTGGCGGGGGAAGCGGTCGGCCAGGGCCCCGGAGGGCACCTCGCAGAGGAAGGTGGTCACCGTCCACACCGCGAAGAGAACCGACAGTTCTCCCGTGGAGACCCCGTGCGAGGTCATCAGCAGGGCGTAGACGGCGTGCAGCGGGAGGAGTTCGGTCAGGCCGGTGTACAGGTACACGAGGCCGACGCGGAAGGGGCCGGAGGACGGCGGCTGGGACATGCGGACCTAATAAGGCATGGAAGGACGCTAGCACGAAGGCGTCCGGCGGACAGGGTGGTCGGGCGGGTGCGGGCCGGGGTTCAGTCGGTGCGGCGGATCAGGAACGGGCCGAGGGCCAGCGCGTCCAGCGGGCTGCGGGCGAAGGTGGCGAGGGCGTCGGAGGGGGTCCACACGACCGGCTCGTCGCGGCCGTTGAACGAGGTGTTGAGCACGACGGCATGGCCGGTGTGCTCGGCGACCCGGCCCAGCAGCCGGTGGTAGAGCGGGTCGTCCTCGGCGGTGACGGTCTGCGGGCGGGTGGTGCCGTCGACGTGGATCACGGCGGGCATCGCGTCCCGTCCGGCGTCGGGCACCGGGGTGGTGACGATCATGTAGGGCAGCGGTGTGCCGTCGCCGAGCAGCGTGGGGGCCTCCTCCAGCCGCATGCTGGGCGCGAACGGCCGCCACCACTCGCGGTCTTTGACCGTGAGGTTGATGCGGTCGCGTTTGGCCACCGGGAACGGCGCGGTCACGATGGAGCGGTGGCCCAGGGCCCGGGGACCGCCCTCGCCGCGTCCCTGGTGCCAGCCGACGATCTGGCCGCGGCCCAGCAGCCCGGCGACCGCGTCGGCTATGTCCTCGTGCTCGGTGTGGCGGACGCCCTGCTTGTGCAGCACCCGGCGGACGGCGTCGGCGTCCCACTGCTCGCCCCAGGCGAGGGTGCCGGTCATCGGCGTGATGGTCTCGCCGTGCTGGGCGGCCACCCAGCCGGCCGCGCCGAGGCTGACGCCCTGGTCGCCGGCGAGCGGCTGCACGAACAGGTCGCGCACCTCGGGCAGCCGGGCGAGCTTGCCGTTGAGGGTGGCGTTGAAGCCGACGCCGCCGGCCACCATCAGGGTGTCCTGTCCGGTCTCGCGCAGCAGCCGGCGGGCCATGGCGATGACCGAGCGCTCCAGGGCCTCCTGGGCGGTGGCCGCGAGGTCCCGGTAGTCGTAGGGGTCGCGTTCGGTGCGCCGGACGTAGCGGCCGCGCTCCCGGTCGTAGTGGCGGCTGGTGCGGTTGGGCGGCAGCGCGCTGGTCTTCTCCAGGTGGGCGAGCCACAGCCGCAGGGTGTCCGCCTCCTCGTCGGTGCTGCCGGTGGACAGCAGGGTGCGCGGCACCGGTCCGACGGCGTACCCGTCGTCGTGGAAGCTGAGGCCGCCGCCGAAGGTCGGGTCGCCGGGGGTGCCGTAGGGGGCGAGGCCCATGGCCTTGCCGGCGGCGTCGGCGCCGAGGCCCGCGTACGCGCAGACGGCGGCGTAGAAGTAGCCCAGGGACCAGCCGGGCGGGACGGCCTCCAGGACCTTCAGCTCGCCGCCGACGGCCGAGGCGAGCGTGGCGCTCTCGCACTCGCCCTGGCCGTCGAGGACCAGGACGGCGCCCTGGTCGCGGCCGGAGAAGCAGTAGGCGCTGGCCGCGTGGGCGGTGTGGTGCGGGACGAAGACCAGCTCGGGGTCGCGGCCGCGGGGGAAGAACTCGCGCGGGAACAGGAAGTCCAGGGCCCGCGCGCTGTCGGGGAACCAGTCCAGGCCGCGTCGGGTGAGCAGCGAGGGCATGTCCCAGCCGTGGGCGACGACGTCGATGTCCTCCAGGGCGAGGCCGCCCTCCTGGAGGCAGAAGGCGGCGGCGTGCAGCGGGGCCTCGCCGTAGCCGTGCTTGTGCCGGGTGAAGCGTTCCTCCTCGGCGAACGCCACCACCTTCCCGTCGACCAGGAGGCAGGCGGACCCGTCGTGGCTCGCGCCCGGCCAGCCATTCACACCGAGAATTCGCATGGCAAGTCATTCCCTTCGAACGGGCCATGGGCCCGGTAATTGACGGACGACGACCGGTGCGCTAGAAATTAGCAGCGATACCGCGCCGAAGAAATAGGCGCCGGCCTCTTTCCTTTTCCCCGACCGCACCGGACGTAAAACCGCCGGTCAGCCCGGTCGCTCTGCAGAGTCTCCCGTTTTTCTGCATGCCTCGAAAACCGCTGGACACATTCCGATTTCCACGCGCGAGAAACCAGAAGAAAGGGCACGCCGTGCTTCGTCTGATCATGCATCCGGACAGCACCGCCGACGTTCCCGACGAGGCGGACGTCCCGGCCGAGGACTTCCACCAGAGCGCCGGCCGGTTCCGGCTGCTGTCGGGGCGCGGCGATCCCGTCCGCCTGCTGCGCGCGGGCCGTCCCGGCGGCCGGTGGGCCGCGGCACTCCTGGAGGACGGCGGTCAGGACGGCTGGTTCATGTGGAAGGGACCGGCCGGACACCCGGACCCCGAACTGCTGTCCGCCCTGCTCACGGGGGTTTCCCGGCTGGGCCCCGCCACCTTGGTGCTGCTTCCGGAGTGGGACTTCCCCGAGGTGCTGGCGGCAGCCGGGTACCGGCCCGCCCCGCGCTACGCCACCGGTCTCGTGCCCACCGGCGGCGGGGACGAGGCGATCCTCGCCCGGATGCGCCCGAGCACCCGCAGCCGGGTGCGCCGGGCGCTGCGCAGCGGCCTGGAATTCGCCGACGACCCAGGCCGGATCGACGAGTTCTACGACTTCTACGCACCGGCGATGATCCGCGCGGACTCACCCGACCTCGCCCCCCTCGATCTGCTGCACGATCTGCTGGAGCATCCGTCGGTCCACCTTTTCACCGCGCTGCACGAGGGCCGGGTGGCGGCCGGTTCCATATGCTTCCGGAACCGGAATTCGCTGGAGGCGCGTTTTGTGGCCACGCATCCGGAACACCGCGTCGACGGTTCGATGAACTTCGTGCATTTCGAGACCATCAGGCGGGCGGCGGCCGAGGGTCTTGAGCATTTCGACCTGAGCGGCATATCCACCGGTGAGGTGGACGGGAAGACGGCCGGGATCAACCGGTTCAAGCTCGGGTTCGGCTGCGAGGTCCTGCACTACCCCACCTACGCCCGGTCCGGAGACTGAGAGGAGACGCCCGTGCGACTCGTGATCGACCGGGACGTGCCCGTCCCCATGAGCGACGGCGTGGTGCTGCGGGCGGACGTGTACCGCCCGGACACCTCCCGTCCGCTGCCGGCCCTCCTCCAGCGGACCCCGTACGGCAAGGGGTCCTCGGCGGGGGGCCGCTCCCTGGACTGGTTGCGGCTGGTGGAGGCCGGGTACTGCCTCGTGGTGCAGGACGTGCGCGGCCGGTACGCGTCCGGCGGTGACTTCCGGCCCTTCGCCGACGACGCCGCGGACGGCCGGGACACCGTCGAGTGGGCGGCGGGCCGGGACTGGTGCGACGGGACCGTCGGCATGATCGGGCGGTCCTACGAGGGCGCCGCGCAGTGGCACGCGGCGGCCGCCGCGCCGCCCGCGCTGCGGGCCATCGCCCCGCACGTCGCCGCCGCCGACCCCTACGAGGGCTGGACGTATCTGGGCGGCGCCTTCCAGCTCGGGTTCTGTCTGCACTGGGTGCTCGGCGACCTGCTGCACGGGCAGGTCGAGCGGGCCGGCGGCACCGCCGCGGACGTCCGCGCCGTGGCCGAGGCGCTGGACGGCATCGACGCGCTCTACCGGGCGCCCTGGCGGGCGCTGCCCCTGCTGGACCGGCTCGCTCCCTACTACCGCGAGTGGCTGGAGCACCCCGGGCCCGACGCCCACTGGCGCGGGCTGGCCGCCGCCCCGGACGGGAGACGGCCCCCGGCGCTGGTGGTCGGCGGCTGGTACGACATCTTCCTGCCGGGCACCCTGCGGACACCGTCGCCCCGGCCGGACGACCGCCTGCTGATCGGCCCCTGGTCGCACTGCGTGACCGGCGGTGTCTTCCCCGAGCGGCGCTACGGACTCGCCGCCGACGAGGCGGAGTTCGACATGACGGCGGCCCATCTCGCCTTCTTCGACCGGCATCTGAAGGGCGGGACGGAGCAAGCGGGTCCGCCGGTGGAGGTGTTCGCCGGCGGGGCGGACCGCTGGATCGCCCCCGCCGGTCCCCCGGGCGCGGACAGCGTCCCGCTCGCGCTGCACCTGGACAGCGAGGGCGACGCCCGTACCCGGCACGGCTCGGGTGTGCTGCGCCACGCCCCGCCCCGCCGGGAGGTCACGGACGTCTACCGCTACGACCCCCGCGACCCCGTGCCGACCGCCGGCGGAGCCACCTGCATGACCGGCATGTTCGTCGGCGCCGACTGCGGCCCCCTGGACCAGCGCGCGGTGGAGGACCGCCCGGACGTGCTCTGCTACACCGGCCCCCGGCTGGACGCGCCCCTGACGGTCTCCGGGGAGGTGGTCGCCGAGCTGTACGTCTCCTCGTCCGCGCCGGACACCGACTTCACCGCCAAGCTGGTCGACGTGCATCCGGACGGCCGCGCGGAGATCCTCTGCGACGGCGTCGTCCGGACCGGGCACCGGGCCCGGCAGGACGGGGTGCGTCCGCCGGTCCCGGACACGGTCCACGCGCTGCCGGTGGCGGCGGGGACCGTCGTGCACGTCTTCCGGCCCGGCCACCGGGTCCGGCTGGAGGTCTCCAGCAGCAACTTCCCGCGGTTCGACCCCAATCCGAACACCGGCGGCACCCCGCTGACCCTGGCGGACGCTCCGGTGGCCACGGCCGTCAACCGGGTCCACCACGGGCCGGGCCGGCCGTCGCGGCTGCTGCTCCCGGTCTGTCCCGGTCCGCTGCCGGACGCTCACGACGCGGCCTGAGGCGACGGCTCGGGCTTCGGATCGCCGTCGCGCCGGAACACGGTGAGGTCGGTGAGCGGGACGATCCGCCGGCCGGCCCGCAGATGCGCCCGGCGCAGCCGCTCGCGCTGGGCGGGCGTCAGCTCGGTGCAGTGCTGCGGGATCGCGCGCAGCATCCTGGTGCGGGCGGCGGTCGCCGGATAACGGGGCCGCACGCCGTAGGGGTCGCGTACCAGGTGGTAGAGGGTGCCGGTGTGGAAGGCCACCTTCAGCAGGGCGTAGTAGGCGGCGGCCCCGATCCCCTTGTGGCGGGCGCACCCGGCGAGCGTCCGGGACGCCTCGTACAGCCGCCACAGCACGGGCACGGCGGGGGTGGTGAAGACACCGGTCTCCTGGGCGATGCCCTCGCCGACGCCGTAGCGGAAGTAGCTGCGCATGTTCTGGAGGCCGACCTGGGCGTCGTGGAAGATGCGGGCCTCGGGGACGTGCCGGACGGGGATGCCGGCCAGCTGGAGACGGAAGTCGAACTCCCGGTCCTCGCACCAGTGGATCAGGCCGTCGAAGTGGTAGCCGCCGATGTGCTCGACGATCGCCCGGTCGTAGATGAGCGGCGGGGACAGGGCGCTGACGTACTCGCCCTCGTCGTACTCGCGCACCCGGGCGGTGAGCCGGCTCATCAGGCTGCCGGACTCGCCGTACACCACCTGGCCCTTGACCACCGGGTCGGTGGCGACGGCCGCGGCCATCATGCGGACCACGCCGGGGGCGAAGGTGCAGTCGGAGTCCATCAGCAGCAGATAGCGCCCGCTCGCCGCCTCGGCGCCCGCGTTGTAGGCGGCGCCGAGGTTGCCCGCGTCGGGTATCTCGGTGACGGTCAGCGGCCTCGGGTGCTCGCGCAGCACCCGGCGGATCTCGTCGGTGGCGCCGTTGAGCGCCAGCACGATCTCCACGTCCTCGTCGACCGAGTCGATGCAGTCCAGGATGCGCAGGTCGTCGCGGAGCGCGATGACCACGCTGGTGCTCGCCAGCACCCGCTCGGTGCGCTCCTCGTCGGGGGTGGCCTCGGCGGCGGTCATGCCTGCTCCCCGGTGTCCGCGGCGACGCCCTGCTCGTCCTTGCGCAGCACGTAGACGTGCGTGGTGTGACCGGGGGTGAAGCCGTCGCCGTCGATGTCGCGGACCCGGACGGTGCGCAGGCCGGCCGTCCGGCCGAGCTCCTCCATGGTGAACGGGTCGACGACGTACTGCACATGGGTCTCGCGCCAGAGCAGGCCGTCCGCCCCGTACAGGGAGAGCACCGACCGGCTGCGGGCCAGCACGGGGTCCCAGCGGTGGGTGCGGTGCAGCCGGACGCCGTCGCGGGTCTCCTCGTGCTCCAGGTTCCGCCAGTCCTCCTGGAGGACCTTGCGGGAGGAGTAGTCGAAGACGAGGTGGCCGCCGGGGCGCAGGGCGGCGGCCGCGTTGCCCAGGCACTCGGCGAGGTCGGCTGCGGTCAGGTAGTTGAGGGCGTCGAAGCCGGAGACCACGAAGTCGTAAGCGTCGGGCTCGACGGTGAAGCGTGCCATGTCGCCGACGATGCGCAGCTCGGGCGGTATGCCGCCGTGCTCCAGCATGGCCGCCGAGCGGTCCAGCGAGGTGACCTCGCCCTGCGGGACCAGGTCGGCCAGCACCCGGCTGCCCATGCCGGTGCCGGCGCCGAGGTCGAGGATGCGGAGGGGGCCGGGGGCGGCCAGCTTGGCCAGCTCGGCCCCGATGCCCAGGCGCCAGGTGTCCTCGGCCATGGCGCCCTCGAACAGTTCGTAGGTGTCGGACCAGTGGTCGTACGCGGTGGTGGTCATCGGCGTTCCCTTGTCGGAGGGTGGAGCGCGGTCAGGGAGTGGGGGCGGGTACGGCGGGGCGGTCGGTGAGGCGCAGCGGGAGGCGGGACAGCACCCGGGTGGCGAGGGCTTCGGCGGCGGCGGTGTCCGGGCCGCTGGTGATCGCACCGGCCAGCACCTCGTCGCCGCCGCGGTAGGGCGGCAGGACGGTGCCGGGGGCGAGGTCCAGGCCCCAGAAGACGTCGTGGACGCCGGGGGTGCGGGCCAGTTCGGCCAGATCGCCGACCCATTCGACGGTGCCGCCGTCCGCGGGCAGATAGCGCTGGACGACCGCCCGGTCGCGGGTGGGGCGCAGTTCCTCCTCGGCGAGCGGGCGGCCCAGGGCGAGGCGGACGGCGTTGGGCAGCGGGTCGACACCGGTGGCGAGCGGCATGATCTCGGTGGCGATGCGGGCGCCGGTCAGCCGGCAGGTGAGCTCCAGCAGGTACACCCGCCCGTCGGGGGTGCGCAGGATGTCGGTGTTGACGACGGCGGTGGTCAGTCCGAGCGCGTCGACGCCCCGCTGGACGGTGCGTACCACCTCGGCGCGCTGTGCCTCGTCCAGGACGGAGGGCAGGGTGTCGCCGCCCTCGAAGAAGTGCGGGAAGAAGCGCTCCTTCTCGCCGTACTCGCGGTCGGCGAACCCGGTGACGCGGAGCCTGCCGTCGACCGCGAACCCGGCCACGGTGTGCTCGGTGCCGGTCAGGTACTCCTCCACGACGACGTGTCCGGTCGGGCTGAGGGCGAGGGCCCGCTCCACGGGTTCCCGCGCGGTGCCGAGGGCGTCCAGCTTGGCGACGCCCAGGGAGCCGGTGCGGTCGCTGGGCTTGACGACGGCGGGCAGCCCGATCCGGTCCAGCGCCGCGAGGGCGGCGTCGGCGGTGGTGGCGACGGCGTACCAGGGCACGGGCAGCCCGGCCCGGTCCAGGGCGGCGATCCGGCGGTCCTTCAGGGTGCACAGGTCGGCCACCTCGACGGGCACGCCGGGGCAGCCCAGCTCGGCGGCGAGCCGGGCCACGACCGGTGGATTGTCGTATCCGAGGGTCATGACGCCGGATATTCTCCCCGGCCGCTCCGCGCGAATTGCCGACAGAACACCGGTGAAATCGTCGGGGTCCGCCTCCAGGTAAATGTCGGCGCTTTTCCGCACGCGTTCGGTGACGCGGTCCGTGACGACCAGGGTGCGCACTCCCATGTCTTTCACACGGGCGAGCGACCTGTCCATTCCGGAGCCGATCCCGCATATCAGCAGGGTGTCGGTCACCGGGCCACGTACCAGACGCGCCGGGTGTCCTCGCGCACCGGCTCGCGGTCGAGCCCGGCGTACGTGTCCACGCTGGTGAAGCCGGCCGCGAGCAGGGCCCCGGTGACCGCGGCCGGGTCGTGGCCGCGCTGCGGATGGGTCTCGTGGACGCGGTGCCAGCCGCCCTCGGGGGTCCGGCGCACGACCGTGACCGTGGTGTCGACCCGGCCGGTCGCGGCGTCGTAGGGGTTCTCCCAGACCTCCAGGATGTCCTCGGTGTTCTGCTCCACGAACACCTGTCCGGCCCAGGCCCGTTCGACGAACCAGACGGGGTGCGCGTCGAGCACGGCGAGGCCGCCGTCCTCGGTGGCGGCCCGCAGGGTGCGGGCGGCGAGCTCCAGGTCGCCCTCGCCGACCAGGTAGTTGACGGTGTTGTAGGTGCAGGTGACCACGGAGTGGCGCCGGTCGCCGCGGTAGTCGCGCAGGTCGCCGCGGATTAGGTCGACGTCCACCCCGGCCCGGCGGGCGGCCTCGCCGGCGTGCCGCAGCATGTCGGGCGACTGGTCGACGCCGGTGAGCGGGCCGAAGGAGCCGGCCAGCGCGATCAGCAGCGTGCCGGTGCCGCAGCCCAGGTCGAGCAGCGACCCGCCGCCCGCCCGGTAATGGGAAATCAGGTCGGGGAGTTTTTTCGACACTTCCTCCGTGAAATCACTGTAGGGTGCCGCGGCATAAACATCGGCATACTCCCCGAAGAAATCCCCGCGTGCTTCATATTGCGTCACGACCGCCCCATTCAGTAGTCTCGATTTCCGTGCCGGGCGCTTCCAGGCCCGCCATTTCCTTTTCGTTTCCGGAGGGAGAATTCGCATGCGCACCGCGAACGAGGGAAGCCGTCCCGAAGGGCTTCCGCTGCTGTCCGACCAGAGGGACCGCCTGGCGATCCAGGAGTGGGTCGAGAAGCAGGGCCTCGGGGTGGAGGTCCGCATGTTCGGCCGGGGCTTCCGGCTGACCGGCCCCCTCGACACGGACGCCCTGGACTCGGCGCTCACCGCGCTCGTCGCCCGCCACGAGGCGCTGCGCGCGGCCTTCCCCGACCGGGGCAGGACCGGCCGGCAGGAGATCCGCGAGGCCCGCCCCTTCACGCCCGAGCGCGTGGACCTGACCGCACTGCCCGAGGACGAGCGGGCGGACGAGGCGCTGCGCCGGGCCGGCGCCTTCCTGAGCCGGAACCCGGACCTGGACGGCGGCCTGCTCATGAGCGGCGTCGTCTACCGCGTGGGCGAGCAGGACCACCTGCTGGGCCTCGCCGTCGACCATCTGGTGGTGGACGGGCAGTCGTTCGAGATCCTGGTGAACGAACTGTGGGAGCTGTACGCCGCGGCCGTCGAGGGCCGCGAGGCCAAGCTGCCCGAACAGCGTTTCACCTACGCGGACTTCGTCCGCTGGGAGGCGGAGTGGCTGGGCCGCGACCCGGAGCCCCGGCAGATGATCGCCCGCTTCGCGGAGCTGCTGGACGGCATCGGCACCAACGCGCCGGTGTACCTGCCCGGGATGCTGCGCGAGACCAACGACCGTTACGCGGTCGGCACGTTCGACGGCTCGCTGACGCCGGAGACCTGCGCGCTGCTCACCGAGTACTGCCGGTCGGCCCGCACCACCCCGTTCGTGGTGCTGTTCACCGCCTACCTCTGCGCGCTGCACGCCCGCAGCGGGCGCAGCGACCTCGCGGCGCTGATCCCGGTGACCCGGCGCACCGAGGAGCACCTGCTGGACCTGGTGGCCTTCCTGTCCACCTACGCGACGGTGCGGGTGCGGATCAACCCGTCCCTGACCTTCAAGGAGCTGAGCCGCACGGTCCGTTCGGCGGTGCTGGAGACGCAGCGGCTGGGCCAGGTGCCGGCGCCCGAGGTGACCTCCGCCCTCGCCCCGCACCACCTGGGCCGGCTGCTGGAGCGGCCGTGCACCTTCTTCGACGTGGCGCCGGGCGGCTGGAGCGGCGGCAGGCGCGAGGCCGGAGGGCTGTCGGTGGAGCCGACCGAGGTGCCCGGCGACCAGCACCAGATCGAGAGCCTGGAGGTGTTCGCCTCGGTCGACGACAGCGGGGTCGACTTCACGGTGCTCTTCCCGGCGGACGTCTTCGGCGAGGAGAGCGTTCGGGAGCTCGCTCATGAGTTCACCTCCTTGGTGCACAGGTTCCTGACTGCTCCGGACACGGCGATCGGGGACGTGCTGCGGGCGGAGTGAGCCGCCCGGCGGGAAAGGACCGGGGGCCGCACGGCCGGCCCCCGGTCCGGCCTGTTCAGGGCCGGGCGCCGGCCATCCGGATCACCTCGAAGGCCTCGCTGTGGCCGTGGCCCGCGCTGGTGACGGCCCGGTAGGACGCCAGCCCGCGCACCGCCTCGTCCCAGGCGGCGTGCCGCAGCTGGGAGCGGTAGCAGCGCATGGCCTCGACCTTCAGCTCGATCTGGTCGGTGACGTCCTCGGTGTACTGGGCCTCGCCGAGCGGGGCCCACACCTCGTAGCCGAGCACCAGGGACGGCGGCGGCGCGGGCGGCCCGGCCTCCTCGAAGAAGTCGGACTCCGCCATCCACAGCGCCTCCAGGCCGAGCCGGTGCACGGCGCGGTGCTCCACGTCCCCGTCGTCGCGGTGCGGCAGGTACACCCGGTCCGGGCGGACCTCGCGCAGCACCTTGACGACGGCGAGGTGCAGCCGCCGGTCGGCGGCGAAGTCACGGGACGGCTCGTCCAGCGTGATGCACCGCTTGACGCCGAGCACCCGGCAGGCGTCGGTGGTCTCCGCCGCGAACTCCTCGTCCCCGACCCCCCGGTCGGCGAGTCCGCGTTCGCGGCGGATGACGATGACGACGGTGACCTCGGCGCCGGACTGGGCCAGCTTGGCGATGGAGCCGCCGCAGCCGATGACCTCGTCGTCGGGGTGCGGGGCGATCACCAGGACCCGGGTCACCGGCCGGCTCCGCCCGGTGCCCCGTACCCGGCCCAGCGCGCCCACTGCGCCGTGCGCGTCATGCCCTCGTCCAGGGTGGTCCGGGGCGCGGCCAGGAGACGTGCGGCGAGCGCGGCGTCCACGCGGGCGGGGCTGGCGTAGAGCGCCTGCTCCCAGTCGGGCACGGCACCGCCGGCCGGCGTTCCGGCCGGCGCGGGCAGGCCGCGGATGCCGCGCAGCCGGTCGAAGAACTCGCCCCAGCCGGGCTCGTCGGGGCCGCCCACGAGGAACTTCCGCCCTGCCGCGGCGGGTTCGGCGAGCGCCGCCAGCACGGCGTCCACGACGTCGTCCACGTACACCGCGTTGCAGGCGCCGCCCGCACCGGTCACCGGCAGCTCCTCGAACTCCGCGGCGGGGCGGGTCAGCTGGGCGACGGTCCATTGTCCGCCCCAGGGGCCGTAGACCACGCCGGGCTGGAGCACGACGGTCTCCGGGCCGTCGCCGTGCGCGGCGAGCACCAGCCGCTCGGCGGCGGCCTTCTGCTGCTCGTACTCGCGGTCGTCGGCGTCCTCGCCGAGCGCCGGGGCGCTCTCGTCGAAGCGCGTCAGGCCGGAGGTGTCGTACACGTCGACGGTGCTGAGGTGCACCAGCCGCTCGACGCCGGCGAGTTTGGCCGCGTCGAGCAGGTTCGCGGTCCCGTCGACGGTGGTGCGCCAGCGGTCGTCGACCTCGCCCCGCGACCCGAACGCGCAGTGCACGACCAGGTCGCAGCCCTCCAGGGCCTTGCGCAGGGTCCCCGGGGCGTCCAGGTCGACGGCCCGGAAGGCGAGCCGTTCCTGCGGCAGCACGGAGAGCCGGGCGGCCCGGCCGTAGCCGCGCACCAGGGCACGGACCTCGGCCCCGGTGCCCAGCACCAGCCGCTCCACCACCCGTCCGCCGATGAACCCGCTGGCGCCGGTGACGGCGATGCGCCTGCCCGCGAAGTCGTTCATGCCGCGCTCCTCGACGTCGTCCCGGTCAGCCAGGGCTGGGCCAGCGGGCGTCGCGCCGGCCCCGTGTAGCACTGTTCGATCAGCCGGGCGACCCGCAGGCCGTCCTCGGCGGTGGCGTGCGGTGCCACGTCCGCGCCGGAGCACACGTCGGCGAAGTTGCGGAGCTGCTCGACGAAGAGGTCGTCCCATTCGTCCTGGGCGGGCGGTACGGCGCTCACGTCGCCACGGTGCAGTTCCTCGCCGGAGGCGGTGATCAGGGTGCACTCGCCGGCCGGGAAGTCGGTGCCGACGCTCACCTCGGCGGCGGTCCCGGTGACGACGCAGCTGATGCCGAGGGCGCGGACCCGGCTGAGCTCCAGCACGGTCTCCACTCCCCCGATGCGCAGGGTGGCGACGGCGTCGGCCTCGACCCCGCCGAGGCTGTCGTCGACGTAGTCGACCACCTCGACGTCCGGGCCGAGCCACCACAGCAGGATGTCGAAGACGTGGGAGGCCGTGTCGGTGAGGACGCCGCCGCCGGCGAGAGCCCGGTCGAACATCGACCAGGAGACCGGCTCCCAGCTGTAGGGGTGGCCCTCGGTCCAGCGGACCCGGGTGACGGTGCCCAGGTCGCCGTTCCGGATGAGCTCGCGCACCCAGGCGTTGGCGGGGAACAGCCGCCGGGGGTGGGCCATCAGCAGCCGGGTGTCCGGGGCGGCGGCCGCGGCGGCGGCGAGGGCCTCGGCGTCCGCGGCGGAGGTCGCCATCGGCTTCTCCAGCAGCACGTGCCTGCCCCGGGCGAGCAGGTCGCCGGCGACGGCGGCGTGCGCGGTGTGCGGTACGGCGACCACGGCGGCGTCGAAGGCGTCGGCGGCCTCCTCCACCGTGCGGGCGATCAGCACGTCCTCGGCGCTTCCGCCCTGGTCCGCGTACCACGTGAGGGCGGCGCGGGCCTGCGCGGGGTCCGGGTCGATCAGGGCGGTGAGTCGGAGTTGCGGGACGTGCGGCAGCGCGGTCAGGTGACAGGACCGGGCGGCGGCTCCGCAGCCGACGACGGCCAGTCGCAGCGGTGGCATGGGCGACTCCTCGGGTGTGGTCGTTCCTCGGGTGTGGTCGGGGGTGGTGCGGCGGGTCAGGTGGCCGGGTGGAACACCCAGAAGTTGGGCTCCGCGTAGACGCCCTCGCCGTCCGCGGAGACCTCCAGCGGGGCGAGGGCGCCCGGTACGAGGTGGCGGGCGGGGCCGGGCAGCGGGTGTCCGGCGATCTCCTCCCAGCGGGCGGCGGGCTGGCTGATCACCAGCGAGCGGTCGCAGGGGGCGAGCAGTTCGGCGCCCAGCGCGGCGTGGGTGGCCAGCCAGGGATCGAACGGTGTGCCGTCCGGCCGCCGCCAGCGGGCGTAGTCGGCCATCGGGACGAGTGGGTAGCGGGCCTTGCGGGTGGGGCGGACCGGGATGACGACGCCGCGCAGGCCCGCGGCGCGTGCCTCGTCCCTGGCCCGGGTCAGCAGCCGCTCGGCGAGGCCGCTGCCGCGCAGCCGGGCACAGACGCTCACCGAGAGCATGCACAGCGCGTCCGGGCGGGCGGCCGGTCCGTCGAACGCGGAGACCAGCACGTCGTCGGAGCCCCCCGGGAGCCCGTCGACCGTGCCGTCCCAGGGGACCGGCAGGCCGTTGGCGGCGGCCACCAGGCGGCCTTCCTCGTCCAGGACGCAGAGCTGGTGGGCGGGGTAGGTGTCGTAGAGCCGGTGCCAGCGCCAGTTGCCGGGCGACTCCCAGCTCATGAACGCGGGCATGTTGCCGGTGATCAGCCGGTCGACGGCCGGCTCCAGCTCCGGTGCCCGATCCAGGCTGGTGACCGTGAGGGCCGGCAGGTGCGCCACGGCCGCCTCAGCCGATCAGGCGGCTGCCGGCGCTCGCCCGCATGGTGCGGGAGCGGCGCAGGTCATGGGTGACGTTGATGCGCTTGAGCCAGCGGTCGGTGCCGTCGTAGCGAGCGGTGAAGGGCACCCGGCCGTGGACCACGCGGTGGTTGTTGACGACCAGGCAGTCGCCCTGCTCCAGAGCGACCTCGCGGAGCCCGGAGTCGACGACCGCGATCAGGTTGTCGAGGGCGCGGCGGGCCTCCGGGTCGTCCTCGGGGACCTCCATGAAGTACGGGTCCAGCCGCAGGTACGGCTCCTGGCGCGGGCCGAACAGGGCGGCCACCGGGCGCCGTTCGTGGATCAGCCGCTCGATGGTGGCGAACCGCTCGGTGTCGCCGCCGGAGCCGGCGGAGTTGTTCTTGGGCAGGTGCGACTCGTCGGGGGCGATGTGGAAGCGTTCCTCGAACAGCACCTCCACGTCGTCGTCGGACAGCGCTCCCACGGTGTACGAGCCCACGGTGGTGGCGACCTTGTCGGGGTTGCGCAGGGAGGCCAGCACCAGGTAGTCGCCGCGGTACGGGTGGAAGGCGTCCTCGGTGTGCCAGGTCAGCAGCTCCTTGCTGCCGAGGCCGAGCTGGTCGTTCTCGTGGCTGCGGACGGGGAAGATGTCGTGCACCAGCCGGCCGTCCTGCTGGGTGGTCCAGCCGAACGGCTCGCCGAGCAGCGCCGCGTACAGCAGGACGAGCACCTCTTCGGGGAACTCCCGGTTGGGGCGGGGGCGGCCCCGCCAGTGCTCCGGGGTGGGGCCGATGCGGTCCTGGTCGAAGTGGTGCCCGCTGACCACGCAGTAGCCGGTGGGCTCGTCGATGGCGAAGGTGCGCAGGAAGCGCTGGGTGCGCACCGGGAGGTCCGCGGCGATCCGGGGCAGGTCGAGCAGGAGGGCCGGGTCGTCGTCGCCGGTGTAGCGCTCCGCGGCGCGGATCGTGAGCTCGGCCGTCCGCCGTGCCTCGTCCGGGGTCAGCAGCAGGACGTGATCCTCGGAAGGTGTGCCCATGACAGTTCAGTCCTTACGTACGGCCGGTGGAAACGGTGCCGGCACCGCACCGGGGCGGTTCGGTGCCGAGGAGAGCCACTCGGCGAGCCGGCGGGGTGTCGGATGGTCGAAGACGGTCGTGGCCCGCAGTCCGACGGTCCCGGGGAAGTCGGCGCGGAGTTCGGTGACCAGGCGCATGGCGAGAATCGACTGGCCGCCGCCGGCGAAGAAGTCGGCGTCGGGCCCCAGCCCGGGGTCGGCCAGCAGCGCCCGGAAGTGCCGCAGCACGGTGTCGAGCGTCTCCGGCCCGCCCGGGTCCGTGCCGGGGTCGCCGACGCCGACGCCGGCGTCCGGCAGGCCGGTCGTGAGGTCCGGGTCCGTGGTCGCGGCCGCCCCGGCCGTGGCGGTCCCGTGCGCGGCGGTCGTCCCCTGCGCGGTGGCCGTCGTTTGCGCGCCGGTCGTCGCCTGGGCGCTCAGGAGGGTCGCGGCGAGCGCGCGGCGGTTCACCTTGCCGTGGTCGTTCTTCGGCAGGGACCCGGTCCAGAACAACTGCTGGGGCGCGGCCCAGCCGGGCAGTTCGGCGGTGACCCTGGCGAGCAGCCGGGCGCGCTGCCCGGCGGTGACCGGCAGCACGCCGTCCGCGGCTGCGGCCGGGGCCGCCGGGACCAGACAGGCCAGCAGGGAACCGCGGGTCCGGGCGTCCAGCAGGACGACGGCCTGGGCGACCTCGGGGTCGGCGGCCAGCAGCCGTTCGACCGAGGCCGGTTCGAGCCGGTGCCCACGGATCTTGATCTGGTCGTCCGCCCGGCCGTGGAACTCCACGGCGCCGTCGGGCAGGATCCGCCCGAGGTCGCCGGTGGCGTACAGCCGCCCGCCGCCCGGCTCCGGGTCGGTGACGAACCGCCGCGCGGTCTGCTCCGGATCGCCGAGGTAGCCGGGGGCCAGTGAGGGCCCGCCGATGTGGATCTCCCCGACGGTGCCGGGCGGTACCGGTCGCCGGGCCGAGTCGCGCACGCTGACCTCGGCGTTGGCGAGGGGGGTGCCGATCGGCACCTCGGGGGCGTCGTCCGGCAGCGGCCCCTCGTACATGGTGGAGGTGACCGTGCACTCGGTCAGCCCGTAGACGTGCACGAGCCCGGCGCGTCCGGCCCGCTCCCAGCGCCGCCAGTCGTCGGGGTCCATGCGTTCGCCGCCGACCAGCACCCGGCGCAGCGGGGCCGGGGTGGTCTCGCCCCGGACGTCGAGCCAGTGCGCGTACTCGCGCCAGTACTGGGTGGACAGCTCCACGGTGGTCACGCCGAGGGCGCCGAGCATGCCGTGCAGTTCCTCCGGGTCCGGCACGCCGGTGCCGGGACGGCAGACGACGGTCCCGCCGCGGGCGAGGACGGGGAACACCTCCTCCACGACCACGTCGAAGCCGAGGGAGGCCAGTTGGAGCCACCGGTCCTCGGGGCCGAGGCCCAGCCGGGCGGCGGCGGCCAGCGCGAAGCCGTGCAGCGCCGCCCGCCCGATGCCGACGGCCTTCGGCTCGCCGGTGGACCCGGAGGTGAACATGGCGTACGCGGGCCGGTCGGACGCCGCCCCGCCGGCCCGGGCCGCGCAGGACAGGCCGACGTCCGGGGCGCCGCCACCGTCGGCGACCGGCGCCGACTCGTGTGCAGCGCCGTCCAGTTGGGGGCCCAGATCGGTCCAGGGCGGGGTGGCGGTCCCGTGCGGCGCGGGGCCGCGGCCGGCGAGCAGGACCGCGTCGACGCGGGCGCAGCGGGCGGCGCGGGCGGCGTCGGGAAGGCCCTCCTCCAGGACGGCGAAGGCGGCGCCCGCGGCCAGCGTCCCCAGCATGGCCACGACAGCGTCCATCGGGGCCAGCCCGTGGAGCATCACGTACCGGCCGGGACCGGCCCCGGCGGCGGTCAGCCGGCCGGCCACGGCCCGCGCGGCCGCGTCGAGCTGACCGTACGTCAAGGTGCGGTGCCCGTCGGTGAGCGCGGGGCGGTCGCCGTGCGCGGCCCTCACCTCGTGCCAGAGCCGGGACAGGGCATCGGCCCCGCCCGCCGTGCCGGAGGCCGCCATCACCGGCCGCCCCGGGCGTGCAGGAAGGCGGAGAGCGTGTCCAGGCCGTCGGCGAACTCCCCCTGGTCACCGCCGAATCCCAGCCGTACGGCGCCCTCGCGGCCGAAGGCGGTGCCCGGGACCAGCAAGGTGCCGTACTCCTCCAGGAGTTCGACGCAGAAGCGCTCGGAGTCGGTGACGCCGGGCAGCTCCAGCAGACAGCAGACCCCTCCGCCCGGCGGTGTCCAGTCGACCAGACCGTGGTGGTCGGCGACCCACTTCTCCAGCACGGTCAGATTGGCGCGGGCCTCGGCCCGGCGGGGGGCGATCAGAGTGTCCGCGGAGCGCATCGCGGCGGTGGCCACCGCCTCCACCAGCGGCGAGAGGAAGAGGGTGGTGCGGTCGCGCACGGTGAAACTGCGTTCGATCAGTTCCTCGGGCGCCGCGCACCAGCCGACGCGCAGGCCGGGCAGGCCGAACGCCTTGGAGAAGGTGCCGTAGCTGACGGTCAGCGGGTGGCGGATGCCGGGGTCGGGCAGCGGCGGCCCGTCCCAGCTCATCTCGGCCGTCGCCGCGTCCCAGACCAGGACCGCGCCGATCTGCTCGACCCGGTCGAGCAGCCTGCGGTACGCGGTGTCGGTGAGGGTGACACCCGTCGGGTTGTGCGGGAAGTTGACGATCACCGCCCGGGTGTCCGCGGGGATCGTCCGCTCCAGGACCCGCGGGTCGGTGTCGGCGGCGGTGAACGCGTCCAGCGGCACGGGGTGCAGGACGCAGCCGGCCGCCCGCGGGTAGTGGGCGAGCGAGTGGTAGAGCACGTCCGGCAGTACCACCCGGTCGCCGGGCCCGAGCAGCGTCTCCAGCGTCAGGGCGATCGCCTCGCTGGAGCCGTGGGTGACCATGACGCGGTCGGCTCCGCCGGGCAGGTAGCGGTCGGCGATGGCCCGGCGCAGTTCGGGCGAGCCCTGCGAGGTGCTGTCGTCGACGAGGATGCCGTCGAGGTCGGTCGCCTGAAGTCCGGTCAGCCGGCGCAGTTCGGCGTAGGTGTAGGGGTGTACTCCGCTGGAGCTGATGTCCCGCTCGGCCCGGTCGAGCCTGCGCCGGTACCACTCCTCCAGCACCGGAGGCTCCACATGGCGCGATGCATTGAATTCAATTCGAGTCCGTGACACGAAGAAAACCTCATGGGATAAGGGCTCGTGGAAATCGGTGAACGACGAGTCCGGGCACTGACAATGCGCCTCGGTTCGGCGGGGAGGAAATCGGTGGCGACTGCCCCAATTACATCAACAAGTGCGTGACGGTCACAAGTAACGCGAGTACGTGACAGGGCCGCCCCCGGCCCCGGCCACCGGCGCCCGCCTGCCAAGTCACCTGTTCTTACAGGTGGTTGCGGTGCTCTCGACCGTCCGGTGGGCCTCCGGGAACGCCGGAGGCCGACGGGGCCGCCCGCCGACGGCCGCTTTCGCACCCCTCGCGCCGACGCACTAGTGACCTGTCGAGTTTCCCATGGCACTATTACTGCCATGCGCCCAAAAATTCCGGCCGACAGCATTCTGCGGCTGGGCGATTTCCGTCAGATCTTTCTCGCGGACAGCATCAGTCAATTCGGCACGCAGATCCTGACGCTGGCCCTGCCGCTGGTGGCGGTGGTCAGTCTGGACGCCTCCCCGCTGGAGGTGGGGGCCCTGTCGGCCGCCGAGTCGCTGCCCTACCTGCTGGCGAGCGTCCCGGCCGGCGTGTGGGCGGACCGGGTGCGCAAGCGCCCGCTGCTGCTGGCCACGGACGTCGCCCGTGCCGCACTGCTGCTGTGGATCCCGATCGCCTGGTGGACCGGCCTGCTCACGGCCGCCCAGCTCATCGCCGTCGCCTTCGTGTTCGGCCTGCTCACCGTGTTCTTCGAGGTGGGGTACGCGAGTTACGTGCCCTCACTGGTGCCCCGGGAGCGGCTGATCGACGCGAACACCCGGCTCCAGGTGGTCCAGTCGGCGGCCCAGGCCGCCGGACCGGGGCTCGGCGGCGCCCTGGTGCAGGCGCTGGCCGCGCCGGTGGCCGTCCTGGTGTCGGTCGGCGGCTACCTGTGGTCGGCGGCCTGCGTGCTGCTGGTGCGGGGGCGCGAGCCGCTGCCCGGCCACGCCGACGGGCAGCCCGTCTCGTGGCGGAAGGACGCCGCCGAGGGACTGCGCGCGGTCCTGGGCGACGTCCTGTTGCGGCGCACCTCCCTCAGCACCGCCTGCTTCAACCTCTTCTGGGCCGTGGGCACTCCGATGATCCCCGTCCTGCTCGCCCGTGACCTGGGCCTGAGCGCGGGCGTCATCGGTCTGCTGCTGACCTTCGAGGGCATCGGCGGCCTGCTCGGCGGGGTGCTGGCGGCCAGGGCGGCGCGCCGGCTGGGACACGGACCGGCGATCTGGACGGCCACCCTGGTGGCGGGCGCGGGCTTCACGACGGTGCCGCTGGTGGACACCGGATGGCGGCTCTGTCTGGTCAGCGTGGGCCTGTTCGTCTCCTCCGCGGGCATGGTCGTCTACAACGTCATCGTCGTCACCTTCCGCCAGTCCATCACCCCCGACCGGCTGCTCGGCCGGGTCAGCGCCTTCAACCGGCTGCTGGTGTGGAGCACCCTGCCCCTGGGCGCGGTCCTCGGCGGACTCCTCGGCCAACTCCTGGGCGCCCGGACCACCTTGTGGATCGCGGGCCTCGCGACGACCCTGTCGTTCCTGTGGATCTACTGCTCGCCGCTGCGCACCCTGCGCGACATCCCCGAGGACTACGTCCTGGGCGGCTCGCCGACCGGCACCGCGCGGCGGGACGCGGACGGCTCCGGCGAGAGCGCGTCCGTCTCGGGAGCCGGTGGCGCCGGCGACGACCGGACGGCCTCCGCGTGACGGCCACCGACCCGCGCGAGGTGCTCGCCGCCGCCCTGGAGTCGGCCGCCGCCCGGGGACTGTCCCTGCGCCCGGGGACGGCGGTCCTCAACGACGCGGGCTGGGACTTCCAGGTGGTCGAGGTCGAGGACACCGAGGGCGCGGACTGGATCCTGCGGCTGCCCCGCCGCAACCGCAGCGCCGACCGGATCGCCGCGGAGGCGGCCGTCCTCACGGCGGTCAGGTCCACGCTGCCGGTGGCGGTGCCGCGCTGGGAGCACGCCGACCGCGCGTTCATCGCGTACCGCCGGCTCGGGGGTGCCCCCGCCGGGTTCGAGGACCCGGCCGCCCTGCGTTACGAGTGGCACCCCGCGGCGGGCGGCGGGCGGCCCGGCACCGGGTACGTGACCTCGCTCGCGGCGACCCTCGCCGCCCTGCACCGGGTGCCCGTGGAGGAGGCCGTGGACGCGGGCGTCCCGCCGCGCGAACCGGGCCTGGCGCGCGAGGACCTGGCCCGGACGCTGACGGAGGCCCGGACCGCGGTGCCGCTTCCCGAACGCTGGTACGCGCACTGGCGGTGCTGGCTGGACGACGACCGGCACTGGGCCCACCAGGTCCGGCTCACCCACGGCGACATGCATCCCGGGCACACCCTGGTCGGCCCCGGCTCGGACGCGGTGACCGGGGTCCTGGACTGGACGAACGCCGCCTTCGACGATCCGGCGGCGGACTTCGTCGACCCGTACCTGGCGGGCGGCCGCCCGTTGCTCGACCGGCTGCTGTCGGCGTACCGGCGCAGCGGCGGCACCGTCCAGCCGGGCCTGCGCGAACGGGTACTGCTGCGGGCGTCGTTCCGCTGGGCCCACGTGGGGCTGCTGGGCGTGCGGACCGGCCGTCCGGCGTTCACCGCCGTGGCCCGGGAACGGCTCGCCGCGCCGCCCCCGGAGTCCGGCACCCCGCCGGACCCGGCGATCCACCCCGCCCCGGACACCCCAGCCCTGCCCTGACCGTCCTGTACCCCGGTTCCACCCGACCGAGAAGGAGAAAAAGCGATGACCCCGACGGACGAGAGGCACGCCCAGGCCCTGAAGCTGGCCCGCACCTACCTTGGCCAGGAGGACCTGGACGGCGGCTGGTTCGAACTGGGCGGATCCTCACTGGACGCGGCCCGCCTGGTCAGCTCCCTGGAGCACGACCACGGCTGGGAGATCGCCCTCCAGGACCTGCTGACCGCCCCGTCGGTCGCCGGCCTGCTCACCGCCCCGGCCGCGGCCGTCGCCCCTGAGGCTCCCGACGCGGCGGACGCCCCGTCGCCGGCACCGCTCACCACGGCGACCGGCGCCGCGTCCACGGGCGGCGCGGACGTGCTGTGGCCGGCGCTGGCGCGGCTGTCCGCGAACGAGCGGCTGGCCCTGGCTCACCGGCTGCTCGGGGACGTGCTGCGCGAGTCCGGCGAGCCGCGCTGACCGGTACGGACCCGGTCAGGGCGCGCCGGTGAGGAACTCCAGCAGCGCGCTGTTCACCTCCGCGGGCCGCTCCAGGTACCCGTAGTGCCCGCAGTCCGCGATTTCGGCATAGCGCGCCGAGGGCAGGGCCGCGGCGACCTCGCGGCACAGCCACGGGGGCACGATCAGGTCGTGCTCGAAGCCGAGCACGAGGACCGGGACGGTCACCCGGCCGAGTGCGGCGAGCCGGTCCGCCGGCTCGCCGTCGGCCGGGACCGGCACCGGGGCCGTCCCGGCGCGCTCGGCCGCCTCGAACAGGTCGAGCCAGTCGAGCAGTTCGTCCTCGCGCCGCCAGGTGGCGGGCGACAGGTTGAGTACGGCGCGCTGCCACGCCGCGTAGCGCGGCGGCAGCCGCACCCCGGCGGCGGCCAGCTCCCGTTCGGCGTCGGCCATCGCTCTGCCGGACAGGTCGCCCCGGCCGCGCGTGGCCATCAGTACCGCCCCGGTCACCAGGCCGGGCCGGGCGAGCATCAGCTCCTGCACCACCTCGGCCCCGGCGGAGACACCGACGGCACGGCATCGAGGGAGGTCCAACTCCGCGAGGACATGCAGCAGTTCGACGGCGGCCGTGTGCGGGTCCGGCGCCGCCGGCGGATTCCCGAGCGGCCTCCGGTCGAAGGTGAGCACCCGGAAACCGGCCGCGCGCAGCGCGGGCACCTGGTGCAGGTCCCAGACCCGCCCGGAGGCCCCGCCCCCCGCCACGAGCAGCACGGCGTCCCCCTCGCCCTCGTCCCGTACCTCGAACTCGGCGCCCGCCACCCGCACTGTGCGCACATGCCCTCCCCGCAGTCGGTCCCGGCGCGGACGCCCGGAGCACACCGGCCGCCGCACAGCCGCCATGCTAGGCCGGTGCAGGTCAGCGCTTGGGTGGTGCGGTCCGCATGGATCACCACTTCGCACGTTTATCCGTTTTGTTCGACCCTCCTTTTCTTGCACGGCAGCTTGATGACCCGGCTTCGCGCCCCGCTGGACCCCGCTCCCGAGCCAGGATTTCCTCCCGGAGGGCCCGGCCCGGCGGGCAGGGCTCTCCGGGCATCGTTCGGGACCCCCTCTCCCGACCCGCCCGCACCGGACCGGGCACCACCCATGCGCGGTCCGGCGATTTCGGAGTCGGCTACACGCCTCACGACCAGGAGGGCTGCAAGCGCATGGACCACGCTGTCACCGCCCCGGCCGCGCCACTGAGCCGACGGGAGCGACAGGTGCTGGTGCACATGGCGGACGGGCTGACGTACGACGCGATAGCCCAGCGCATGGCACTCAGCCGCCACACCGTGGACACCTACGTCCGCCGCATCCGGGCGAAGACCGGCGCGCGAAACCGCATGCAGTTGCTGCTGTGTGCCCTGCCCCTGATGGCAGGCTCACTCACTGCGGAACCCGAGCCGGCCCGCGACTGAACAGCGCACGAAGCACGACGAACGGGCAACGAAGCACAAGTACAGGAGATTTGGTGATGAAGCGTCTGATCTGCGCACGGCGTGTCCGGTTCTGTGCGGCGGTCACCGCCCTGGTGGCGTTCGGGTTCATGGGGGTCGCCCAGCACCCGCAGCCCGCGCGGCCGTCGTCCGTGACGACGGCCGACTGTCTGCCGCAGGTCCGCTGCGACGACACGTCCTGGGGCGGCTGAGCCCCGCCGGGACGGCGCACCGGCCCGGTCACGCCGCGGACTCCCCCGCCGCGGCGCGACCGGGCCTTCGCCGTTGCCGGACGACAGGCCGGCCCGGCCGGCCCCGCTGTGCGCAGCGGGCGAGCCCGAGGGCGTTCGGGCGCAACCCTCGGCCCATTCGGGTCATTCATCATCTGAACAGGTTCTTCCGGACCCAGCCCCCGGGACGATGCGGCCAGGACCGTGACACACGCGGTCCGCGATCCCCGCGTCCTGGGAGGCTCCATGCGAACACGCGCGGCCGTGCTGTGCGCCGTCGCGGTCGTGGCCGGGTCGTTCACCGCCCCGCCCGCGAACGCCACCACCCGGGCAGCCGTCCGGACGCCCCCGGTGGCCTGGAAGAAGTGCGCCACCACCGACTACCCCACGCTCCAGTGCGGCACGGTCACGGTGCCCCTCGACCACCGGGACCCCGCCGGGAGGAAGATCACGCTCGCTCTCTCCCGCGTCCCGCACACCGCGCCCGACGCACTGGGTCCGCTGCTGGTCAACCCCGGCGGCCCCGGCGGCAGCGGGCTCTCCCTGGCGGGCTTCGTGGCGTCCGCGCTGCCGAAACAGGTGGCCGCCCGCTACGACGTCGTCGGCTTCGACCCGCGCGGGGTCGGCAGGAGCGGCCCCGCGATCGACTGCGCGCCGGGCTACTTCAAGCCGGTGCGCCCCGACTCGGTGCCGGCGACCCCCGCCCTGGAGGAGGCGAACCTCAAGCGCGTCCGGTCGTTCGCCGCGGCCTGCGGCAAGAAGTACGCGGACGTGCTGCCGTACCTCGACACGGTCAGCGCCGCCGAGGACCTGGAGTCGGTGCGGCAGGCCCTCGGCGCCTCCCGGATCAGCTACTTCGGCTACTCGTACGGCACGTACCTGGGTGCGGTCTACGCCAGGCTGCACCCGGACCGCGTACGCAGGCTGGTCCTGGACTCGGTCGTCGACCCCACGGGCGTCTGGTACGACGACAACCTGAGCCAGGACCACGCGTTCGACGACCGTCACCGCGCCCTGATGGCGTGGATCGCCAGGTACGACTCCGCCTACCGGCTCGGCACCGACCCGGCGCAGGTCGAGGCCAAGTGGTACGCGATGCGGGCGGCGCTGGCGAGGAAGCCCGCGGGCGGCCGGGTGGGCGCCTCCGAGTTGGAGGACACCTTCATCCCGGGCGGCTACTACAACGGCTACTGGCCGTACCTGGCCGAGGCGTTCTCGGCGTACGTGAACGGGAAGAAGACGGCCGCGCTGGTCGAGGCGTACGACGACTTCGGCGCGGTCGACGCGGCCGGCGACAACGGCTACAGCGTGTACGCGGCCGTCCAGTGCCGGGACTCGTCCTGGCCGCGGGACTGGAACCAGTGGCGCAAGGACAACTGGGCGGCGTACCGGAAGGCGCCGTTCATGGTCTGGAACAACGCCTGGTACAACGCGACCTGCGCGTACTGGCCCACGAAGGCGCTGAAGCCGCCCGCCATCGCCAACGCCCAGCTCCCGCCGGCCCTCATCTTCCAGGCCACGGACGACGCGGCCACCCCCTACCAGGGCGGCGTCGCGGTGCACCGACTGCTCGCGGGCTCCAGCCTGGTGGTCGAGCAGGGCGGCGGCAACCACGGCATCACGCTCAGCGGCAACGCCTGCCTGGACGACCACCTCGCCGCCTACCTGGCGGACGGCACGGTCCCGCACGGCTCCGGTACGGCCGACGCCGTCTGCCGGAAGACCCCCGACCCGGCACCGCTCACCACCAAGACGGCCTCGACGTCCTCCCGCGGCTCGACCCTCCACACCCTGCTGGGCTTCCGCCGCTGAGCGAAGCCGCCAGCCGATCCGCCGATCCGCGTCACCGCCCCCGCCGGGGTCGCCCCCGCAGCCCGGTACGCGCACGTGGTGGCGGCCACCGGCCGGCTGATGGCCGTCTCGCCGCGGCCGGCGCGGGCTTCGACGACGTCGTCGAACTCACCTGTTCCGTCACGGACATGGCTCACATGCCGGCCCTGCGCGCCGCCCACACACCCGACGGCCGCCTCCCGGCGTCCCCGGCCGTCCAGGTGGCGGCGGTGGAGGCGCCGGCGGTGGTCGGGGGCTGACCGGCGGGGCGCCTCACCGCTGTCGGGGGATGCGGGCCAGCGCCCGGACCGCCGCCTCGGCGAGGGTGGGGTGGGCCAGCGCCTCGTTCAGGACGCGGCGGGCGCGGGGGTCGGCGAGGGTGCCGAGGCCGTCGACGCAGGCGAGGGCGACCTTGCGGTAGGGGTCGTGCGGGCGCAGCCGGCGCTCGAGCGTGGTGATGAGGGCCGGGACCGACTCCGGCGCGCGCAGTTCGACCAGCAGGCGGACCGGGTGCAGGGCGTAGGCGACCCGCAGTTCGTTGGTGGCGAGGGCGGCGGCCGCGCGGGCGGTGCGCGGGTCCTGGAGCCGGGCGAGGGCGTGCGCGGCGGAGGCGCAGCGGGGTGGGTCGCGGTGGTTGAGGAGGAGGACCAGGGTCTCGAACGCGCGGCGGTCGCCGGCCGTGCCCAGCCGGTACGCCGCCAGCTCCCTGGCCCAGAGGGGCTGTCCGGCGGCGGTGAGCACCTCCGCGAGCTCGTCGTGGTCCTCGGTGGCAAGAAGCCGGTCGTAGGCGGGCGTTGCCTGCGACTCCTGCCGCAAACGCTCCGTGAGTGATCGCAACTCTTCGTCCACGAGGCCCAGCGTAGAGGGGTCGCGGGAGCGGAGGGACGTACATCACAAAGTCGGGGGGCTGGTGCGCTCGTTACCCGCCGGTTAGGCTCAATCGAGCGAGTCACCCACTCGCGCTACCGCTCACACGGTTTGGTGACGCAGCCGTCGTGAGCACGAAGGTCGGTTCGGTACCTCGTACCGCAGTCCGGCCCGGCTCCGGGACAGGGCCGGTCGGAATCCGCCGCTCCCGGGCGTGTGCGCGCCCGCGACGGCAGCACCGGGCGTGTGCGCTCGCAGCCCGGCGACACCCGCATTCCACGCAGCTCCCGTGCACCCGGTGCGCCCCTCGGCGCACCCGGGCGCCTTTCCAGTCGTCACCCTCATTCCTGGAGTCCCGCGATGGCCACTCCCCAGCCCGACCCTTCCCTGTCCCCCCTGCGGACCGTCGCCGTCGTCGGCCTCGGCACCATGGGCACCGGCATCACCGAGGTCCTCGCCAAGGCGGGCCGCGAGGTGATCGGCATCGACATCAGCGAGGCCCAGGCCGCCGCGGCCCACGCCGCCCTGGAGGCCGCCACCGCGCGCGCCGTCGTCCGGGGCAGGCTCACCGAGGAGGAGCGCGCCGGCGTCCTCTCCCGGGTCCGCACCGGAACCGACCTCTCGGCCGCGGCCGACGCCGACCTCGTCATCGAGGTGGTCCCGGAGTCGTACGACATCAAGCACCAGATCTTCCGGGAACTGGACGGCATCGTCCGCCCCGACACGATCCTCGCCACCGGCACCAACGCGCTCTCCGTGACCCGGCTGGCCGCCGACTCGGCCCGCCCCGAGCGCGTTCTCGGCCTGCACTTCTTCAACCCGGCCCCGGCGATGAAGCTGGTCGAGGTCGTCTCCTCGGTGCTGACCGCGCCGAGCGCCGTCGCCACCGTCACCGACCTCGCGATCGAGCTGGGCAAGGAGCCGGTCGCGGTCGGCGACCGACCGGGCTTCGTCGCGGACGGGCTGCTGTTCGGCTACCTCAACCAGGCCGCCGCGATGTACGAGGCGAAGTACGCCTCCCGCGAGGACATCGACGCGGCCATGCGGCTGGGCTGCGGACTGCCCATGGGCCCGCTCGCACTGCTGGACCTGATCGGCATCGACACCGCGCGCACCGTCCTGGACGCCATGTACGCCGAGTCCCGGGACCGGCTGCACGCACCGGCCCCGATCCTCAAGCAGCTCAGCGAGGCGGGCCTGAACGGCCGCAAGTCCGGGCGAGGGTTCTACAGTTACGAGGCTCCGGGCAGCGCCACCGTGGTCCGTGACGCGGGGACCCCGCTGGACGGCGCCGCCCTCACCCCGGGCCGCACGGTCTCCTCGGTCGGGGTCGCCGGTTCCGGCACCATGGCCTCGGGGATAGCCGAGGTCTTCGCCAAGGCCGGGTACGAGGTGGTCCTCGCCGCCCGCAGCGAGGAGAAGGCGCAGGCCGCGAAGGCCCGGATCGGCAAGTCCCTGGACCGCTCGGTCGGCAAGGGGCGGATGACCGCCGAGGCCGCCGCTCGGACGCTGGACCTGATCACCCCGGCCGGCTCCTACGACTCCTTCGCGCAGGTCGACCTGGCGGTGGAGGCGGTCGCGGAGGACCTGGAGGTCAAGCGGCAGCTGTTCCAGACGCTGGACAAGGTCTGCAAGCCGGGCGCCGTCCTGGCCACCACGACCTCCTCGCTGCCGGTGGTCGCCTGCGCCCGCGCCACCTCGCGTCCGCAGGACGTGATCGGGATGCACTTCTTCAACCCGGCGCCGGCCATGAAGCTGGTCGAGGTCGTGCGGACCGTGCTGACCGCCGAGGACGTGCACGCCACGGTGCGCGAGGTCTGCGCGAGGATCCGCAAGCACCCGGTCGACTGCGGTGACCGGGCCGGCTTCATCGTGAACGCGCTGCTGTTCCCGTACCTCAACAACGCGATCAAGATGGTCGAGGAGCACTACGCCTCGCTGGACGACATCGACGCGGCGATGAAGCTCGGCGGCGGCTACCCGATGGGCCCGTTCGAACTGCTCGACGTGGTCGGCCTGGACGTCTCGCTCGCGATCGAGAAGGTGCTGCACCGGGAGTTCCGCGACCCGGGCCTCGCGCCCGCGCCGCTCCTGGAGCACCTGGTGGCCGCGGGCTGCCTCGGCCGCAAGACCGGCCGCGGCTTCCGCGAGTATGCCCGCCGCTGACGGCGTCGGCGACTGGTTCCGGGACGAGAAGGACTGGGGCGGACTGCTCGACCCCTCCGGGACGCCCCCGCTCCCCGCGGGCGGGGGTTGCCCCGGGCATGCGCATCAAGCTGCGCACATGCAGTACGTTCGGGTCATGTCCCAGCCCGCCAAGTCCTCACGTACCCCCGCCACGCCGGACGCGCCGGAGAGTGCCGCAGGCAGTCGCGCGGCGGCCCAGCGGCTCAAGATGCGCCGAGAACTGGCGGCCGCCGCGATGGAGCTCTTCGCGACGAAGGGGTACGAGGCGACCACCGTCGACGAGATCGCGGCCGCGGCCGGGGTCGCGCGCCGCACCTTCTTCCGGCACTTCCGCTCCAAGGAAGAGGCGATCTTCCCGGACCACGACGACACGCTGATCCGCGCGGAAGCCGTGCTCAACGCGGCCCCGGCGCACGAGCACCCGCTCGACACCGTGTGCCGCGGCATCAAGGAAGTGATGAAGATGTACGCGGGCCGGCCGGAGATCTCGGTCGCCCGGTACAAGCTCACCCGCGAGGTCCCCACCCTCCGCGAGGCCGAGATCGCCTCGGTGGCCCGCTACGAGCGCCTCTTCACCCGCTACCTCCTCGGGCACTTCGACGAGCACGCGCACGCGGACGACGCGAACGACGACCCGCTGCTGGCCGAGGTCGCCGCGTCGGCGGTGGTCACCGCCCACAACCACGTGCTGCGGCGCTGGCTGCGGGCGGGCGGCCAGGGCGACGTGGAGGCCCAGCTCGACCACGCCTTCGCGATCGTGCGCAAGACGTTCGGGACCGGGATCGGGGCGGGCCGGGAGACCGCGCCCCGCACCACCCCGGCCGCGGGAGCCTCGACGCTCTCGCAGGGCGAGGTGCTGGTGACGGTGGCGCGCACGGACGCGCCGCTGGACGAGGTCATGCGCACCATCGAACAGGCCCTCAAGGAACGCTGACCCCTCACGCGGAGTGTCCCCGCGACACTCCGTGCCTGTGACGACGGCCACCCGCCCGGGTGGCCGTTTTGGCATGTCAGGAGCCCTTTTCAGGCAGCTTTCCACTGCCGTTCGATCGATCATCGCTCATTTGTTACGTAAAGATTTCATCTGAGGGGAAGATCTGGCACTCAGTGCCTTGCGGCATGACACGCGGTGTCATACGTTGAGGGAGTCCGGCCTGTCCCGGTGAGCACACCAGCTCCCCCGTCGGACGCCTGCGTCACAGGCACCCTCCCGCGCCACAAAGCGCCGCCGCAGCTCCACCACCGCCGAACCGACGGCACGCACCCCGCAACCCTCAGCAGCACCGACGTAACCCTCAGCGCCCCTTCCCGCAAGGGGCGCGCATCGCCGGAGGCAACACCGTGACCACTCAGGCCATCCTGGACGCGATCCAGTCGCCCGACTCGACGCCGGACGACTTCGCCGCCCTGCCGCTCCCCGAGTCGTACCGCGCGATCACCGTGCACAAGGACGAGACGGACATGTTCGCCGGTCTGGAGACCCGCGACAAGGACCCCCGCAAGTCGATCCACCTCGACGAGGTCCCGCTGCCCGAGCTGGGCCCGGGCGAGGCCCTGGTCGCCGTCATGGCATCGAGCGTCAACTACAACTCGGTGTGGACCTCGATCTTCGAACCGCTGTCGACCTTCGGCTTCCTGGAGCGCTACGGTCGCACGAACGAGCTGGCGAAGCGGCACGACCTGCCGTACCACATCATCGGCTCCGACCTCGCGGGCGTCGTCCTGCGCACCGGCCCCGGCGTCAACGCCTGGAAGCCCGGTGACGAGGTCGTCGCGCACTGCCTGAGCGTGGAACTGGAGTCGAGCGACGGGCACAACGACACGATGCTCGACCCCGAGCAGCGCATCTGGGGCTTCGAGACCAACTTCGGCGGTCTCGCCGAGGTCGCGCTCGTCAAGTCCAACCAGCTGATGCCGAAGCCGGACCACCTGAGCTGGGAGGAGGCCGCCGCCCCGGGTCTGGTCAACTCCACCGCGTACCGGCAGCTGGTCTCCCGCAACGGCGCCGGCATGAAGCAGGGCGACAACGTGCTGATCTGGGGCGCGAGCGGCGGCCTCGGCTCGTACGCCACCCAGTTCGCGCTGGCCGGCGGCGCCAACCCCATCTGCGTCGTCTCCTCGCCGCAGAAGGCGGACATCTGCCGGGCGATGGGCGCCGAGGCGATCATCGACCGCAACGCCGAGGGCTACAAGTTCTGGAAGAACGAGCAGGAGCAGGACCCGCGCGAGTGGAAGCGCTTCGGCAAGCGCATCCGCGAACTCACCGGCGGCGAGGACATCGACATCGTCTTCGAGCACCCCGGCCGCGAGACCTTCGGCGCGAGCGTGTTCGTCACCCGCAAGGGCGGCACGATCACCACCTGCGCCTCGACCTCCGGCTACATGCACGAGTACGACAACCGCTACCTGTGGATGTCGCTGAAGCGGATCATCGGCTCGCACTTCGCCAACTACCGCGAGGCCTGGGAGGCCAACCGGCTGATCGCGAAGGGCAAGATCCACCCGACGCTGTCGAAGACCTACTCCCTGGAGGAGACCGGGCAGGCCGCGTACGACGTGCACCGCAACCTCCACCAGGGCAAGGTCGGCGTGCTCTGCCTCGCCCCCGAGGAGGGCCTCGGCGTGCGCGACGAGGAGATGCGGGCCAAGCACCTCGACGCCATCAACCGCTTCCGCAACATCTGAGACACCCGAGGTCATAGATGACTGAGCGTCAGATCGCCGACGGGGCGCGTGCCAAGGACCGGCCGTGGCTCATGCGCACGTACGCCGGCCACTCCACGGCCGAGGCGTCCAACGAGCTGTACCGGCGCAACCTCGCCAAGGGACAGACGGGTCTGTCGGTGGCGTTCGACCTGCCGACGCAGACCGGCTACGACCCCGACCACGTCCTCGCCCGCGGCGAGGTCGGCCGGGTGGGCGTGCCCGTCTCGCACCTGGGCGACATGCGCCGCCTCTTCCAGGACATCCCCCTGGAGCAGATGAACACCTCGATGACGATCAACGCCACGGCGATGTGGCTGCTGGCGCTCTACCAGGTGGTCGCCGAGGAGCAGGGCGCGGACATCACCAAGCTCCAGGGCACCACCCAGAACGACATCGTCAAGGAGTACCTGTCCCGGGGGACGCACGTCTTCCCGCCGGGGCCGAGCCTCCGCCTGACGACGGACATGATCGCGTACACGGTCTCCCACATCCCGAAGTGGAACCCGATCAACATCTGCAGCTACCACCTGCAGGAGGCGGGCGCCACGCCGGTCCAGGAGATCGCGTACGCGATGTCCACCGCCGTCGCCGTGCTGGACGCGGTGCGGGACAGCGGCCAGGTGCCGCAGGAGCGCATGGGCGACGTCGTCGCCCGGATCTCCTTCTTCGTGAACGCCGGCGTCCGGTTCGTCGAGGAGATGTGCAAGATGCGGGCGTTCGGCCGCATCTGGGACCGCATCACCAGCGAGCGGTACGGCATCGAGGACCCCAAGCAGCGGCGGTTCCGGTACGGCGTCCAGGTCAACTCGCTCGGGCTGACCGAGGCGCAGCCGGAGAACAACGTCCAGCGGATCGTCCTGGAGATGCTCGCGGTGACGCTGTCGAAGGACGCCCGCGCGCGTGCCGTGCAGCTCCCCGCCTGGAACGAGGCGCTCGGCCTGCCGACGCCCTGGGACCAGCAGTGGTCGCTGCGCATCCAGCAGGTGCTCGCCCACGAGAGCGACCTGCTGGAGTACGAGGACATCTTCGAGGGCTCGCACGTCATCGAGAAGAAGGTCGCCCAGCTGGTCGAGGACTCCCTGGCCGAGATCGAGCGGATCCAGGAGATGGGCGGCGCGATGGCCGCCGTGGAGTCGGGCTACCTGAAGTCGCAGCTGGTCTCCTCGCACGCCGAGCGCCGGGCCCGGATCGAGTCCGGCCAGGAGAAGATCGTCGGCGTCAACATCTTCGAGACCACCGAGCCGAACCCGCTCACCGCCGACCTGGACACGGCCATCCAGACCGTCGACCCGGCGGTCGAGGCGCGGGTCGTCGAGGCGATCGGGCGCTGGCGCGACTCGCGCTACCAGCCGCCGTTCAACCACCCGCGGCCCTGCAAGGCCCTGGAGCGTCTCAAGGAGGCCGCCAAGGGCACCGACAACCTCATGGAGGCCACCCTGGAGTGCGCCCGCGCGGGCGTGACGACCGGTGAGTGGGCCGGTGCCCTGCGGGAGGTGTTCGGCGAGTTCCGGGCGCCGACCGGGGTCTCCTCGGCCCCCGTCGCGGTCCCCGTCGAGGCGGGCTCGGCGCTGGCGCGGGTGCGCGCCAAGGTGGATGCCACCGCCCGCGACCTGGGCACCGGCAAGCTGA
Source organism: Streptomyces sp. NPDC021562 (assembly GCF_040640875.1). NCBI lineage: Bacteria > Bacillati > Actinomycetota > Actinomycetes > Kitasatosporales > Streptomycetaceae > Streptomyces > Streptomyces sp. NPDC021562. The sequence goes on from NZ_JBFACN010000011.1 coordinate 63,390, forward strand.
GGTTCCTCGTCGGCAAGCCGGGCCTCGACGGGCACTCCAACGGCGCCGAGCAGATCGCCGTACGGGCCAGGGACGCCGGCTTCGAGGTGGTCTACCAGGGCATCCGCCTCACCCCGGAGCAGATCGTGGACGCGGCGCTCGCCGAGGACGTGCACGCGGTGGGCCTGTCCATCCTGTCCGGGTCGCACGCCCAGCTGGTCCCGGACGTCCTGGAACGACTCCGTGTGGCCGGTGCCACAGATATACCGGTGATCGCCGGTGGCATCATCCCGAACGGTGATGCCGAGCAGCTCAGGCAAGCCGGAGTGGCCGCGGTCTTCACCCCGAAGGACTTCGACATCACCGGAATCATCGGCCGCATCGTCGACGAGATCCGGAAAGCGAACCAGCTCGACCCTCTGGAGGTCCCCGCATGACGACACCCGTCAACCGTCTCCGTCCGCGGCGCTCGTGCCTGGCAGTGCCCGGTTCGAACCCGCGCTTCCTGGAGAAGGCGCAGGGTCTCCCGGCGGACCAGGTCTTCCTGGACCTGGAGGACGCGTGCGCGCCGCTCGCCAAGCCCGAGGCGCGGCACACCATCGTCAAGTTCCTCAACGAGGGCGACTGGACCGGCAAGACGCGCGTGGTGCGCGTGAACGACTGGACGACCGAGTGGACGTACCGCGACGTCGTCACGGTCGTCGAGGGGGCCGGCCAGAACCTGGACTGCATCATGCTGCCGAAGGTGCAGACGGCGCAGCAGGTGGTCGCCCTGGACCTGCTGCTGACCCAGATCGAGAAGACCATGGGCTTCGAGGTCGGCAAGATCGGCATCGAGGCGCAGATCGAGAACGCGCAGGGCCTCAACAACGTCAACGAGATCGCGACGGCCTCCCAGCGCGTCGAGACGATCATCTTCGGCCCGGCCGACTTCATGGCGTCCATCAACATGAAGTCGCTGGTCGTGGGCGAGCAGCCGCCCGGTTACCCGGCGGACGCCTACCACTACATCCTGATGAAGATCCTGATGGCCGCCCGCGCCAACAACCTCCAGGCGATCGACGGCCCCTACCTGCAGATCCGCAACGTCGAGGGCTACCGCGAGGTCGCCCGGCGCGCCGCGGCCCTCGGCTTCGACGGCAAGTGGGTGCTGCACCCGGGCCAGGTCGAGGCGTCCAACGAGATCTTCTCGCCCTCCCAGGAGGACTACGACCACGCCGAGCTGATCTTGGACGCGTACGACTACTACACGTCCGAGGCGGGCGGCAAGAAGGGCTCGGCGATGCTCGGCGACGAGATGATCGACGAGGCCAGCCGCAAGATGGCCCTGGTCATCTCCGGCAAGGGCCGGGCCGCGGGCATGCAGCGCACGTCGAAGTTCGAGATCCCGGAGGCGTGAGCGCGATGCAGTTCGGACGCACGTACGAGGAGTTCGAGGTCGGGGCGACGTACAAGCACTGGCCCGGCAAGACGGTCACGGAGTACGACGACCACCTGTTCTGTCTCCTCACCATGAACCACCACCCGCTCCACATGGACACGAACTACGCCGAGAAGACGACGGACTTCGGCAGGAACGTGGTGGTCGGCAACTACATCTACTCGCTGCTGCTCGGCATGTCCGTCCCGGACATCTCGGGCAAGGCGATCGCCAACCTGGAGATCGAGTCGCTCAAGCACGTGGCTCCGACCTTCCACGGCGACACGATCTACGGCCAGACCACCGTGCTCGACAAGTGGCCCTCGAAGTCGAAGAGCGACCGCGGGATCGTCCACGTCGAGACCAAGGGCTACAAGCAGGACGGCACGCTCGTGTGCGTCTTCCGCCGCAAGGTGATGGTGCCGACCGAGACGTACATCAAGGAGCGCGGCGGCGAGCAGCCCGGCCGCCCGGAACTTCAGGAGCGCTAGTCATGGCCCGTCTCGCCCAGACCGCCGGTCTGACCGACGTCCAGCAGGAGATCCTCTCCACCGTCCGCGACTTCGTGGACAAGGAGATCATCCCGGTCGCCACCGAGCTGGAGCACCGCGACGAGTATCCGCAGGCGATCGTCGACGGTCTCCGGGAGCTCGGCCTGTTCGGCCTGATGATCCCCGAGGAGTACGGCGGCCTGGGCGAGTCCCTCCTGACGTACGCGCTGTGCGTCGAGGAGATCGCCCGGGGCTGGATGTCCGTGTCCGGGATCATCAACACGCACTTCATCGTGGCGTACATGCTCAAGCAGCACGGTACCCAGGAGCAGAAGGAGCACTTCCTGCCGCGGATGGCGGCCGGCGACATCCGGGGCGCGTTCTCGATGTCGGAGCCGGGTCTCGGCTCGGACGTGTCGGCGATCACCTCGAAGGCGGTGCGGGACGGCGAGGAGTACGTCCTGAACGGCCAGAAGATGTGGCTGACGAACGGCGGCACCTCGTCCCTCGTGGCGGTGCTCGTCCGTAGTGACGAAGGACACCCCGAGGGTACGGCGCCGCACAGGTCGATGACGACCTTCCTGGTCGAGAAGGAGCCCGGCTTCGGCGAGGTCCGCCCCGGCCTGACCATCCCGGGCAAGATCGACAAGATGGGCTACAAGGGCGTCGACACCACCGAGCTGATCATGGACGGGCTGCGGATTCCGGCCGATCGGGTGCTCGGCGGGGTCACCGGCCGAGGTTTTTACCAAATGATGGACGGAGTCGAGGTCGGCCGGGTCAACGTGGCGGCACGCGGCTGCGGTGTCGCCCAGCGCGCTTTCGAACTCGGCGTCCAGTATGCCCAGCAGCGTCACACTTTCGGCAAGGCGATCGCCCAGCACCAGGCCATCCAGTTCAAGCTGGCGGAGATGGCCACCAAGGTCGAGGCCGCCCATGCCATGATGGTCAACGCCGCACGCAAAAAGGACTCCGGGGAGCGAAACGACCTGGAGGCGGGGATGGCGAAGTACCTCGCCTCGGAGTACTGCAAGGAGGTCGTGGAGGACGCCTTCCGGATCCACGGCGGCTACGGATTCTCCAAGGAGTACGAGATCGAGCGCCTCTACCGCGAGGCGCCGATGCTGCTGATCGGCGAGGGCACCGCCGAGATCCAGAAAATGATCATCGGGCGAAGGCTGCTCGAAGAGTATCGATTCCAGGGCTGATTGTCCGGGTACGGGGTGTTTTCTTCGAGAAGAAGATCACACCCCGTCAACGGTCTTCGGCCGCCGACTCGGCTGCTTGGCTTGCCCAGTTGTGGCCCCCGACCGGTACGATCCCGGAAAGCCGCCGTCCCCGTTTCCCGCGCGGCATCATCCGCTACGAAGGTCATCCATGCCCCACAGCCAAACCTCTGCACATCGAGACAGCCTGGCCGGCGTACGCCTCGCGCGCGGAGCATCGCCGTGGCTTCTCCCGACCGTCGCCACCGCAGCTGTCAGCCTCCTGCGCGCCCGTCGCTCCGGTGCCGCGAAGGCCGTCGCCGTGCCCGCCACCGCACTCGCGGCGGGCATGCTGTGGTTCTTCCGCGACCCCGAGCGTGAGATCGCCCCGGGCCGTGTCATCTCGCCCGCCGACGGTGTGGTGCAGAGCATCATGCCGTGGAAGGACGGTCGCACCCGCGTCGCGATCTTCATGAGCCCGCTCAACGTCCACGTCAACCGCGCGCCCCTGGCGGGCGAGGTGACGTCGGTGGAGCACATCCCCGGTGGCTTCGTTCCCGCCTTCAACAAGGAGAGCGAGAACAACGAGCGCGTAGTCTGGCATTTCGACACCGAACTCGGCGACATCGAAATGATCCAGATCGCCGGCGCGGTGGCCCGTCGCATCGTCCCCTACGTTCCGCAGGGCACGAAGGTCGAGCAGGGCGACCGCATCGGTCTGATCCGGTTCGGCTCGCGCGTCGACATCTACCTGCCCGAGGGCGTGGAGGTCGCGGTCGAGGTCGGCCAGAAGACCGTGGCTGGGGTGACTCGCATTGACCGTGATTGATCCAGAGACCCAGGCGGGCTGGGTGCCCGAGGCCGACGAGATCGGCGACGACGAGGAGGAGATGCCGCTCTCTCTCCGCCTCTCGATAGCGGACACCCTCACCCTGGGCAACGCCACCTGCGGGTTCATGGCGGTGTACTTCACCACCACCGGCATCCTGATCCCGCACCTCACCGGGGACGACCAGTCGGCGGGCATGGCCCGCCACAGCGCGGCCACCGCGGTCATCCTGATGCTGTGCGCGGCGATCTTCGACCTGTTCGACGGCCTGGTGGCGCGCAAGCTGCGCTCCTCCCCCATGGGCGCGGAACTGGACAACCTCTCCGACCTGATCAGCTTCGGCCTCGCCCCGGCGTACTTCGTCCTCGTCTACGGCATGGTGGCGGACGACGCGTACCAGAAGGTGGCCGCGGTCGGGGCGGTCGTGGTGCTGCTGGCCGTGGTGCTGAGACTCGCGCGCTTCTCCTGCGTGACACCGCCGAACGGCATGTTCCAGGGCATGCCCTCGCCGTTCGGCGCGCTGACGGTCGTCTCGATCGTGCTCCTGGAGCTGCCGTTCTTCGCGACGCTGCTGGCGATCCTGGGCACGGCGTGGCTGATGGTCAGCCGGGTCGAGTACCCGAAGCCGCGCGGCCGCCTCGCGGTCGCGATGCTGTCCTGGATCGTGCTCGGCGTCGGCCTCCTGGCGGCCTGGGCCTTCGACGCCCCGGGCGGCCAGCTGCTCCTCCAGACCGGCTGCGCGCTGCAGCTGGTGACCGGCGCGGTGATCCCGCTGTTCGCCACGGCCCGCCGGGTGAACAACTTCCGCGACAACCGACGCGAGGCGCGGGCGGCCCAGCTGCCCTGACGCCGCCCGCACGGAAGACGGGTGTGGCCCGGACCCGTAGGTCCGGGCCACACCCGTCTTCCGTTCACGTTCCCCGCTCCGGGACGCGGCTTTCGCCCCTCAGCTCAGGAAGTCCCGGGCGATCTGTTCCGCCACCCGCTCCAGGATCGGTCCGGCGTCGGCGATGCACGTCACCACGTCCGGTTCGACGTCGGTGAGCGGGTAGACGCGGCGGATCCCGGCCCGCCCGATCGCCTCGGGCGGCAGGGCGAGGCGGCCGCAGACCGCCACCACCTCCTTGCCTGCGGCACGGGCCGCCGCGGCCACCCCGGCCGGTGCCTTGCCGTGCAGCGTCTGCTCGTCGAGCGAGCCCTCGCCGGTGATGACGAGCGACGCCCGCTCCAGCGCCGGCGCGAAGCCCAGAACGTCGAGCATGACCTCGATGCCGGCCCGGAACCGGGCGCCGAGCAGCAGCGCGCCGTACCCGATGCCGCCGGCCGCACCGGCGCCCGGTGCCACCGCGTACCCGGCGGCGCGCGAGCCGGCCTCGGCCTCCAGGACCTTCGCGAAGTGGGCCAGCGCCGCGTCCAGCAGTTCCACGTCGTCGGGGGAGGCGCCCTTCTGCGGGCCGTAGACGGCGGGCGCGCCCTTCGGGCCGGTCAGCGGGTTGTCGACGTCGCTGGCGAGGATCAGGTCCACGGAGGACAGCCGCGGGTCCAGCCCGGACAGGTCCGCGCGGGCCAGTTCGGCGAGTCCGCCACCGCCCGGCGGCACCGGTTCGCCGTCCGCGTCGAGGAGACGCGCGCCGAGCGCCGACAGCATCCCGGCCCCGCCGTCCGTCGTGGCACTGCCTCCGACGCCGAAGACGATCGTGCGGGCACCCGCGTCCAGCGCGGCCCGCAGCAGCTCTCCGGAGCCGTACGTGGAGGCCGTGAGCGGCGCGAACACGCCGCGGGGCAGCCGCTGCAGTCCGCTCGCCTCGGCCATCTCCACCACCGCGGTGTCACCGCGCAGCGCGAACGCGGCGGTGACCTCCTGCCCCAGGGGGCCGGCGACCCGCCGCTCCCGTCGTTCGAAACCGGCCGCGACCGCGGCGGCCACCGTGCCGTCCCCGCCGTCGGCGACGGGCAGCGCCGCCACGTCCAGGCCGGGCACGACCCGCCGCAGCCCCGCCGTGACCCGCTCGGCGACCTGCACGGCGGTCAGCGAGCCCTTGAACTTGTCCGCGGCGATGAGCACGCGCTGTGTCACCTGTATCCCCTTGCATTCCGGGCCTCGCGCACGTCAAGGCCAGTCGCGCCGCTGCGACCTTAACCGCAGGACGCCCTCCCCGTCATGCCCGGCCGAAGCGGCGACACGGCGGCCCGGGCGCGGCCCCGGCCTGGTTACCCTGCCTGGGTGACCACCACCGACACCTACGCCGCGTACATCGCGAGCCTCCCCCGCGTCCTCGCCGGGGCCGCCGCGCTCTTCCTGGACGCCGAGGGGCGGGTCCTGCTCGTCGAACCCAACTACCGGGAGGGCTGGGCGCTGCCGGGCGGGACCGTCGAGTCCGACGACGGCGAGACCCCCCGCCAGGGCGCGCGCCGGGAGACCCTGGAGGAGATCGGCCTGGACCGGCCGATGGGCCGGCTGCTGGCGGTGGACTGGGTGCACGGCACCGGCCGGCCGCCCGTCGTGGCGTACGTGTACGACGGCGGCGTCCTCACCGACGACGACCTCCGGGCGATCGTCCTCCAGGAGGAGGAACTGCTGTCCTGGCGGCTGGTCCCCCGCGAGCGGATCACGGACCACCTGTCCGGCGCGCTCGGACGGCGCGTCCTGGTCGCCCTGGACACCCTCACGGACGGCTCGGGGACGGCGGAGCTGGAGAACGGTCACCGGGTCGGCTGAACCACGGCCCCGCCCCCGCCCGCCGATATCCACCGCCCGCCGATATCCACTCGCTGCCGCCGGCCGCCCCGCCCTACCCTCGACCCCATGACCAAGCCCCTCGTCGCCATCCTCAGTGGCGCCGGTGTCTCGACCGATTCCGGGATCCCCGACTACCGCGGTCCCCACGGCCTGTGGCGCGAGGATCCCGAGGCCGAGAAGCTCGTGACGTACGAGTACTACATGGGCGACCCGGAGATCCGGCGCCGCTCATGGCAGATGCGGCGCGAGAACCGCACCCTCCAGGCGGAGCCGAACGCGGCACACCGGGCCGTCGCCGAGCTGGAGCGGTCGGGGACGCCGGTGCGGGTGATCACGCAGAACGTGGACGGCCTGCACCAGCTCGCCGGGATGCCCGCCCGCAAGGTGCTCGAACTGCACGGCACCGCACGGCAGGTGGTGTGCACGAACTGCGGTGCGCGGGGCACGATGGCGGACGCGCTCGCCAGGGTCGAGGCGGGTGAGGCGGATCCCCCGTGCCTGGAGTGCGGGGGCATCCTCAAGTCGGCGACCGTGATGTTCGGCGAGCGTCTCGACCCGGTCGTCCTCGGTGACGCTCTCGCCATCAGCAAGGCCTGCACGGTGTTCATCGCGGTGGGCAGCAGCCTCCAGGTCCAGCCGGCCGCCGGACTGGCGGGCGTCGCCGCCGACCACGGCGCCCGGCTGGTCATCGTCAACGCCGAGCCCACGCCGTACGACGACCGCGCCGACGACGTCATCCGGGAACCGATCGGCAGTGCGCTGCCGAAGCTGCTCGCGGAGCTGCGAGCCGGCTAGGAAAGACCCGTCAGAACAGGCCCGCGCCCCGTTCGAAGTCCAGCAGGCGCTGCTTGCGGGGCAGGCCGCCGCCGTAGCCGGTGAGGTTGCCGTCGGCGCCGATCACCCGGTGGCAGGGGACGATGATGCCGACGGGGTTGCGGCCGTTGGCGAGGCCGACCGCGCGGGAGGCCTGGGGGTTGCCGAGGGCGTCGGCGAGTTCGCCGTAGCTGCGGGTCTCCCCGTACGGTATGCGGGTCAGCTGGTCCCAGACGCTGCGCTGGAACGGCGTGCCGGCCAGCCGCAGTTCGACGGTGAACTCCTTCAACTCCCCCGCGAAGTAGGCGGAGAGCTGTTCCTCGGCCTCCGCGAACAGATCGTCGTCGCGGTCGCCGAAGGTCTCCTCGGGCGGCCGGTGGCGCTGTTCCTCCATGTACAGGCCGCACAGGATGCCGTCCTCGGCGACCAGGGTGAGCGGGCCGTAGGGGCTGTCGGTGACGGTGTGGTTCTTCACGGCAAGGTCCTCACACGGGCAGGAAGTTGATCGGGTGGTTGTCGGTCGCCCACAGGTACTGGACGGCGTAGGCGCGCCAGGGACGCCAGGCGGCCGCGCGTGCGGTGAGGGCGGCCGGGGTGCCGGGCAGGCCCAACTCCTGGGCGGCACGGCGGATTCCGAGGTCGGTGGGGAGGAAGGCGTCGGGGTCGCCGAGGGCGCGCATGGCGATGACGTCGACGGTCCAGGGGCCGAAGCCGGGGAGGGCGAGGAGCTGGGCGCGGGCTTCCGCCCAGTCGCACTCCACCCCCAGGTGGAGGGTTCCGCCGGCCAGTCGGCTCACCAGGGTGGTGAAGGTGGTACGGCGGCTGCGGGGCATCGCCAGGGACTCGGGGGGCACGTCCGCGAGTGCCTCGGGGGACGGGAAGAGGTGGGTCAGGCCGCCCTCGGGGTCGTCGACCGGGGTGCCGTGGGCCGTCACCAGGCGGGCCGCGTGGGTACGGGCGGCGGCCGTGGAGACCTGCTGGCCGAGCACGGCCCGGACCGCGAACTCCGCTTCGTCCACCGTGCGCGGCACCCGCCGCCCCGGCGCCTTGTCCACCAGCGGCGCCAGGACGGGATCCCAACGGAGCTGATCGTCCACGGCGACCGGGTCGGCGTCCAGGTCCAGGAGCCGGCGGCAGCGGCTGATGGCGACGGGCAGGTCCCGCAGGTCGCTGAGGGCGAGCCGGCAGGCGATGTGGTCGGGCTTCGGCGCGAGGGCGGCGATGCCGTGGCCGTACGGCAGCCGCAGGGTCCGCCGGTAGGCGCCGTCCCGCCACTCCTCCACGCCGGGTACGGCGGTGGCCGCGAGGTGCCCGAACAGGTTGTCGGGGTTGAGCGGGGCACGGAACGGGAGGCGCAGCGAGAGCGCGCCCGGTGCCTGCCGCGCGGTCCTCGGGCGGCGGTCGCGCAGCTCGGTCGGAGAGAGCGCGAAGACCTCCCGGACGGTGTCGTTGAAGGTGCGGATCGAGGAGAATCCGGACGCGAAGGCGATCTCCGCCATCGGCAGGGCGGTCGTCTCGATCAGCAGGCGGGCGGTCTGGGCGCGCTGGGCCCGGGCGAGGGCCAGCGGACCGGCGCCGAGTTCGGCGAGCAGCTGGCGTTCCACCTGCCGGGGGCTGTAGCCGAGGCGGGCGGCCAGGCCGGGCACGCCCTCGCGGTCCACGACCCCGTCGGCGATCAGCCGCATGGCGCGGGCGACCAGGTCGGCGCGCTGGTTCCACTCAGGGGAGCCGGGGCTGGTGTCCGGACGGCAGCGCTTGCAGGCGCGGAAGCCGGCCTGCTGGCAGGCGGCGGCGCTCGGGTAGAACGTCATGTTCGCGGGCTTGGGCGGTACCACCGGGCAGCTGGGCCGGCAGTAGATGCGCGTGGTGAGGACGGCGGTGTAGAACCAGCCGTCGAACCGCGCGTCCTTCGACTGCACGGCCCGTACGCAGTGCTCTCGGTCGAGGTGCATCCCTTTCTGCATGGGTCCAGCATCGGCCACGCGAGGGGGTCGATGCTGGCGGGAATCCGACACGAAGGTGCGCTGACCTCGGCTCGCGGGAAGGTCCGCGCGGGAAGGTCAGAAGTAGTGGTCCTGATCCAGGTCGGCGAGGAGGCCGGGCTGCTCGGGCCGCCAGTCGTACCGCTGCCGGGTCAAGGCGCTCGACGTCGGGTTGTCGTTGACGCAGAAGTGGCCGAGCCATCCGAAGTGGTCGATCGCCCGATCCCGGGGCAGGGAGACCGCCGGCACGTCGAGGCGGCGGCCGATCACCTCGGCGATGTCGCGCAACCGTACGTCCCCTTCGGCGACCGCGTGCAGTACGGCGCCCGCCGGGGCCGCCTCCAGGGCCCGGCGGTAGAGGACGGCGGCGTCCAGGCGGTGCACGGCGGACCAGCGGTTGGTGCCCTCGTCCGGGTAGGCGGCGACGCCCTTGTCCCGGGCGATGCCGATGAGGGCCGGGACGAACGCGTGGTCGCCCGCACCGTGCACCGAGGGCAGGCGGATCGCGCTGACCCGCACCCCGCGGTCGGCCAGGGCCAGTGCGGCCCGTTCCGACTCGGCGCGGTGGGCGCCCGGCCCGGCGGGGTCGGGAGCGTCGGTCTCGGTGCCGACGCGGCCGGGGGCGAGCAGGCCGGTCACGGACGTGACGACGAGGGGGCGACCGGAACCGGCGAGGGCGTCACCGAAGGCGGCCAGGGCCGCGAGTTCGATGCGCAGGGCGCCGTGCAGGTCGGAGAAGTCGTGGTGGAAGCCGGTGTGGACCACTCCGTCGGCTTCGGCGGCCGCGGTCCGCAGCCCGTCGACGTCGCTCAGGTCGCCCCGGTGCGCCTGCGCTCCCGCCTCCTTCAGGGCCGCCTCGGCCGCGTCCGAGCGGGCCAGGCCGAGCACCTGGTGTCCGGCGTCGAGCAGCTCGCGGACCACCGCGCTGCCGACGAAGCCGGTGGCGCCGGTGACGAACACACGCATGACAAATCACCTCACGGGGAGTGCATCTGGTGGGACGACCCCAGCGTGCGTCCGGCTGCCGGGCCGGGTCCAAGACCTGTTCCGCACCCGGTGATGCCTGTCCGATTATCACCGCAGCTCACCGACGTTTCAGCGGCGCGCGGGTAGAGTCACGGGGTGCCCGATTCCCCCGTACCGGCGGTGGACCTGGAGCTGCGCCTGGTGCGTTACTTCACCGTCGTCGCCGAAGAGCTGCACTTCGGTCGCGCGGCCGCCGCGCTGCGTCTGGCGCAGCCCTCGCTGAGCCGGCAGATCCGGCGGCTCGAGCAGCAGGTGGGTGCCCGGCTGCTGGACCGCAGCCCGCGCGGCACCCGGCTCACCGAGGCCGGGGAGGTCTTCCTGCCGCAGGCCAGGGAGCTGCTGCGGACGGCCGGCCGGGCCGCCGCGAGCGCGCGTTCGGCGGCCGCCCACGCCCCGTTCACCGTCGGGTTCACCACCCACATGATCGTCACCCCGGCCGTCCGGGAGTTGCGCCGGCGTCACCCCGAGGCGGATGTCCGCGCCCTGCACCTGGACTGGAACGACCCGCGCGAAGCGCTGCTGGACCGGCGCGTCGACGTGGTGGTGACCCGGTTCCTGTTCACCGCCGACGACCTGGACGTCACCGTCCTCTACGAGGAGCCGCGCGTCCTGCTGGTGCCGCTCGACCACCGGCTGGCGGGCAAGAAGTCGGTCACCCTCGCCGACTTCTCCGACGAGCCGCTCCCGCGTTTCACCGGCGCCGACCGGATCGGGGCGAACCCTCCCGGCCACACCCGGCTGGGCCCCTCGGTGGACTCGCTGGAGGACAAGCTCGAACTGGTCGCGAGCGGTGAGGTGGTGACGCTGGCACCGGCCGGGTTCGGCGGGAACCTGCGGCCGGACATCGCCGTCGTCCCGGTGGCGGACGCCACGCCCCTCCAGGTGGTCCTCGCCGTCCGGGCCGGGGACCGCCACCCGCTGTTCCCGGCGTTCCGCCGCGCGGCCGAGGCCCACCTGGTCCCGGACGGCGCCGCCCGGACCGAGCACTCGGTACGAGGCGGCGCCGCCGTGGGGAGGGGCTCCGGGTGGGCCCGGACGCGTCAGGCCGTGTCCGTGGACTCGTCGCCGCGGACCACGCACAGTGCCCAGATGATGAAACCGGAGAGCGCGATCATCACCACGGACCACACCGGGTAGTACGGCAGGGACAGGAAGTTGGCGATGATCACCAGCGCGGCGATGGCCACGCCGGCGCCGCGGGCCCAGGCGGCGGGCTGGAGGAGGCCGACACCGACGACCACGGCGATCACGCCGAGGACCAGGTGGATCCAGCCCCAGCTCGTGAGGTCGAACTTGAAGACGTAGTTGGGCGTCGTGACGAACACGTCGTCCTGGGCGATCGCCATGATGCCGCGGAACACCGCGAGCAGACCGGCGATCATCAGCATGACGGCGGAGAAGGTCGTCAGTCCGCCGGCCCACTGCATCTTGGCGGTGTGCGGGTGGTGCGCGGGATGTGTCGCTGTCATGCGCCTGCCTCGATTCGTTCTCGCAGATCTCGTGGTACTGGGGGTGCGGTCAGCGCCCGTGGGTGGTGGGCACGGCGCCGGTGCGGGGGGCGGCGGCCGGGCCGGCGTCGCCGAGGATCAGTGCCTTGGCCCGGCGGAACTCCTCGTCCGAGATGTCGCCGCGGGACTTCATCTCGGAGAGCCTGGCCAGTTCGTCGACGCTGCTCGTCTGGCCGGTGCCGCTCTGGGCGGTCTGCCGGATGTAGGACTCGAAGGCCTTCTGCTGGTCCCGGGCCTGGGCGATTTCGCGCTGCCCCATGCCCTTGCCGCGGGCGATCACGTAGATGAGCACGCCCAGGAAGGGAACCACGATGCAGAGGGCCAGCCAGCCTGCCTTGGCCCAGCCGCCCATCGAGTCGTCGCGGAAGACGTCCACGATGACCCGGAACAGCAGGACGAGCCACATGATCCACAGGAACAGCCACAGCATGGTCCAGAAGGCGCTCAGCAGCGGATAGTCGTACGCGAGGTAGGTCTGCGCGCTCATTTGTGTCCTCCGTCCACGGCGCCGGCCGGTCGGCCGCGCTCTGCGGTTTCAGGGTGCGCACGGCGGCCTTGCGGGGTCCTCACCCGGTGCGGGTGATCGTGCGCTGCTGTGCGGGACGCCCGGTCACTCCGGGCGGCGCCGCATCTCCACGACCCGCAGTCCGAGTGACAGACAGCGGTTCAGCAGGCCGTACAGCTGTGCCTCGTCGATGACGGGACCGAACAGGACCGTCTGGCCGGACATCGTCACGTGTTCCATTTCCGGGAAGGCCTGCGTCAGCGTCTCGGACATGGCCCCTTCGACGCGGATCTCGTAGTGCATGAGCCGTCTCCCGCCGCGGTGTGCTGCGGTCTGTGCACCGATCCTGCGCCGCGCCGGGCGCCGCCGGCCTCACCCGGCGGAGGTGATCCGGGCCCGGCCTCCGGTGACCGTCGCGGACGGGCGGCTCACAGCAGCCCGCGCTCGCGGGCCCGGCGCACCGCGTCGCCGCGCCGGCCCACCCCGAGTTTCCGGTAGACGCTCTTGAGGTGCGTCTTCACGGTGTTCACGGAGACGTACAGGTCGGCGGCGATCTCCTGGGTGGACATCAGCTGCGCCAGCCTGCTGAGCACCTCGCGCTCACGCCCGCTCAGCTCCTCCACGAGCAGCGGCGAGGCCTCGGGCACGGCACCGGCGCCGTCGCCGTACAGCCAGCCCGCGGCCAGACCGTGCAGCTGCGGGGTGTCCAGCAGGCGCCGGATGCGCGGCCCGGCGTCCAGGAACGGGCGGCGCAGCCGGTCCCCGCGGGCCGCCAGGAGCGCCTTGGCGAGCAGTCTTCGGGCGGTGTCGGCGTCCCCCGTCTCGACCGCGGCCAGCGCGTGGACCAGGGTGGCCCGCACCGTGACCCCGGGACCTCCCCCCTCGTCCGCGCACAGCGGGCCCGCCGCCTCGACCGCTTCGTCGCGGTGGCCGGTGACCAGTCGCGCCCAGGCCAGCTCCGCCGCGCACACGGACCCGTCGGGGCCCCGGACCCCGTCGAGCACCCCGGCGGCCGCCTCCGGGCGGCCCTCGGCGAGATGGGCCGCCGACGAGGCCAGGGCCGCGCCGGCCCGGACCCAGGGCGAGGTGACGGTGGCTCGTACGGCCGGGGTGGCCGCGTGCGCGGCGGCCTCCGGGTCGCCGAGCGCGGCCAGCAGCCGTGCGGTCGCCAGGGCCCGGCACCCCTCGGTCACCGGGTCGGGCGCCGCGGGGCCGGGGCCGGACGCGGCGGCCTCGGCCAGCAGGGTCCGGGCCTGGTCCAGTTCGTCGCGGTCGACGGCCACGGCGGCCAGCACCAGCTGCCCGAGCCCGGCGCCCGGGAACGGGTGGCCGCCGCAGTGCCGGGTCACGGCCGTGGCGGCCAGGGCCCGGCTCTCCGCCCGGTCGAGCCGGCCGTCGAAGTAGTCGAGCAGCGCCAGGTGCCCGAGGCAGTCCTCGCGCGGCAGCTCCGTCGCGGCGTCGGCGAGGGCGGTCACCTCGGTGAGGACGGCGCGGGCCTCGTCGAAGTGCCCGGCCCACACCCGGGCCGAACCCAGATGGGTGAGCAGCAGCGCGCCGAGCTCGGGGTGGCGCGCCAGCTGGTCGGCGGGCACCTCGCGGCGGAGCCGCTCGGCCGTCGCCATCGCCTGCTCGGCCTGGCCGGGGGCGCCGGTCAGCCGGGCCGCCAGGGACTCCAGGAGCACCCGGCTCAGCCGGCTCGCCGCGGCGGACTCCCCCGCGGCCGGGTCCCGCGCCGCGTGGCCGAGGTGGACGAGGCCGCGGTCGAGGTCGCAGCCGGACAGTTCGCGGGCCGCCCGCACCAGGTCCACCGCCGCGCCGTCGGCCGCGGTGTCCATCCGGGAGAACAGCTCGGTGAGGTCGTCGGCGCGCGGCCCGGTGAGCAGCCGGCCGATCGCCAGGTCGTCGACGACGGTGCCGGCGGTGAACTCCCAGTCGGCCGCCGCCGCGCCGTGGGCCAGTGCCTCGGGTACGGCGCCGTGGGCCCGCAGCCAGCACGCGGCGCGCCGGTGCAGTTCGGGTTCCCGCTCCGGTCGGCGCGCCCGCAGGTGGACCCGGAGGATCTCCGCGAACAGCGGGTGCAGCCGGAACCAGGAGTGCCCGAGGTACTCGACGAAGGCGTTCTGGCGGCACAGCCCGGCCAGCCGAGGCCCGGCTCCGGGGCGGCCCGTGAGGGCCTCGGCCAGTTCGGGGCAGAACCGGTCCAGGACGCTGACGCACAGCAGCAGGTCCTGCGTCCCGGGCGGCTGCCGGTCGAGGACCTCGGCCAGCAGGAAGTCGGCGATGACGCTGTGCCCCGCCTCGAACTCCTTGAGGTACGTCTCCGGGTCCGGGCTCTGCCGGGCGGCGAGGGCGCTCAGCTGCACTCCGGCCGCCCAGCCGCGGGTGCGCTCCACCAGGGCGCGGGCGGCCTGGGCGGGCAGCGCCAGGTCGTGCCGGGCCAGCAGGGCGGCGGCCTCCTCGGGGGTGAAGGCCAGTTCGTCGTTCCTGATCTCGGTGATGGCCGCGGCGGCCCGGTAGCGGTGCAGGGGCAGCAGGGGTTCGGTCCGGGTGACCAGGATCAGCCGCAGGCCCTGTCCGGCGTGGTGCAGGACGAACTCCAGTTGCTCGGCGGGCTCCGGGGCGGACAGCCGGTCGAACTCGTCGAGGACCAGGATCGCCGGCCGGCCGCTCCCGTTCAGCTCGTCGGCGAGCCGGCCGAGCAGCCGGTGGCCGACCATGCCGATGGTCCCCGGGCCGCCGACGCCGGCGGGGAGCGCGGTGCCCGCGGAGCGCAGGGCGTGCAGGACATGGGTCCAGAACGTGCCGGGCCGCTGGTCGCCCGCCTCGAGGGTGAGCCAGGCGACCGGTTGTCCGAGCCCGGCGGCCCAGTCGGCGACGAGGAGGGTCTTCCCCGCGCCGGCCGCGCCGTTGACCATGGTCAGCGGTGCCTGGAGGGCCTGGTCGAGGTGCGCGGTCAGCCTGGGCCTGCGGACGAAGGCGGGGGGCCTGGCCGGTGCGGTGAACCGGGTACGCAGCAGCGGCTCCCCCGGCGGTCCGGTGTACCCCGCGGTCCGCCCCGGTGCGCTGTCGTCGTGCACGGCCACAGACATCACCACCTGTGTCCGGCCGGCCGTGGCCGGCGCCCTACGTTCTCAGGATCACAGGGTTTGCGCCCCGGCGCAGGACTGGCAGGGGCCCCCGGCCGAACGGCACCGCTGTCAGGAGCGGGGGCCGGGTGGGCCGGGCGCCCGGTCCACGGGCGTCCGGGTGTCCCGGGGACGGCGGGGCGGCGGGCTGCCGAGCCGGCCCGCGAGGAACGGCTCCTGAGCCAGGACCGCACCGACGGTGACGCTGAGGGTGGCGGCCAGGCAGACCACGATCAGCCAGGACAGGGCCACGAAGACCGCTCCCAGCGAGCCGTACTCGCCGAGGGCGCGGTCGAGGGCGCGCGGCATGTAGAACCGCGCGGTCACCGACAGGACGGTGAAGGAGAGCGCGGTGATCGCGGCCCCGGGGAACAGCGGCTTCCAGCTGACGTGACCGCCGAGCAGCAGGTGCTGGGTCCACCACCACAGGCACACCTGGGCGGCGAAGGTGACCGGGACGCCCAGCCAGGCCCCCACGCCGAAACCGTCCCGCAGCACGCCCTGCAGGACCAGCGCGACGATCCACAGGGCGAGCCAGGCGAGCCAGCGCCACGGTGCGATCCGGATGCTGCCGCGCGGGATGCCCCAGGCACGCTGGCACAGCCGTTGCACGGCCCGGCTGAGCGAGGTGGCGGAGATCAGCACCATCAGCACGCCCACGGCGCCGGTGGTCTGCCGCAGGCCTTCGCTCTGCGGCTGCACCAGGTGCTGGAGCTGGGGGTCCGCCGGTCCGGTCAGGCCGAACACCGAGCGCACCGAACGGATCAGCTCCTGCTCGACCGCGGGCGGGGCGTAGGCGACGAACACGAAGAGCAGCGGGACTGCGGTCAGGAAGCACTGGGCGGCGACCCGCGTGGCGGTGTCGAAGATGTTCACGGACACCATCCGGTCCGCGAGATGGATCACGACGGGGAACCGGATCTCCGCCCACCGGTGCAGCGCCCTCGCCCGCGCCGCCAGCCGCGCGGTCCGCTCACGCCACCGCGACGGCCCGGGCCGAGAGCCGTTGCGCGGCACCCGCCCCCTGGTCCGCATGGCATCGCTCCTTCCTGCGTCCAGGGTGCGCGGCGGGCGCCCGGGCGGCACCCCGGAGGCACTCCGCCGGGCCCGGTCCGGGTGTCGCCCCGGTGACCCGCGCCTACGCTCGTGGTGTCCGACACCCTGGGGGTCGTCGTGGTCCTCGACCTGCTGCTCATCGCGCTGGCCATCACGCTCGAACCGCTGCCGCCGACGGCCTTCGTCCTGGTGGTGGCCTCCGCCAGGGGCGTGTGGAAGGGCCTGGTCTTCATCCTGAGCTGGCTGGCGTGCCTGGTCCTCGTGATCGCGATCGTCCTGGTGCTGACGGGCGGACAGCCGCCACCGCCGAAGTCCCCGCCGTCCACCGCCGCCCTCGCGGCGAAGCTGTTCGCCGGCGTGTCCCTCATCGGGTACGGCGCACACCGGCGCCGGCGCCCGGGCGGCCACCGGGCCCGGAACGGCCGGGCGGGGCGGCCCGCGCCGGAACCGGCGTCGTCCGGGGCCCTGACCTCGGAGATGGACCGCAGTTCGGTGTGGAGCGCGGCCGGTCTCGCCGTCCTGCTGCAACCGTGGGGGCTGGTCGCGGCCGGGGCCACGACGGTCGTGGAGGCGGACACCTCGCACGTGGCGACCTGGCTCGCCCTGTCCGGCTTCTGCCTGCTGGCCACCTCGAGCCTGCTGACCCTGGAGCTGTACGTGGTCTTCGCCCCGACGGCGGCCCGCGGCCGGCTGCTGCGGTTGCGCGCCTGGCTGACCCGGCACCAGGAGCAGGCGCTGGTGTCGCTGTGCCTGCTGCTGGGCTGCTGGCTGGTCGGCAGGAGCCTCTACCAGCTGACGAGTTGACCCCGGGGAAGCCGCGGGTGCGGGGCCGTCCCGGCCGGTGCCCGCACATGCGGTGCCCCGGCGCGGGTGCTGGAATGGAGGCACCGGCCGGCGACCGCCCCCGCGCTCCCGTCCCGTTCCGTCCAGGAGGAGTGACCCATGGACAGCGTCGAAGAGATGGGCCCCGTCGACTACCTGGTGATCGAGTTCCCGGGCAACAAGATGACCGGCGAGGCCTTTCCCCTGCTGGTGGATCTCGCCGACCGCCGCATCGTGCGGATCCTCGACCTGGCCTTCCTGCGCAAGGACGCCGACGGTTCGGTGACCGCGCTCGAACTACGGGACCTCGGCGACGACACGGTCGACCTGACCGTCTTCGAGGGGGCCTCCTCCGGCCTGCTGGACGAGGGCGACCTCGCCGAGGCCGGAAACGCGCTGGAGCCCGGCAACTCCGCCGCGGTCCTCGTGTACGAGAACCTGTGGGCCGCGCCGCTGGCCGCGGCGCTGCGGCGCAGCGGCGCCCAGCTGGTCGCGAACGGCCGGATCCCGGTGCAGGCCCTGCTGGCGTCGCTCGACGCCGCCGACTGAGTCGACCGAAGGGAGATGACCGACATGCCCGGACTGCTGCGCGGGATCGCGCGCACCGCCGTCGTCGCCGGTACGGCGACCGCGGTGTCGAACCGCGTCTCACGGCGCCAGGCGGGCCGCTGGGCCCAGCAGGACTACGAACAGCAACCGCCCGCCGCCCAGCCGCCCGCGCCACCGCCCGCCGCCGACGACATGTCCGCCCGGATGGACCAGCTCAAGCAGCTCGGCGAGCTGAAGGCGCAGGGGATCCTCACCGAGGAGGAGTTCGCGGAGCAGAAGCGCCGCATCCTGGGCTGACCCGCGGGCGTCCTCGGGCCGGCTGGCGCCCTCAGCTCAGCTGGGCGGCGAACGCGTCGTAGGCGCGCTCGTCGAAGAGGACGAACCGCACCTCCTCGACGGCGGTGTCCGTCTCCCGGACGGTCGTCACGGCGATCCGGGCGCCGTCGTCCATCGGCCAGCCGTAGACGCCGGTGGAGATGGCCGGGAAGGCGACCGTACGGGCGCCGAGTTCGTCGGCCCGCCGCAGGGACTCGCGGTAGCAGGACGCCAGCAGCGCGGAGCGGTCCTCGGTCGTGGCGTGCACCGGTCCGACGGTGTGGATGACCCAGCGGGCGTCGAGTTCGCCCGCGGTGGTGGCGACCGCCTGGCCGGTGGGCAGCCCCTTTCCCAGGTGCCCGGCGCGCAGCTTGCGGCACTCCGCCAGGATCGCGGGGCCGCCACGCCGGTGGATGGCACCGTCGACGCCTCCGCCGCCGAGCAGCGAGGAGTTGGCCGCGTTGACGACGGCGTCGACGCTCTGCCGGGTGATGTCACCTCGGACGAGGGTGATGCGGGTCATGGCTGTCTCAGCCTCCTCCACACGGCCTTCGCCGCGTTGTGCCCCGACATGCCGTGCACACCCGGGCCGGGCGGGGTCGCCGACGAGCAGATGAAGACGGCCGGGTGCGGGGTGGCGTACGGGAACAGGGACAGTCTGGGGCGCAGCAGGGCCTGCAGGCCGGTGACCGCGCCGGTGCCGATGTCGCCGCCGACGTAGTTGGCGTTGCGGGCGGCGAGTTCGGCGGGGCCCGCGGTGGCGCGGGCCAGCACGCGGTCGCGGAACCCGGGGGCGAACCTCTCCAGTTGACGCTCCATCACGTCGGTGAGGTCGCCGGTCCAGCCATTCGGCACGTGGGCGTACGCCCAGAACACCTGCTTGCCCTCGGGGGCGCGGCTCGGGTCGGCCACGCCGGGCTGCACGGTGATCATGAACGGCCGGCCGGGGGCGCGGCCCTCGCGGGAGGCGGCGCGCAGGGCGGCGCCGATCTCCGTGCTGTCCGCGCCGATCTGCACGGTCCCGGCGCGGCGGGCCTCCGGGGCGGTCCAGGGGACCGGCCCGTCCAGCGCATAGTCGACCTTGAAGACGCCGGGGCCGTAGCGGTAGCCCTGGTAGTAGGTGCCGAAGCCGGCGATGCGGGCGAGGGCGGTGGGCGAGGTGTCGAACACGTACGCGCGCGCGGGCGGCAGGTCGTCCAGTCGCTTGACCTCGTAGTCGGTGTGGATGGCGCCGCCGAGGTCCTTCAGATAGGCGGCGAGGGCGTCGGAGACGGCCTGGGAGCCGCCCTGGGCGACCGGCCAGCCGCGGGCGTGCGCGGCGAGCGCGAAGACCAGGCCGACGGCGCCGGTCGCGAAGCCGCTGAGCGGGGCCATGACGTGGGCGACGAGCCCGGCGAACAGCGTCCTGGCCCGCTCCTCACGGAACCGGCGCAGCAGCAGCGTGGCCGGTGGCAGCCCGGTCAGGCCGAAGCGGGCGAGGGTGACCGGGTCACGGGGCAGGGCGGTCGCCGGCAGCGACATGAAGTCCCGGGCCAGCGTGTCCCACCGGGGCAGGAACGGCTCGACCAGCCTGCGGTACGTGCCGGCGTCGCGTGGCCCGAAGGAGGCCGCGGTCTCGGCGACGGAGCGGGCCAGCACGGCGGCGCTGCCGTCGGGGAAGGGGTGGGCCATGGGCAGATCGGCGTGCAGCCACCGCAGGCCGTAGCGCTCCAGGGGCAGGGCCCGGAAGGCGGGCGAGTTGATGCCGAGCGGATGCGCGGCGGAGCACGGGTCGTGCCGGAAGCCGGGGAGGGTGAGCTCCTCGGTGCGGGCGCCGCCGCCGACGGTGTCCCGCGCCTCGAAGAGGGCGACGGAGAAACCGCGCCGGGCCAGCTCCACGGCGGCCGTCAGGCCGTTCGGCCCCGCCCCCACCACGACCGCATCGAGCATCGACGGCACCTTCGGACCCCTTCGTCAGCCGATGGCCACTCGGCCTCAGGATATGCCGGAGGACTGCCACGCTTCCCGCGCGGGCTACCAGTGCGGGTTCCGCAGCAGGTCCACGACCCGCTGGGCGGTGGCCGCGTCGCGGGCCGCGGTGAACGGCAGCGCGTTGTCGCCGGTGACGCGGAACGGCACGCCGTCCCGGGTGAGGTGGGCGCCGCCCGCCTCCTCGACCAGCAGGAGCCCGGCCGCGTGGTCCCAGGCGGCCTCCCAGGAGAACGCGGTCGCGTCCAACTCGCCCCGGGCGACGGCGAGATACTCCAGGCCCGCCGAGCCGCAGGGACGCGGGGCGACGCCGTCGGCCCACAGGGCGAACAGCTCGCGCTTCTGCGCGTCGGTCGTGTAGTCCGGGTGCGAGGTGGCTATCCGCAGGTCCCGGCCCTGCTCCGGGGACCCGGCAACCAGCCGGACGCCGTCGAGGCGGGCGCCCTTGCCGCGCACCGCCGTGGCGAGTTGCTCGCGGGCCGGGGCGTAGGTCCAGGAGGCGAGCAGGACGCCCCGATGGGCGAGCGCGACCAGCGTGCAGAAGCCGTCCTCGCCGCGCACGAACTGGCGGGTGCCGTCGACCGGGTCGACGATCCACACCGGCGCGTCGCCCTGGAGCGCCTCGTACGTCTCCGGGTCGGCGTGCACGGCCTCCTCGCCGACCACCACGGAACCCGGCAGCAGGGCGCCGAGGGCTTCGGTGAGGTACCGCTCCGCGAGCCGGTCGGCGTCCGTCACCAGGTCGTGCGGTCCGGCCTTCTGGTCGACCTCGTGGTCGGCGAGCCTGCGCCAGCGGGGCAGGATCTCGGTGCGGGCCGCCTTGCGGATCGCGTCCTCGACGTCGACGGCGTGCCGGAGGAGAAACTCGTCGATGGTCTCCATTGCTTCGATCATGCCTCCATGAGAGCACGTGCCACTGACAATCCCCGCCGCCCCGGTGTACGGGCGATGGAATCCGGCGGAACAGACGGGGCCGGCGATCAAGTGCCCCGAAGGGCACCGGCGTCAGCGCCCCACCGCGTACCCCTGCATCCCGCGGGGGTTGGCCGCCGCCGAGAGCACCCCGGTCCGCGGGTCCCGGGCCACCGCGCACAGCCGCCCCTCCGACCAGCCGGGACCGACCGTCACGTGGTGGCCGCGCCGGCGCAGCTCGGCCACCACGCCGGGGTCCGTCCGGGACTCGACGGTCAGACTGCCGGGGCGGCGCCCGCGCGGGAAGAAGGAGCTGGGGAAGCTGTCGTTGTGCCAGTTCGGGGCGTCGATCGCGCCTTGCAGGTCGAGGCCGCCGCGGACCGGCTCGCGCAGGGCCACGGCGAGGAAGAAGTGCAGCTGCCACTGGTCCTGCTGGTCGCCGCCCGGCGTGCCGAAGGCCAGCACCGGGGTCCCGTCGCGCAGCGCGATCGACGGGGTCAGCGTGGTGCGGGGGCGCCGTCCCGGGGTGAGCGAGTTCGGCAGCCCCTCCTCCAACCAGGCCATCTGGAGCCGGGTGCCGAGCGGGAAGCCGAGTTCGGGGACGACGGGGTTGGACTGGAGCCAGCCGCCGCTGGGGGTGGCCGCGACCATGTTGCCCCAGCGGTCGACGACGTCCAGGTGGCAGGTGTCGCCACGGGTGGCGCCGTCGGCGGCGACCTGCGCGACCGTCGGCTCACCGGCGCCCAGGGGATCGAACGCGGTGCCCTGTCCGGTCTCCACCCGGGGGTACCGGGGCAGCCGGGGCGCGCGTCCGCCGGGGCTTCCGGGCCGCAGTTCGTCGGAGGCCTTTGCCCCGATCAGCTGCCGCCGGCCGGCGTTGTACGGCTCGGAGAGCAGGTCGGCCAGCGGCACCTCGGCCGCGTCCCCGTACCAGGCCTCCCGGTCGGCCATGGCGAGCTTGCAGCCCTCGACGAGCAGGTGGACGTAGTCGGCGGAGCCGTACGCCGGCAGCGCGGACGGGTCGGGCGGCAGCAGGGCGAGCTGCTGGAGGAAGGCGGGCCCCTGGCTCCAGGGGCCGGCCTTGCACACCGTCCAGCCGTTCCAGTCGTACGACACCGGGCTCTCGTAGCTCGCGGACCAGCCGCCGAGGTCGGCGGCCGTGAGGGTGCCGGTGTGCCGTTCGCCGCTCGTGTCCAGGGTGGGGCGGGCGGCCTGCCGGAGCAGGGCCTCGGCGATGAAGCCGCTGCGCCACACCTCGCGGGCGGCGTCGATGCGCGCCTCCCGGTCGCCGGCCCCCGCGGTCTCGGCGAGCAGCCGCTTCCAGGTGGCGGCGAGGGCGGGGTTGCGCAGCAGCTCGCCGGGCCGGGGTGCCCGGCCGCCGGGCAGGTAGAGCTCCGCCGACGACGTCCACTCGGTCTCGAACAGTTCGCGCACGCTCCGCACGGTCGCGCCGACGTTCTCGACCGGCGCGTGCCCGTGCTCGGCGTAGCCGATGGCGTACGTCAGGATCTCGTCGAGGGGCTTGGTGCCGTGGTCGCGGAGCAGGAGCAGCCAGGCGTCGAAGGCGCCGGGGACGGCCGCGGCCAGCGGGCCGGTGCCGGGCACGAGGTCCAGTCCGAGGCCGCGGTAGTGGGCGACGGTGGCGCCGGCCGGGGCCACGCCCTGCCCGCACAGCACCCGTACCTCGCCGCCGGCCGGGGCCAGCAGGATCGGCACCTCGCCGGCCGGCCCGTTGAGGTGCGGCTCCACCACGTGCAGGACGAACGCTCCGGCGACGGCGGCGTCATAGGCGTTGCCGCCGGTCTCCAGGACCGCCATCGCCGACTGGGAGGCCAGCCAGTGCGTGGACGACACCATGCCGAAGGTGCCCTGGAGCGTGGGACGGGTGGTGAACCGCATCTGTCACCTCGTTGCTCGCGCGACCGGCCGCTGTGCGCTGCCCGAACTGCCTGCCGGCTGGATGCTTTCACGGTCGCCACGCGCGCAATCCTCCGCCGCACGATCTTTCTCGGTCTCCGTGCCCGCCGCGGCGGGCGGCCGCCTCACTCGTCCGAGTCGGGCTTGCTCCGCGCCGCCGCGTACGCCTGTGCCGGGGTCATCGGGATGCCGTTGAGGCTGACCGTCTTGTACTGGCTGACCTTGGCGCAGGTCTTGGAGTCGTCGGCGGTCGAGGCGTTGGCGTGGGAGACGGCCGCCTTGGTGTCGCCCGAGGCGGCCGGGAAGCTGGTGCCGCTCGTCCAGTCGCTGCCGATGACCAGTACGACGCCGGTTCCGGAGCCCTGCTTCACGTGCGAGCCGGGCACGCCCAGGGCCTTGGCGACGGTCGCCGCCTCGCCCTTGTCACCGGAGCCGTAGGTCACGGTGGTGGTGGTCGCCGAGCTCGGCGCGTTGGCGGTGGTGGTGCTGGTGCTGAAGCCCTGCGAGATCAGGTAGGTGGCGATCGCGGAGGCCCGGCCGGTGATGGTGGTGCCGTTCTCGACGGTCACGGCGATCTGGGCGGCGGGCACGGACGCGGCGGTGGCCGACGGCTTCGCGGTCGCCTCGGCCGCCGACGACTTCTTGCCCGAACTGGTGGTCAGCGACTGGTCGTTGGCCATGGTGGCGAACAGGTCCTTGGCACCCGAGCCGACCACCACCCGGTTGCTGTTGGTCGGGTCGGGCGCGGTCTGCATCGTGGTGAACGTCATCCGCTTGGTGGGGACCTTGTTCACGTCGGCCGCCAGCGAGATCAGCTTCTTGACACTGCCGAGGCCGTCGTCCACGGTGAGTGCCTTGGTGGCCGCGTCGGCGAGGTCGTAGACGGCGGTGGGGTCGGTGAGCGTCCCCGCGCTCTTGAACTTGCGGATCATGGCGCTGAGGAAGATGTGCTGGGAGATCGTACGGCCGAGGTCGCTGCCGTCGCCGAAGCCGTGCCGGGAGCGGACGAACTCCAGTGCCGCCTCGCCCTTGAGGGTGTGGGTGCCCTTGGACAGCTTCAGGTGCGAGTAGGTGTCGTACACGTTGTCGTTGACGCACACGGAGACGCCGCCGACCGCGTCGGACATCTTGACCACGCCGGAGAAGTCCAGCTTGACGAAGTGGTCGATGGGGATGCCGGTGAGCTGGTGGATGGTGTCGACCTGGCAGGCGGGGCCGTACTCCAGGGCACTGTTGACCTGGCCGTAGTAGCCGGAGGTGGACTGGCCGCTGGCGGCGTCCTTGCAGGCCGGGACGTTGACCATGGTGTCCCGGGGAATGCTCATGACGGTGGCGTTGGAGCGGTCGGCGGCTATGTGCACCACCATCTCCACGTCCGCGTTGCCGTTGCCGGTCTGGACGCCGGTCTTCGAACAGCCGCCGCCCAGCTTGCAGTCGGCCTTGCTGGTACGGCCGTCGGAGCCGATCACCAGGATGTTGATGGGGGTCCGGCCGAACGCGTCGGCCTTCTCCGTGCCGCCCTTGCCGTCGAGGGAGACGCTGTTGATGTTGCCGTTGAGGTGCTGGTAGAACCACCAGCCCGCGCCCGCGGTGACCAGCACCAGGACCGCCGTGCAGAGGCCGACGATCCTCAGTACGCGCTTGCCGCGCCCGGCCGGCCTGGCGCGCCGCGAGCCCCTGTTGCCGCCGCGGGACTTGGCCGCCTGCCGGGCCGCGGCCCGGCCCCCGGTCGTCCGTGTTCCGTCGGGCAGCGCACCACGCTGGCCGGGCACCTGGTCGGCGCGGCGGCGTGTGGCCTGGCCTCCCGGGCCGTCCCACGGGTCGGTCATCTTCCACTCCCATGAACGGTCGGGTCCGTCGGCGGGTACGGTCGGGCGGCCACGGCTGGGTACGGGCAGTCCCGGGCCGGGCCCTTTTGGGTTGCGTGATTGCGCAATCTAACAAACCCGCGGCCCGGAGAGCACAGAGCCCAGCCGAATTCACAGGTGAGGGATGTCATGGAACCTCCGCCACGCCCGTTCCGTCACCCCTCATACGCACGTACGAACCGGCGCGCTCAGACACCCGCCTCGCGCAGCCGGCGCACGGGCGGCGCGGGCACCTGCCCGGAGCGGGCCGTCAGCTGGCCGACGGTCACCCGTACGACGGTCACGATATCCGGGTCGCCCACGTAGTAGATCTGCCGCCGCCCCTCACGGCGGGAGCGCACGAGCCCGGCCAGCTTGAGCTTGGCCAGATGCTGGCTGACCGCGGGCAGCGCGCCGCCGACCCGGTCGGCGAGGCACGTCACATCGCTCTCGCCCTGCGAGAGCGCCCACATGAGGTGCAGTCGGGCCGGCGAGGCGAGCAGCCCGAACACCGCGGCCGCCTCGGTGAGCACCCCTTCGGAGGGATCGACGAAGCCACCGGCGTTCTCCCCCACAGCCCACTCCCTCCCGTCACAGCTCCGGCACAGACGCCCACTCAGTGTAGGCGCGCGGTCACCGGTCCGGTTCGCATTGTCATGAGCGGGTGACAGCTCGTCGACGGCTCGGCGTCAGGCGCCCCGGACGCCCGCGATGCTCCATAAGCTTGCGCAACAAGGCAATTAAGCAAGGCAAGTCGGCAAGGCAGGTCGACACGACCGACAGCCCGTACCGGGAGGACAACCATCGTGGGCATCATCGGCTGGATCATCCTCGGCCTCCTCGCCGGAGCCATCGCCAAGATCCTGCTGCCCGGCCGCGACCCGGGCGGACTGATCGGCACCACCCTGATCGGCATCGCGGGTGCCTTCGTCGGCGGCTGGCTCTCCGCCCGCTTCCTCGACCGGCCGGTGGAGAAGCACTTCTTCGACCTCTACACCTGGGGCGCCGCGATCGCCGGCTCCCTGGTCCTCCTCATCGGCTACCGGCTGCTCTTCGGCAACTCACGCGACCGACGGTGACTCCGGTCACCCTCGACGGGCCGCCGCAGTCACGACATTCCGGAAGTACAGGGACCCCGTCCGCGCGACATTCCGGATGTACGGGGCGGTCGTCCCGGGCCGTCGACGGGCCGTCACACCAGCCTCACAGGCAAGGCACCGATTCCGCTTCCACCCCACAGGGAGTCGTGTGACACTGGCGTCCCGTCCACAGGGTGGACTCCTCCGCACCCCGTCCCCAGCGAGAAGTGCGACTTGCGATCTCTTCCACTGCCACTCGCCCTCACCGCGCGCCTGACGCCGGTCGCCGTGCTCGCCTGTGCGGGCTGGGCGATGGCGTCGGGTCCCGACACGACGGCGTCAGCCGGCACCTCAGGTGACACGACCAAGCAGTCGGCCGGTCAGTCGGCGGGCGACACCCCGTCGTCGCCCTCGGCGACCGGGGCGGCCGCGACGAAGACCTACACCGTCTCCCCCGCCCCCTGCGGGTCCATCCCCGCGGCCACCGTCACGTCGTTGGTGCCCGGCGCGAAGACGGCCGGCAAGGAGATCCCCTCCACGGACACCAAGCTGCGCCGCACCTGCTCCTGGAACGCGCTCAAGGGGTACGACTACCGCTGGCTCGACGTCTCCTTCGAGATCATGGACACCGAGGCGGCGGCCGCGAAGGAGTACCAGGACCGGGTCGCCGAGAAGGGCGGCGGCGGGGCGGTGCCGGGGCTCGGGGACAAGGGCTACTCCGTGGTGAACCTGACCACCCAGGACAAGCAGCAGACCCGCGAGGGTGTGGTGATGGCCCAGGTCTCCAACGCGCTGGTGATCGTCACCTACAACGGCAGCGACTTCGAGAACAAGAAGGCGCCGGACACGGACGAGATCAACAAGGGCGCCATCAAGGCCGCGAAGAGCGCGGTGGCCGCGCTGCAGGGCAGCCGGTAGCCGACGGGCCCGGCCGCCCCTCGCGCGGCACCCGCTCAGGACTCCCTGGGCGGCACCAGCCGTGTCAGCGCCAGGTACAGCACCAAGGACGTGCCGAGACCGACCGCCCAGCCGTAGTCGGCGAGCGGGGCGAGCGCCGGGACGGGCCGGCCGTCGATCAGCGGTTTGAAGCTGGCGCCGCCGATCGCGAGGACGCCGCCGACCAGGAAGGCCGCCACCGCACGCCAGTTCCAGCCCCCGTCGTACCAGTACCGGCCGCCCGTGCGGTACAGGTTGGTGAGGTCCAGGCGGGTGCGGCGCAGCAGCCAGTAGTCGGCGATGAGGATGCCGGCGACGGTGCCGAGCAGACCGCCGACCAGACCGAGCCAGGTGAAGATGTAGCCCTGCGGGTCGGAGTACAGCTTCCACGGGAAGATCAGCACCGCGAGGACCGAGGTGACCAGTGCGCCGGTGCGGAAACTGATCCTCCTGGGCGCGATGTTGGAGAAGTCGAAGGCGGGTGAGACCAGGTTGGCGGCGATGTTCACGGACAGCGTCGCGACCAGGACGGTGACCAGGGCGTAGAGCAGGCCCACCACGTTGTCGGTCTTGGCGGCCAGTTGGACCGGGTCCCAGACCGGCTGCCCGTAGACGGCCTGCGAGCCCGAGGTCACCAGGACGGAGAGGAAGGCGAACAGGGTCATCGTGGTGGGCAGGCCGAGGGCCTGTCCCCGGGTCTGCGCCTTCTGGCTCCTGCCGTACCGGGTGAAGTCGGGGATGTTCAGGGACAGCGTGGACCAGAAGCCGATCATGCCCATCAGCGAGGGCCAGAAGACCTTCCAGAAACCGCCGCCCCAGCCCAGCCTGGAGGGCTGGTCGAAGAGCGGGCCGAGGCCGCCGGCCTTGTGGCTCATCCAGATCAGCATCACGAAGGCGCCGACGAGGACGAAGGGCGCGGCCCAGTTCTCGAAGCGGCGGATGGTGTCCATGCCCCGGTAGATGATCGCGACCTGGAGCACCCAGAAGATCGCGAACGACAGCCACATGGTCCAGGCGTAGCCGCCGATGTGCGAGGCGTTCGCCCACCGTCGCCGATCAGCTTGCCGGCGAGGAAGTAGATCGCCTCGCCGCCGATCCAGGTCTGGATGCCGAACCAGCCGCAGGCCACCAACGCCCGTACGACGGCGGGGAGGTTGGCGCCGCGCACCCCGAAGGAGGCGCGGGCGAAGACCGGGAAGGGGATGCCGTACTTGGGTCCGGCGTGCCCGGTGAGCAGCATCGGCACGAGGACGACGAGGTTGGCCAGGGCGATGGTGAACACAGCCTGTTTCCAGTCCATGCCGACCGCGATCAGCCCGGAGGCCAGGGTCCAGGACGCCGTGTTGTGGGCCATGCCGACCCACAGCGCGGAGAAGTTGTACGTGGTCCAGGTGCGCTTGACGACGGGGACCGGCAGCAGGTCCTCGTTGGCGTACGGGCCGTTCGGGGGCGCGGAGTCCGGGGTGAGTTCGACGCGTCCGTCGGGGAGGGTGACTTGACCGGAGAGAGGTATGGCCGAGGGAGCGGTGTCGGTCATGGGCAGGCCAATCGGGTGGGATGGGACGGGAGAGAGGCCGTGCGGGCGGGGCGGGGGGTGCGCGTGTGGGGTGCGCCCTGGCCCCCTTCCCGGGACGGCGGGAAGGGGGAGACCAACGGGGAGGAGGCGGCTAGCGGTTGACGGCGGGGATCACCTTCGCCCCGTACGCGTCGATGGTGGCCTCCTGCGCGTCGTGCATGTCGTAGACGGCGAACTGGTCGACGCCCAGTTCGCGCAGCGCGGTCAGCTTCTCGATGTGCTTCTCCACGGGCCCGATGACGCAGAAGCGGTCCACGATCTCGTCGGGCACGAACGCGGTGTCGGGGTTGCCGCTGCGGCCGTGGTGCGCGTAGTCGTACCCCTGGCGGGCCTTGATGTAGTCGGTGAGTTCGTCGGGGACGGCGGCGGAGTGCGCGCCGTACTTGTCGACCAGGTCGGCGACGTGGTTGCCGACCATGCCGCCGAACCAGCGGCACTGGTCGCGGGCGTGGGCGAGGGCCTCGGGCGAGTCGTCCTCGGTGACGTACGCGGGGGCGGCGACGCAGATGGTGACCTCGGACGGGTCGCGTCCGGCGGCCACCGCCGCGTCCTTGACCGCCTTGACCATGTACTCGGTGAGGTACAGGTCGGAGAGCTGGAGGATGAACCCGTCGGCCTCCTCACCGGTCATCTTCAGGGCCTTGGGGCCGTACGCGGCCATCCAGACGGGGAGTTCGGCACCCGGCCTGATCCAGGGGAACCTGATCACGGTGCCGTCGCCGAAGTCGGCCTCGCCACCGCTGCCGAGGGCACGGATGACCTTCATGGCCTCGCTGATCCGGGCAAGGGTGTTGGGCTTGCGGCCGGCCACCCGCATCGCGGAGTCGCCGCGGCCGATGCCGCAGACGGTCCGGTTGCCGAACATGTCGTTGAGGGTGGCGAAGGTGGAGGCGGTGACCTCCCAGGTGCGGGTGCCCGGGTTGGTGACCATCGGGCCGACCTTCAGCTTCGTCGTGTTGGCCAGGATCTGGCTGTAGATCACGAACGGCTCCTGCCAGAGCACGGCGGAGTCGAAGGTCCAGCCGTACGAGAAGCCGTTGCGTTCGGCGCGCTTCATCAGGCTGACGACGCGCGAGGCCGGTGGGTCGGTCTGCAGGACGAGTCCGAAGTCCATGGGCGCCACTCCTAGTTGAGGTACTGACAGGTGGAGCGCGGGGTGTAGACGCCGTGTCCGGCGTGACCGGTGTACTCCCGCTCGGTGATGACGGGTACGCCGCGCGAGAGGACCGTCTCGACCCGGCCGGTGAGGCGCCTGCCCTCGTACGCCGAGTAGTCGACGTTCATGTGGTGGGTCTCGGCGGAGACGACCTGCTCGGCGTGCGGGTCGTAGATGACGACGTCGGCGTCCGCCCCCGGGGTGATGGTGCCCTTCTTCGGGTACATCCCGAACATCCGGGCCGGGTTGGCGCAGGCGATCTCGATCCAGCGGCGGCGCGTGATGTGCCCGTCCACGACGGCCTGGTGGAGCAGGTCCATCCGGTTCTCGACGCCGGGCAGCCCGTTGGGGATCTTCGAGAAGTCGCCGCGGCCCAGTTCCTTCTGGCCGACGAAGCAGAAGGGGCAGTGGTCGGTGGAGACCACCTGGAGGTCGTCGGTGCGCAGGCCCTGCCAGAGCTTGGCCTGGTGCTCCTTGGGGCGCAGAGGCGTCGAGCACACGTACTTCGAACCCTCGAAGTCCGGCTCGGCGAGGTTGTCGGTGGAGAGGAAGAGGTACTGCGGGCAGGTCTCGCCGAAGACCGGGAGCCCTTCGTCGCGGGCCCGGGCCAGCTCGGCGACCGCCTCCATCGCCGAGACGTGCACGACGTAGAGCGGGGCGCCGGCGACCTGGGCGAGCCTGATGGCGCGGTGCGTGGCCTCGGCTTCGAGCAGCGCCTTGCGGACCTCGCCGTGGTAGCGGGGATCCGTCTCGCCGCGGGCCAGGGCCTGTTCCACCAGCACGTCGATGGCGATGCCGTTCTCGGCGTGCATCATGATCAGGCCGCCGTTGTCGGCGGAGCGCTGCATGGCGCGCAGGATCTGGCCGTCGTCGGAGTAGAAGACGCCCGGGTAGGCCATGAACTGCTTGAAGGAGGTTACGCCCTCCTCGACGAGCAGGTCCATCTCCTTCAGCGTCTCCTGGTTCACGTCGGAGACGATCATGTGGAAGCCGTAGTCGACGGCGCAGTTGCCCTCGGCCTTGGCGTGCCAGGCGTCCAGGCCCTCGCGCAGGCCGTGGCCGACGCTCTGCACGGCGAAGTCGACGATGGTGGTGGTGCCGCCCCAGGCGGCGGCCCGGGTGCCGGTCTCGAAGGTGTCGGAGGCGAAGGTGCCGCCGAACGGCAGCTCCATGTGGGTGTGGGCGTCGACGCCGCCCGGGATGACGTACTTGCCGGTGGCGTCGATGGTGCGCTCGGCGGTGAACGCCTCGGCGGCGGGCGTTGCGGAGGCGGCGAGGGCGGCGATGCGGCCGTCCTCGATCAGGACGTCGGCGTGGATCTCGTCGGACGCGGTGATGACGAGTCCGCCGCGGATGAGGGTGCGGCCGGTGCTCATGGGGGTCCTCTCCTTCGTGGTCGTGTGCGGGTCCGGCCGTGGCCGGTCGCGCAGTTCCTCGCGCCCCTGACGGGGCGCCTTTACGGTGCCGTCAGGGGGCCGTAGGCGTCCGGGCGGCGGTCGCGGAAGAACTGCCAGCGGTCGCGGACCTCGCGGAGCTTGGCCAGGTCCAGGTCGCGGACGACGAGTTCGGTCTCCTTGTCGGAGGCCACCTCGCCGGCGAACTGGCCCTCCGGGTCCACGAAGTAGGAGGTGCCGTAGAAGTCGTTGTCGCCCAGGTCCTCCACGCCGACCCGGTTGATCGCGCCGACGAAGTACTCGTTGGCGACGGCCGCCGCCGGCTGCTCCAACTGCCAGAGGTAGCGGGAGAGTCCGCGCGAGGTGGCCGACGGGTTGAAGACGATCTCGGCACCGGCGAGGCCCAACGCCCGCCAGCCCTCGGGGAAGTGGCGGTCGTAGCAGATGTAGACGCCGATCTTCCCGACGGCCGTCTCGAAGACCGGCCAGCCGGCGTTGCCCGGGCGGAAGTAGAACTTCTCCCAGAACCCCGGGACCTGGGGGATGTGGTGCTTGCGGTACTTGCCGAGGTAGGAGCCGTCGGCGTCGATCACGGCGGCGGTGTTGTAGAGGACGCCGGGCTGCTCCTCCTCGTACACCGGCAGGATCAGGACGAGACCCAGCTCCCGGGCGAGGGCCTGGAAGCGCTGGACGACCGGGCCGTCGGGGACCTGCTCGGCGTACTCGTAGAAGGCCTTGTCCTGCACCTGGCAGAAGTAGGGGCCGTAGAACAGTTCCTGGAAGCAGAGGACCTGGGCGCCCTGCGCGGCCGCGTCGCGGGCCGCCTGCTCGTGGACCTGGATCATCGATTCCTTGTCGCCGGTCCAGGCGGTCTGGAAGAGGGCGGCACGAATCACTCGGCTCATCGGGACCTCCGGTCGCTCGGGGGTGCGTCGCTCGGTGCGAGGAGCCTAGGAAGTCCGCGGGCGGGCTTCGACTGCCACCGTGTCACGTCCGGGGGCGGTCGGCGTGCCACCGTGTCACGCTCTCCATGACCCATGTTTCACCACCGTTTTCCCAGGTCGTCGCATGTTTCACTGCTGTTGCGCGTCGTGCGCGAGGAGCGCGATGTGCACCGAGGCCGCCTGCTCGAAGTCGTCGAGGTCGACCCCGAGCCGGGTCTGTATCGCCTCCAGCCTGCGGTACAGGGCGGGCCGGGAGACGTGGTGCAGCTGGGCGGTGCGGGACTTGTTGCGGCCGGTGGCGAGATAGGTCCGCAGGACGTTCAGGAGGTCCTGCTCGGTGCCGTTCCCGCAGAGCAGTCCGTCCAGCTCGCGCTCGGCGAAGGACTGGACGTCCGGGTCGTCCCGCAACAGCCTGATCAGGCCGCGCAGGTGGACGTCCCGGAGCCGGACGACCGCCGGGAGGTCGAGGGCGGCGGCCGTGTCGGCGACCGCGTCGGCCACGTGCTGGGCCTCGCGCAGCCCGGCGGGCACGTCGTCCCAGGCGGTGCAGGGACCCGCGGCGGCGACCACCGCTCCGTGCGCGGGTGCCTCGCCGTGCAGCCGGGCGGCGAAGTGCGCGGCGAGGGCGTCGGCGTCCTGGTCGCGGGCGAGGCTGAGCAGGACCGCGGTGCGGTGTTCGGTGAGTTCGGCGACGAGTCCGGACAGCCCCAGCAGGCGCAGGGTTCTCTCCAGCCGGGCGGGGTCGCAGTCGCGTACGACGAGCGGCACGAAGGTGCGCCGGTTGACCGGCAGGCCCGCCGCTCGTGCCCTGGGCAGCAGTTGCCGTGCCGGTACGACTCCGGAGACCAGGTCGGTCAGCAGGCTCTGCGCGGACTGTTCCTCCCAGCTGTGGGCCGAGCCGCCGCCGAGCATCCGGTGCAGGACGAGGGCCTCGGCGGCGCGGTCGGCGAGGAGGCGTCCGGTGGCGGTGTCGCCCCGGTGGCCGCAGAGCATGATCCGGCCCCAGCGTTCGCCGCGGCCGCCCAGTTCGGCGCGGATCCAGCCGTCGCCCTCGGCGCCGCCGGCCTGCCGTGCGATGCGCTCCCAGTCGCGCAGCACGTCGTCGACCGCCGAGCGCTCCCCCGCGGTGGCCAGCACCCGGTGTGCGAGGTTGGTGACGACGACCGGGCAGGCGCTGTGCACGGCGATCTCGTCGAGGAGCCGCTGGAGGGGGGCGCCGGCCGTGATGAGACCGGTGAGGGCGGTGCGGACGGACTCCGAGAGGCTGACGGCGGCGAACTTCCGGCGCACCAGGCGGGACTGGACCTCCTCCGTCAGTTCGGCGAACGGGAAGGGGCGGTGCAGGACCACCATCGGCAGGCCGCAGCGGTCCGCCGCGCGGCGCATGGCGTCGGGGGGCGCCGGGAAGGCGCGGCCGAGGCCGAGGACGACCGCGGCGGCCTCGGCCCGGTGCAGGGACTGGATGTACTCGGCCTGTCCCTGCTCGTCGCCGGCGAGCAGGACACCGGTGGTGAGGACCATCTCGCCGCCGGTGAGCATGACGCCGACGTCGGGGGCCTCGGCGACGTGCACCCAGCGGACGGGGCGGTCGAGGTGGGCGGTGCCGGCGACCACCTCGGGGTCGCCGGCGAGGACCCTTTCGAGGGCGAGGATCTGGCGGACCGACAGGATGGGGTCGGTTGTGCTGGCGGGCTCCCAAGTGGCGGTCATCTTGCGTGTCCCTTGGTCTGGATCGGTGCGTTCGAAACTGCGGGCCGGTGAGGGCTTGTCGCGCAGTTCCCCGCGCCCCTTACGGGGCGCTGCCTGAGGCCCCTTCAAGGGGCTCGGGGAACTGCGCGACCAGCCACGACGGCGCCGCGGTCGACACACGGCGGGTCGGCTAGTAGGCACTCCGCAAGGCCCGCTCGAGGATGGCCGCGCCCTCCTCCGCCTCCGCCACCGTCAGGGACAGCGGCGGCGCGATGCGCAGCGCACTCGTGTTGTGGCCGCCGCCCTTGCCGATCAGGAGGCCGCCCTCCCTGGCCGCCTCCAGGACGGCGGCGGCCGACTTGGGGTCGGCCTCGTCCGTGCCGGGCTTGATCAGTTCGACGCCGATCATCAGTCCCCGGCCCCTGACCTCCCGTACGCCCGGCAGCTGGGCGGCGACGGCCCGCAGGCGTTCGATGAGGAGGCCGCCGACCCGGCGGGCGTTGCCCTGGAGGTCGTGCTCCAGGAGGTACGACAGGTTGGCGAGGCCGGCCGCCATGGTGATCTGGGTGCCGCCGAAGGTGGAGATGCTGTTGGAGTCCAGGCAGTTCATGATCTCGGAGCGGGCCACCACGCCGCCGATGGACATGCCGTTGCCGATGCCCTTGGCGAAGGTCAGGATGTCCGGCGGGCCGCTCTGGCCGTGCGCCTGCCAGCCCCAGAAGTGCTCGCCGGTGCGGCCCCAGCCGGTCTGCACCTCGTCGGCGATCCAGAGGACGCCCTGCTCCTGGAGGACCTTGCGGAAGGCCGCGTACAGCCCGTCGGGCGGGGAGGTGAAGCCGCCGACACCCTGGATCGGCTCGGCGATCAGCGCGGCCGGCGGACGGGTGTGACCGAGGAGGTCGCGCAGGTCGGCGACGCAGGCCTCGATGAAGTCACGGTCGTTCAGCTCGGCGAACGGCCCCCGGGTGCGGACGCCTCCGTGCACGTAGAGCGTCTGGAGCGGGGACAGCGAGGTCGGCGACCAGCCCTTGTTGCCGGTGATGCCGACCGAGCTGAAGGAGCGGCCGTGGTAGCTGTTGCGCATCGCCAGGATCGTGTTCGTCCTGCGGTACGTCGTGGCCAGCAGCAGGGCCGTGTCGTTGGCCTCGGTGCCGGACGTGGTGAAGAAGACCCGGGCGTCCGGGATGCCGCTCAACTGGGCGATGCGTTCGGCCAGTTCCACCATCGGGCGGTTGAGGTAGAGGGTGGAGGAGTGGATGATCCGGCCGGCCTGCTCGCTCACCGCCTTCGTGACCTCGGGCAGGGCGTGCGCGGTCATCGTGGTGAGGATGCCGCCGAAGAAGTCGAGGTAGCGGTTGCCGTCCGCGTCCCAGACGTGCCGGCCCTCGCCGTGCGTGATCTCCAGCGGCTCGTCGTAGTACAGCGCCAGCCAGTCGGGCAGGACCTGGCGGTGACGGGAGAAGAGGTCGTTCACGGCTGTACCAGCCCTTCGTATGCGTCGGGACGGCGGTCGCGGTAGAAGGCCCACTGCTGCCGCACTTCCTCGATCAGGTCGAGGTCGAGGTCCCGGACGACGAGTTCCTCGCTCACGTCGCTCGCGACCTCCCCCACGAACTGCCCACGGGGATCGACGAAATAGCTCGTCCCGTAGAAATCGTTGTCCCCGTACTCCTCCTGGCCCACCCGGTTGATGGCGGCCACGAAGTACTCGTTGGCGACGGCGGCGGCCGGCTGTTCCAGCTGCCACAGGTGCGCCGAGAGCCCCCGGTGGGTGGCCGACGGGTTGTACACCAACTGGGCGCCGCCGAGTCCGAGTTCCCGCCAGCCCTCGGGGAAGTGGCGGTCGTAGCAGATGTAGACGCCGACCTTGCCGACGGCGGTGTCGAAGACCGGCCAGCCCAGGTTGCCCGGTTTGAAGTAGTACTTCTCCCAGAAGCCCTTCACCTGCGGGATGTGGTGCTTGCGGTACTTGCCCAGGCAGGTGCCGTCGGCGTCGATCACGGCGGCGGTGTTGTAGTAGAAGCCGGACTGCTCGATCTCGAACACCGGGACCACGATCACCATGCCGGTCTCGCGGGCGAGCTCCTGCATACGGCGGGTGGTCGGGCCGTCGGGGACCGGTTCGGCCCAGCGGTAGTGCTCGGGTTCCTGGACCTGGCAGAAGTAGGGGGCGTTGAAGACTTCCTGGAACCCGATGATCTTCGCACCCCGGCGGGCCGCCTCGCGGGCGTGCGCCTCGTGTTTCGCCACCATGGACTCGGTGTCGCCGGTCCAGGTGGCCTGGACCAGAGCGGCGCGTACGACATTCGCCATGAGCTGCTCCTTCTACGCCCGTAGAGGGTCGAAAGTAAGCGTCCTCGGGGCCCTTGCCAAGACCATCGTCGTGAAGCCGCGGAGTCGATCGTGTTTCGTACCTGGCTGGCGGATGCGGGGGAACGTCCGGACTCCCGCCGGTCAGGAGGAGAGGCCCGCCACCCGCAGGGCGTGCAGCAGGTCCCGGTGGTACTGCTCCGAGATCCGCCGCGCCGAGCGCAGGAGCAGCGGGGCCAGCCGGTGCGGGTCCGGTTCCGCGCTGTGCGCCGCCTCTTCCGGGGTGCGGACCTGGACGTACGCGTCGAGCAGTGCGGTGGCCTCCCGGTGGCGGCCGGCCGTGTCCAGGGCGAGGACCGCCTCGCCGATCTCGAGGGCGGGACGGACCACTCCCTGGCGCAGGATCTGCCGGGCCTCCTCGGTACGGCCGGCGTCGGTGAGGGCGTCCGCGACCGGTACGAGGCGGGCGGGCGGCAGCGAGGCCGCCTCCCACAGCAACGTGGCCCAGTCGGCGCCCAGTCCGGCGCCCTGGAGGGCGTCCGCGAGCAGCGGGAACCGGGCCGCGGGCCACTGCGCGACCTCGGCGAGCAGCGCGTGCGCCTCGCCGGTGCGGCCCGCCGCCCGCAGCGGGACCAGCCGTGCCACGGCCACGGTCACGGCCGTCCGGGCGTCCTCGTCGGGCCGTACGGGCTCCGGCACCGGCTGTTCCGGCGTCTCGGCGGCCCCGGCGAACCGGGCTCCGCGCGGCCCGCCACGACCGCCGGCCGCCGCGGGCGGCTCCGGCGCCCGCGGTACGACGGAGGGCGCGGCCTCCTCCACGGCCATCCCGGCGAACCGGGCACTGCCACGCCGCCGCTTGCGCTGCTTGGCGGGGGTGGGGTCAGGGTCAGGGTCAGGGGTGGACGCGGAGGCGGAGGCGCCGGGGGTGTCCTCACCACTTACGTCATGGACGTAAGCCGCGTCGGCATCGGCGCCACGTGGCGGAACGGGGTCGTCATGGTGCGGCGCCCGGCCGTCACCGCCGTACCGTGCGCCGGCAGGTGCGGCGTCCAGGCGGGCCAGGCGGGCCCGGAGTTCGGCGCACCGGGCCGATGCCCGTTCGTGGTCGTCGTGGGCCCAGGCGAGGTCGAGGTTCAGCGCCTCGGCCTCCTGCCGGGAGTGCGCGGCGCCGAGCGCCCGGCCGAGCCGGGCCAGGCGTTCGGCGGCGTGGCGCTGTTCACGGACCATGGCGTCGAGGCGGCCGTCGAGGTCCTGGCGGGCGCCCGGTCTGGCGTCGTACGCGGCGACGGCATCCGTGTGCAGCGACCGGGCCCGCTCCGTCTCGCGCGCGGCGGCCTCGGGGCCGTGGGCGGTGGCGAGGTCCTGGAGGAGCGCCGCCACGACGTCCCAGGGGGGCACCTCCCGCCCGCCGAGGCAGGCCAGCATGCCGTCCGGGTCGCGCCGCCAGAAGACGGCGCACCAGCCGCCGCCCTGGTCCAGGCGTGCCAGCAACCCGTCCAAGTAGTTCGCGAACTCCCGCACCCGGCCCGGGAGTTGTTCCACCGTCATCGTCCCACTCCCGCCGGCCCGGAACACTCCGGTTCCGTAGGCAACACCAGACGTGTTACACGGGTGCTACGGGGAGTTTTCAGCGGGCGCCCAGAGCCCTCCTCGCCCGGCTCCGGCGGCTGGGCGTCAGGCCGGGACCAGCGCGCAGCGCGCCACCAGGTCGTCCATCGACAGGCCGAGCGCGCGGGCCAGCGCGGCCACGGTGAAGAAGGCGGGGGTCGGGGCCCGCCCCGTCTCGATCTTGCGGAGCGTCTCGGCCGAGATGCCCGCCTCCGCGGCCACCTCCGTCATGCTCCGGGCGCCGCGCGCCTCGCGCAGCAGCCGCCCGAGCCGCTCGCCGCGTTCACGCTCTTCCGGGGTGAGGGGGGTGCGCACCATGCCGTCATTCTACTCCGGTCGAATAAGCCGGTATATTAATTGGCATGGTGGAGCTGAAGACAGACACATCGATCGACGCCATGTACGCGGCCGGGCAGGTCGTGGGGCGGGCCCTGACGGCCGTACGGGAGGCCGCCGACGTCGGCGTCTCCCTGCTGGAGCTGGACGAGGTGGCCCGGGACGTGCTCCGCGAGGCCGGCGCGTCCTCCCCCTTCCTCGGCTACCGGCCCTCGTTCGCGCCCACCCCCTTCCCCGCCGTCGTCTGCGCCTCCGTGAACGACGCGATCGTGCACGGCATCCCGACCGGGTACCGGCTGCGCGACGGCGACCTGGTCTCGATCGACTGCGGCGCCGAACTCGACGGCTGGGTGGGCGACTCGGCGATCAGCTTCACGATCGGCAGAGCGCGCCCGGCGGACACGCGGCTCGTGGAGACCGCGGAGCGGGCGCTGGCGGCGGGGATCGAGGCGGCCGTCGTCGGCAACCGCATCGGCGACATCGCGCACGCGATCGGCCGGGTGTGCCGGGAGGCCGGCTACGGCATCCCGCAGGACTTCGGCGGCCACGGCATCGGCCGCCGCATGCACGAGGACCCCGGGGTGCCGAACGAGGGCCGACCCGGCCGTGGCCTGCCGCTGCGCCCGGGCCTGGTCATCGCGATCGAGCCCATGCTGATCGGCGGCGGAAGGGACGGCTATCACCCGGCTCCCGACGGCTGGACCCTGCGCACGGACGACGGCTCCCGCGCGGCCCACGCGGAGCACACGGTGGCGATCACCGAGGCCGGGCCGCGGGTCCTCACGGCCCGGAACCCGGAGAACTGACCCGGGCCGTCCCCACGCCCACCGGTGCCCCTCCCCCGGCCCACCCGACAGCCCCCGAGGCCCCGCCCCGGCGCCCAGGAGCGGCACCCGCGCCACGGCGGCGTCACGGGGCGGCCCGGCCGACGACGGCCCGCCTCCGCCCGGCCCTGCCATTGCGGCCCACCCGCTGCCGTATCCCCCCACCTGCCGCCCCATCCCCCCACACTGGACATGTCCCCCACCACTGGACATGCCCCCCATCAGCGGGCGTGCGAAGGTGGTGTGACCGGGCCCTGCAGGGGCACCCGCGTGGACCGGCACGTCGACCAGCGAGCGCGTCCCGCCAGGCGCCGGGACGCCGGAACGGAACGAACGCTCATGACCAGCGGCTACCCCGGACCGGGCGACTACGGACAGGACCCCTTCGGCGATTTCCTCGCCCGCTTCTTCGGCGGCGGCGGACCTCGCCAGGGACCCCGCCAGATCGACATCGGGAGGCTGCTCAGTCAGCCCGCGAGGGAACTGGTCAGGGGCGCCGCCCAGTACGCCGCCGAACACGGCAGTCGTGACCTGGACACCGAGCACCTGCTGCGCGCCGCCCTCGCGGCGGAACCCACCCGCTCCCTGCTCAGCAGGTCCGGTGCGGATCCCGACTCGCTGGCCCACCAGATCGACGACCGGGCCGGCCCCGTCCAGCACCCGCCCGGTGAGACGCCCCCGCCGACCTCGCTGTCCCTCACGCCCGCCGTCAAACGGGCCCTGCTGGACGCGCACGACCTGGCCCGGGCCGGCGGCGCCGGGTACATCGGCCCGGAGCACGTCCTGGGCGCCCTCGCCGCCAACCCCGACTCGGCCGCCGGGCACATCCTGAACGCGGCCCGGTTCGCCGCCGCCGGCCTGCCGCCGGACGCCCCCGAGACCGACCGCTCGCACCCCGGCGCCGACACCCGGCGCCGTACCGGCACGCCCACCCTCGACAAGTTCGGCCGCGACCTGACCGAGCAGGCCGCCCAGGGCCGGATCGACCCGGTGATCGGGCGCGACGACGAGATCGAGCAGACCATCGAGGTGCTGTCCCGGCGCGGCAAGAACAACCCCGTGCTGATCGGCGACGCCGGGGTCGGCAAGACCGCGATCGTCGAGGGGCTCGCCCAGCGGATCGCCGACGGCGACGTGCCCGACATCCTCTCCGGGCGCCGGGTGCTCGCCCTCGACCTGCCCGGCGTGGTCGCGGGCACCCGCTTCCGGGGCGACTTCGAGGAGCGGCTCAACACCATCGTGGGCGAGATCCGTGCCCACTCCGACCAGCTGATCGTCTTCATCGACGAGCTGCACACCGTGGTCGGCGCCGGAGGCGGCGGCGAGGGCGGTGCGATGGACGCCGCCAACATCCTCAAACCGGCGCTCGCCCGGGGCGAGCTGCACATCGTGGGCGCGACCACCCTGGAGGAGTTCCGCAAGATCGAGAAGGACGCGGCGCTGGCCCGCCGCTTCCAGCCGATCCTGGTGCCCGAGCCGACGGTCGCGGACACCATCGAGATCCTGCGCGGCCTGCGGGACCGCTACGAGGCCCACCACCAGGTCCGCTACACCGACGAGGCGCTGGTGGCCGCCGTCGAACTCTCCGACCGCTACCTCACCGACCGCAGGCTGCCGGACAAGGCGATCGACCTGATCGACCAGGCGGGCGCCCGGGTCCGCCTCGGCTCGCGCACCAAGGGCAGCGACGTACGGACGATGGAACGCGAGATCGAGCAGCTGGTCCGGGACAAGGACCAGGCCGTCGCCGACGAGCAGTACGAACGCGCCACGCAACTGCGTGACCGGATCGGCGAGCTGAAGACCCGCATCACCGAACTGTCCGGTGAGGACCGGGCGGACGAGGGACTGGACCTGGAGGTGACGGCGGAGGCGATCGCCGAGGTGGTGTCCCGCCGGACCGGCATCCCGGTCAGCAGCCTCACCCAGGAGGAGAAGGAGCGGCTGCTCGGCCTGGAATCGCATCTGCACCAGCGGGTGATCGGCCAGGACGAGGCGGTCGCGGCCGTCGCCGAGGCGGTGCTGCGCTCCCGTGCCGGCCTCGCCAGCCCGAACCGCCCGATCGGCAGCTTCCTCTTCCTCGGCCCGACGGGCGTCGGCAAGACCGAACTGGCCCGCGCGCTCGCCGAGGTCCTGTTCGGCAGCGAGGACCGGATGGTCCGGCTGGACATGAGCGAGTACCAGGAACGCCACACGGTCTCCCGCCTGGTCGGCGCCCCGCCCGGCTACGTCGGCCACGAGGAGGCCGGCCAGCTCACCGAGGTGGTCCGCCGCCACCCCTACTCGCTGCTCCTCCTCGACGAGGTGGAGAAGGCCCACCCGGACGTCTTCAACATCCTGCTCCAGGTCCTGGACGACGGCCGGCTGACCGACTCCCAGGGCCGCACGGTCGACTTCACCAACACGGTCGTGGTGATGACGAGCAACCTGGGTTCGGACGTGATCAACAGGCGTGGCGCGGGCATCGGCTTCGGCTCCGGGGACGCGGCGGCGACCGAGGAGGCCCGCCGCGAGCAGGTGCTGCGCCCGCTCCGGGAGCACTTCCGCCCGGAGTTCCTCAACCGCATCGACGAGATCGTGGTCTTCCGTCAGCTCACCGGCGAGCAGCTGCGCCAGATCACCGAACTCCTGCTGGAGAACACCCGCCGCATGCTCCACGCCCAGGGCATCACCGCGCACTTCACGGACAAGGCGGTCAACTGGCTGGCGGAACACGGCTATCAGCCGGAGTACGGCGCCCGGCCGCTGCGCCGCACGATCCAACGGGAGGTCGACAACCAGCTGTCACGCCTGCTCCTGGACGGCACGATCACGGAGGGCAGTGAGGTGACCGTGGACACCGCGGACGGCCGCCTGGAATTCCGCCCGCGGAAAGCATCCCCTCTCTAGGTCCTGCTGCCTCCGCGCTACGGCGCGGGCCGCACCACGGCGGCCGAGCCGCCGCCGCGCCGTACGGTCTCCGCCGCCGCCAGCCACTTCCCACCCGGCAACCGCTGCACCCCGGTGGCCGCCCCGATCTCCGGGTTCAACGAGAACGAGTGCCCGATCGCCTCCAACTTCCCCCTCAGCACGGAGTCGTTGTACAGCGCCGGTTCCAACTCGGTCCTGGCGGCGTTCCGTTGCGAGGCCCGCGGTGCCGCGATCGCGTCCACCAGCGGCAGGTGCCGGTCGAGGAACTCGGTCAGCACCTGGAGCACGGTGGTGATGATGGTCGCCCCACCGGGCGAACCGACCGCGACCACGGGCCGGTTCGCCTTGTCGAGCACGATCGTCGGCGAGATGGAGGACCGCGGCCGCTTGCCCGGCCCGGGCAGGTTCGGGTCGTGCACCGCGGGGTTCGCCGGGGTGAACGAGAAGTCGGTCAGTTCGTTGTTGAGCAGGAACCCCCGCCCGGGAACGGTGATCGCACTGCCGCCGGTCTGCTCGATGGTCAGCGTGTAGGAGACGACGTTGCCCCACTTGTCGGCGACGGTGAGGTGCGTCGTGTTCTCCCCCTCGTACGTGGTCGGCGCCGCCGTCCCCGTCGAGCCCGGGTCGTTGGGGTCGCCCGGTGCGACCGGGCTGGTCAGCACGGCGTCGTCGCTGATCAGCTTGGCCCGCTGGTCGGCGTACCGCTGGGACAGCAGACCGGCCGTCGGCACGTTCTCGAACGCGGGGTCGCCGACCCAGCGCCCCCGGTCGGCGAAGGAGATCCGGCTGGACTCGATGAAGTGGTGCAGGTACTGCACCTCACTGGCCTTCGAGAGGTCGGTGTTCTCCAGGATGTTGAGGGCCTCACCGACCGTGGTCCCGCCGGACGAGGACGGCGCGATGGAGTACACCTTCAGCCCGCGGTACGACGTCTCGGTCGGCGCCTGCGACTTCGCGCGGTAGGCGGCGAGGTCCTTGAGGGACAGCCGGCCCGCCCGCGCCTTCCATCCGGAGCCCGGGTCCACCGGCGGGTCGTCGACGGTCGCGACGATGTCCCTGCCGAGGTCGCCCCGGTAGACCGCGCCGATCCCCTTCTTCCCCAGTTCCTGGTACGTACGGGCCAGCTCGGGGTTCTTGAAGGTGGATCCGACCACCGGGAGCTGCCCGCCCGGCAGGAACAGCTTGGCCGTGTCGGGGAAGTACCGGAACCGGGTCTCGTTCGCGGCGGTCTGCGAGCGGAACGTGTCGTCGACGACGAATCCCTTGCGGGCGATCCGCTCGGCCGGCTTGAGCACCGTGCCGAGCCGTTCCGTGCCCCACTGGCTCAGCGCCGACTGCCAGGTGGCCGGGGTGCCCGGCGTGCCGACGCTCAGGCCGCTGCTCACGGCGTCGGCGAAGGCCAGCGGCTTGCCGTTCTCCACGAACAGGTTCGAGTCGGCCGTCAGCGGCGCGGTCTCGCGGCCGTCGATGGTGTGGACGGTCCGGGACCTGGCGTCGTAGTAGACGAAGTAGCCGCCTCCGCCAATACCGGACGAGTAGGGTTCGGTGACGCCGAGTGCCGCGGCGGTCGCCACGGCCGCGTCGACCGCGTTGCCGCCCTTGCGCAGTACCTCGATCCCGGCGGCGGTGGCGTCGGCGTCGACGCTGGAGACCGCGCCGCCGTACCCGACGGCGACCGGGGTCTTCTGGGCGGCCTTGGCACCGGAGGCGGCCGGGGGCGCGGCCGCTCCTACCGACACCACGGCGGCCGAAACCGCCAGAACGGTGAGTTTCCGCGCGACAGGGCGACGCATCCGCACCTCCAGTTCGGGAACGTCCGCGCAGCGTATCCACGAGGCCGTGCCCCCGACAGCCGGATTCAGGGCACTTCATACGACTGGCACACTTCGAACACGGATACGTTCCAGCCACCGGTGCCCGCTAGCATGCGCGCCCATGAATGACGACCTGCGCAACATTGTCCTCGGTGTGGTGGCCGCCGGCATCAGCGCCGCGCTCGGCTGGCTGGCCCGCACCTATCTCTGGCGGCGCAAGCTCCGCCGCAAGCAGGCCTTCTTCGGACTGCCGGAGAACTCCGAGTCGCTGCTGGTCGTCAACCGCGATCCGGCCACCTCCGAGCCGGCGGTCCACCGCTTCGACGTGTTCGCGCTCCTCGAACTGGCCGCGCTGATCAAGGACTGCGGGGCGAACCTCCAGATGGTGACGCAGGA
The DNA here is from genome assembly GCF_040640875.1 of Streptomyces sp. NPDC021562. Taxonomy (NCBI): domain Bacteria; kingdom Bacillati; phylum Actinomycetota; class Actinomycetes; order Kitasatosporales; family Streptomycetaceae; genus Streptomyces; species Streptomyces sp. NPDC021562. The sequence goes on from NZ_JBFACN010000011.1 coordinate 107,371, forward strand.
CAACGTGCAGCAGGGGTTCGGCGAGCGAACGGAGTTCTGTGTCGGCGGTCCGGGGTCGAATCGCCGGATGCTCGCCCACATGGGGGCCATGCTGCCCGGCATACGCGTCAACATCGATCCCGAGCCGGGCCCGGACCGCGGCGCCTTCCAGATCGGCAGCGAGCGCTACCGGCTGGACCCCGGGGTCACGGAGTACGTCCTGCTCGCCCGTCTCACGGCCGGACAGCGCCCCGACGCCCGCCCGGTGTTCCTCTTCTGCGGGCAGCGGGCGATCACCAACCAGGCCGCCACCCGCTACCTGGCCCGCAACCACGAGCGGCTCGCCCGCAAGCACGGCAACGGCTCCTTCGTCCTCCTGCTCAAGGTCGTCAACTCGCAGGCGTACGGGCCGGACGTGGTCGAACTCGTCGCGGACGTCACCCGGGCCGCACAGGCGCCGCTGCCGCCGGCGGCGACGACCGAGACCGCACGGCCCACGCACCGTGCCTCCTGAGTGCCTGCGCACTTCAACAATCTTTACCCGCACGTAACTTACCGGCGGGTTACTTCCGGTAAGGCGGCGCGGTTACCGTCTGGTCACTTTGCACTGACACGAGTGAGGAGTGACCGATGGGACACGGTCGTCGTACCACCGCTCTGCGCACCTCCGGCGCCGCGGCCGCCGCCGCCCTGATCGCCGGTAGCGTCGTCGGCCTGGCTCCGGCCGCCCGGGCCGCCGACCCGGTCCGCTTCGTCGACATCACCGGCGACGGCGGCACGGTCCTGAAGGCGAACGTCGTCACGCCCACGGGCGCCGACGCCGGCGCCGGGCACCGCTATCCGCTCATCGTGCTGCCCACGAGCTGGTCCCTCCCCCAGGTCGAGTACCTGGCCCAGGCCCAGAAGCTCGCGGACGCCGGGTACATCGTGCTCAGTTACAACGTGCGCGGGTTCTGGCAGTCAGGCGGCCGGATAGAAGTGGCCGGCCCGCCGGACGTGGCGGACGCCTCCAAGGTCATCGACTGGGCCCTCGCCCACACCGACGCCGATCCCCGGCACATCGGCATCGCGGGGGTGTCGTACGGCGCCGGGATCAGCCTGCTGGCCGCCGCGCACGACAAGCGGATCAAGGCGGTCGGCGCGCTCAGCGGCTGGACCGACCTGATCGACTCGATCTACTCGGGCCGCACCCAGCACGTGGAGGCGGCGGCCCTCCTGGACGGCTCGGCGACCCTCACCGGGCGCGAGAGCCCCGAAGTCCGGCAGGTCTTCAAGGACTTCTACGCCTCGAACCTGGACCGGGAACAGGCCATGATGGACTGGGGAGCGAAACGTTCCGTCGCGACCTACGTGGACCAGCTGAACAAGAACGGCGCGGCCCTGTTCATGGCCAACGCATGGAGCGACAGCATCTTCCCGGCCAACCAGTACGCCGACTTCTACGGCAAACTGACGGGACCGAAGCGCCTGGAGCTGCGCCCCGGTGACCACGCCACCGCCGAACTGACCGGCCTGCTCGGGCTGCCCAACGACGTGTGGACCGACACCGAGCGCTGGTTCGACCACTACCTCAGGGGCGTGGACAACGGCATCGACCGCGAGCAGCCGGTCCAGCTCAAGGCCCGTACCGACGACGGCTACGAGGGGTACCCGGACTGGAAGTCGGTGGGCGCCACGCGCCGCAAGCTCGACCTCGCCGGCTCCACCACCATCCACGCAAACGTCGACTCGGGCGCGGACGGCGGGGTGGTGCTGCTCTCCGGACTCCTCGACCAGGTCGCCAAGTTGCCGCCGGTCGCCTCGATCCCGCTGCTGCCCCGCCGTTGGGCGGCCGTCTGGCAGTCCGAGCGGTACGGCAGTGCCCAACAGGTCCGCGGCATCGCCCGGTTGCACACCACCCTGACCCCGACCAAGGAGAGCGGCACCCTCGTCGCCTACCTGTACGACGTGGGCCCGCTCGGCCTCGGCAAGCTGGTCAGCAACGCGCCGTACACGTGGTACGACCGGACGCCCGGCAAGGCGTTCGACGTGGACCTGGACCTGTTCGCCACGGCCTACGACGTCCCGGCCGGCCACCGGCTCGCGCTGGTGATCGACACGGTCGACCCGCTCTACATCGAGCACAACCCGTCCGGCGCGCAGCTGACCTTCTCCTCGCCGGTGAACGACCCGTCGTACGTGTCCGTTCCGCTGCGCGAGCAGTGATCTCCGGCTGCCGCCGGCCGGGCCTGGCCCTGGCTGCCGCTCCCGTCCACCCGGCCGGCGAACCACGAGAGCAACAGGTACATCCCGGTGCGATCGGCGAGATCACCATCACCACAGGGATGAACGGCACATCGTAGTCGAGGTTCGGCGCGGTCGGTTTCCCGGCATGGACGAACTCCTCGTGGGGGGGCGGGGGCGTGGACGGTGGGTCCGACGGCGCAAACTATCCGGCCGCGAGCGGTCCTTCGCCGCGACACGCGCCTCTCCCGCATAAGCCGTATTTACGCCGTACTTATGTGGGGCCCGCGGCCGGACGCCCGGCCCGGGCCCCGGCCGCCGATCAGGCCTCGGCGACCTCCGCGTACAGCTGCGAGAGCTCGGGGGCACCGCTCTCCGCCCACGCGTGGCCGGCCTCGACCACCTCGAACTCCCGCCCGGACGAGAGCCGTACGACCGCCTCCCCGTCCGCGTGGATCTCCCACCGCGCGCCGGACACGGTCCGGACCAGGACGGTGCCCAGGTACAGGCCTGCGTCCGTGCCGAGCCAGGTCAGGGTCTCCTCGTCGTCCCGCCAGCGCGGCAGCAGCTGGTCGAGTGCCTCCAGCGAGGCCGGGGTGTCGTCGAGCACGACACCCTCCTCGGCCGCCTGGGCGCGCAGGAACTCGCACTCCGCGAGCAGCTCGGGGTCCGCGGTGTGGGGGAGGTCACCGGTCCGGTCGTGCCTGTTGCCCAGGAAGGGGATGTTCATGGTCCCAGGTTGACACTCACACCTCCAGGTCCACCACTACCGGCGCGTGGTCGGACGCGCCCTTCCCCTTGCGCTCCTCACGGTCGACGTAGGCGTCCTTGACGGCCTTGGCGAACGGCTCGTTGCCGTACACCAGGTCGATGCGCATGCCCCGGTTCTTGGGGAAGGCGAGCTGGCGGTAGTCCCAGTAGGTGTACGGGTGGTCGTACTTCAGGGGCCGCGGGACCACGTCGGACAGGCCGGTCTCGCGCAGGGCCGCCAGGGCGGCCCGCTCGGCCGGGGTGACGTGGGTGAGGCCCTCGAAGGCGGCGGTGTCGAAGACGTCGTCGTCCGTCGGCGCCACGTTGTAGTCACCGAGGACCGCGAAGGGGCGGCTGCCGCCCGCGTCACCGGCCACCGCGGCCCTGAGCGCCTCGAACCACTGGAGCTTGTACGCGTAGTGCGGGTGGTCCACCTCGCGGCCGTTGGGCACGTACACCGACCAGACGCGGACCGGGCCGCAGGTCGCCGAGATCGCGCGGGGCTCCACGCCGCCGTCGTAGCCCGTGTCGCCCGGCAGGCCCTTGACGACGTCCTCCAGGCCGACCTTGGAGAGCACCGCCACGCCGTTCCACCTGCCGGTGGCGTGGACCGCCGCCTCGTAGCCCAGCTCGCGCAGCGGCCCGAACGGGAACTGCTCCTCGGCGACCTTGGCCTCCTGGAGGCAGAGCACGTCGGTGCCGCTGCTCTCCAGCCAGGCCAGGAGCCTCGGCAGGCGGGCGGTGATCGAGTTCACGTTCCAGGTCGCGATGCGCATGCCTGACAACCTACCGGGCCCCTCTGACAACCTGCCTCAGACCTCCGCCGAGGCCCCCGGGTCCAGCCGCCGGTGGTCCGCGCCGCCGAGGGCGCCGATCTGGCTGTCGTAGATCGGCCGGGCGAGATCGGTGAGCAGCGCGTCGTGGATGTCGTAGGCGCGCTGCGGCTTCACCTCGCGGACGTAGTCGATGACCTCGGAGATCTTGCTCCAGGGGGCCATCACCGGGAGCATCAGCGTCTCCACGGGGCGGTCGGGGACGGTGAGGGCGTCGCCGGGGTGGAAAAGCCTGCCGTCGTCGATCAGGTAGCCGACGTTCGTGATGCGCGGGATGTCCGGGTGGATCACCGCGTGCAGTTCGCCGTGCACCTGGACGTCGAAGCCGGCCGCGGTGAACGCGTCGCCGTGGCCGACGGTGTGCACCCGGCCCGGGAAGGCGGCCGCGAGCCGGTCGGCGACGGACTTCAGGGTCCACACCTCGGTGGCGGGGTCGGCCTCCAGCGCCGCCCGCAGCCGGCCCTCGTCGAAGTGGTCGGGGTGTTCGTGCGTGACCAGGATCGCGTCCGCGCCGACGGCCGCGTCCGGTTCGCTGAACCCGCCGGGGTCGAGGACGAGCGTGCGCCCGTCCTTCTCCAGCCGCACGCACGAATGCGACTTCTTGGTGAGCTTCATGGTGTCCATCCTGCCCCCAGGACGCCTCTCAGTCCTCAGGAGCCTTTGGTAGCCCCCAGGAGAAACCCTCACTCCTTGGCAGCTGTCAGGACTCCTCAGGAGTGGTCTCCTCGCGGATGACCTGCTGGGCGACCCGGAAGGCGCTGCTCGCCGCCGGCACCCCGCAGTACACCGCCGCCTGGAGGAGCACTTCCTTGATCTCGTCCGGGGTCAGGCCGTTGCGCAGGGCAGCCCGGACATGGAAGCCCAGCTCCTCCAGGTGGCCGCCCGCGACCAGCGCGGTGAGCGTGACACAGCTGCGCGCACGCCGGTCGAGTCCGGGCCGGTCCCAGATCTCGCCCCAGGCGTAGCGGGTGACGAGGTCCTGGAAGTCCCCGGAGAAGTCGTCGGCCTGCGCCAGCGTCCGGTCCACGTGCGCGTCCCCGAGCACCTCCCGGCGGACCTTCAGCCCCGCGTCGTACGGGTCGGGCCGGCCGTACGGCTGCGGTGCCGCGGCGGCCGGGGCGATCTCGGCGATCGGCTTGACCTGCGGTGCCACCTGGGGCGCGGGCTGGAGCACGACCTGGGGTCCGGTGGCGAGCGCCGGTTGGGCGGGGGCGACCGGGACGGCCATCTGGCCGGTGGTGGAGTCGAAGGCGGGCTGCCAGGCGGTGGAGAAGTGCCGGACGAGGAGGTCGGTGACGGCGGCGGGCTGCTCGACCGGGACCAGGTGGGAGGCGCCGGGTACCACCGCGAGCCGGGCGTCCGGAATCCCGGCGACCAGGGTACGGGCCTCGGCGGGGCCGGTGACCTGGTCGTCCGAGCCGACCAGGACGAGTGTCGGCACGCCGATCCGGCCGAGCTCCGCCCGTACGTCGAAGCCGGCCAGCGCCTCGCAGGCGGCGATGTAGCAGCCGGGGTCGGTGGTGCGCACCATCTGCACGGCCCACTCGGTGATGGCGGGCTGCGCGGCGGCGAAACCGCCGGTGAACCAGCGGTCGGGCGAGGTCCGGGCGATCGGGTCGAGGCCGTTGGTCCGCACGATCACCCCGCGCTGGCGGAACTCGTCCGCCGTCCCGAACCGGGGCGAGGCGGCGACCAGCGCGAGCGAGGCGATCCGCTCCGGGTGCCGCAGGGCCAGCTCCATGCCGACGGCACCGCCGAGCGCACAGCCCGCGTAGCCGAAGCGCTGGATGCCGAAGGAGTCGAGGGTGAGCAGCAGCCGGGCGGTCAGCTCGGCGACGGAACCGGCCGGGTGCGCGGGCGCGCCGCCGTGCCCGGGCAGGTCGTACCGGAAGACCCGCCACTGCTGGGTCAGCTCCGGGATCTGCCGGTCCCACATGTGCCATGTGGTACCCAGTGAGGGACCCAGGATCAGGACCGGAGCGTCTTCTGGCCCGTCAAAGCGGTATTGCAGGGTGTTCGGGGGTGTCTCACTCACGCCCCAGACCCTCTCACGTCTCACGGACGCCCCTATAACGCGGGGGCGAGGGAAACCGGTCTGACCAGGTTGAATACCTCACGGGCGGTATACCGCTTGAGGCATCGGATGATCTCGCGTCGGGTCTTGCCCTCCTGGGTGCGGCGTTCGTAGTACGCCTGAGTGCGCGGGTCGTGGCGCAGGCGGGTGAACACGATGCGGTGCAGGGCGGCGTTCGCCTGGCGGTCGCCGCCGTGGTTGAGCCGACGCGTGCGCCGTCGGCCGGAGGAGTACTCGACGGGGCTGACTCCGCAAAGGGCAGCAAAGGACGCTTCGGTGTTCAGCCGCTCGGGATTGTCCCCCATGGTGATCAGGAGAGTGACGGCGCTGTCCGGACCGATACCCACCGGTACGAGCAGCTGTGGGGCGTGACGTTCGACGAGCCGGGTCAGGCCCTCAGGGTCATGTGGGTGGCCTGGGCCACCGCGTTCTCGCCGTCCTCGCCGTCGCCTGGCCCGAGGCGCGCGCAGGTGCGGAACAGCTCGGCGTTGCCGAGGCTGGACAGTCGTTCCCGCAGGGCGGGATCGGCGATGACCAGGACGGCTTTGAGCTGGTTGATCGCCTGGGTACGGGCCTTGACCGCGGAGTCCTTGGCCAGCTTGAAGATCCGGGCGCTGTGCACCGGACCATCGCCGGACTTGGCCCGGGCCCGGGCACGACCGCTGAGCACGGCCCGCGCTGCGGCCTGAGCGTCGAGCGGGTCCGACTTCCCGAGCAGTCGGCGAGCCGACCGGTCGGGTCGGTTCACTTCGAAGACTTGAATCTGCTGGGCCAGCAGGTAGCGGGACAGGCCCGCGCCGAAGGTGCCGGTGCCCTCCACGCGGTCATGTCCCGCGGGGTGGTGTAGTCACGGCAGCTCTTTCGGTTCCGGTTGTGGGGTGATCTGCGGTTCTGGTTCGGTCGGCTTGGTGGCGAAGAGTTCGGCCATGGAGGCTTCCGACAGGTAGCGGCGGTCGAAGACCTGCCACTCGTCGTGGAGTTCGGCCAGGACCGCGGCGGCGAGCCGGTCCAGGGCGGCGGGGTTGGGGAAGACCTGGACGACATCGGCCCGGCGTTTGATCTCCCGGTTCAGCCGCTCCAGCGGGTTGGTCGACCAGATCTTCTTCCAGTGCGCCGGCGGGAAGTCGGCGAACGCGGTGATGTCGGTCGCGGCACCAGCATCGACTTGACCTGCGGGAACTGCCGTCCGAGCATGTCGGCGACCACGTTCAGCTGGCTGCGCACCTGCCCGCCGGTGGTCTGCGCGAAGATGGTGCGGATGGTGGCGGCGACCATCTCCCCAGAACCCCTCTCGATCACCGAAAAGACGTCCCGGACGAAGTGAACCCGGCACCTTTGCCAGGCCGCGCCGAGGAAGACGGTGCGGATCGCTGCCACCAGACCACTGTGGCTGTCGGAGATGACCAGCTGCACGTTGTCCAGGCCGCGTGCCCGCAGCGAGCGCAGGAACCTCGTCCAGAACGGCTTCGATTCACTGTCGCCGACCATCAGCCCGAGGATCTCGCGGTGCCCGGTGGCGGAGATGCCCGTGGCGATGACCACGGCCTGCGAGGCGATCCGGTGGTTGACCCGGGCCTTGCAGTAGGTGGCGTCAAGGAAGACGTAGGGGAAGACGGAGTGGTCCAGCGGCCGTTCCTTGAACGCGGTCAGTTCTTCGTCCAGCTCACCGCAGATGCGGGAGACCTCGGACTTGGAGATCCCGCTGTCCGCGCCGAGTGCTTTGACCAGGTCATCGACCGAGCGGGTCGAGACCCCGTGCACGTATGCCTCCATCACCACCGCGAACAGCGCCCGGTCGATCCGCCGCCGGCGTTCCAGCAACGACGGGAAGAACGACCCGCTGCGCACCTTCGGGATCTTCAGGTCCAGGTCACCGGCCTGCGTGGTCAGCAGCCTCTCCCGGTGGCCGTTGCGCCAGGTCGTGCGGGTCTCGGCGTGCTCGCGCGGCGCGGCACCGATCACGTCGGTGGCCTCGGCCTCGATCAACTCCTGCAGGATGCGCTCGCACACCACGCTGATTGCTTCAACTCCGTCGGCCCGACGTAGTGACTCAAGCAGCCGCATCAGCTCAGACTGGGATAAGGCCATCGCGTGCTCCTCCGGTTGAACTGCCCGTTCACCAGGGAGACTTGCGCGATGGCCTGCCCTTGTTCAGGGAGCGTGCACCGCCAGCGGATGCACGCCCCGAGCAGACACCCGCGCGTTCCGTGCCCCTGCCCGGCTACACCACTTAACGGGACGCCATCCAACGATGGTCGGTTCGGTCGGGCAGGGCCGGTTCACGTCGTTCCACGTCCTGGGCCAGCATCTGAGGTTGAAAGGGTGGGGGTGACAGCGGGCGTTGGCGGTGCTAGATCCTCGTCATGAGGTATGCGGATGGCGGCGGCCTGACCGCTGCGGGGCGGGCGAAGCGTGAGGCAGTGCGCTTCGAGGCCGCGGAGATGTTCGAGCGAGGCGTGCGGCCGCCGGAGGTGGCCCGCAGGTTACGGGTGTCGCGGAAGTCGGCGTACGCCTGGCACGCCGCCTGGCGCGAGGGCGGTAGCGGGGCTCTGGCCTCCAAGGGGCCCGGCGGCTTCCCGTGTCAGCTCAGCGATGCCCAGGCGGAACGACTGCAGGCCGAGCTGGAGGCGGGGCCTGCGGCGCACGGCTGGACAGAGGACCAGCGGTGGACCCTGGCGAGGGTCGCGGAGCTGATCCATCGCCTGTTCGGCTACCGGTACACCCCGCGTGGGGTGTCGTAGCTGCTGCACCGACTGGGCTGGTCGCCGCAGGTCCCCGCGCACAGGGCCGTCGAGCGCGATGAGCGGGCAGTAGCCAGGTGGCGGACGGAGCAGTGGTCACGGGTAAGAGGATGGCCCAGCTCCTGGGCGCGTGGATCCTCTTCGAGGACGAGGCCGGGCAGGACCTGAAGCCCGGCAAGGGCCGCACGTGGTCAAGGCAGGGCAGGACGCCGCTGGTCAAAGTGGTGGGAAAGGGTTCGGGCCGGGTCCTGATGGCCGGGATGATCTGCGTCAGGCCGGGCCACGAGACCCGCCTGGTCTACCGGACCCAGACGTACCGGGGCCGTACCGGCGAGAAGAAGGGCTTTCGGGCCCGCGAGTTCGCGGACCTGCTGGCCGCTGCCCGTCGGCAGCTCGGCGATGTCCCGCTGATCGTGGTTTGGGACAACGCCAGCACCCACCACGCCAAGCCCTTGCGGGAGTTCTGCGAGCGCAACAGCGACTGGCTGACCATCGTCAAGCTCCCGCCCTACGCGCCAGACCTCAACCCCGTCGAAGGCGTCTGGGCCCACATGAAGAAGTCCCTGGCCAACCTCGCACCCCGCTCATGAAGAACCGCTTACGCGGCATTCAACGCCGACCCGAAGTACTCGACGGCTTCATCGCCGGGACCGGACTGGCACTGGAACCTCCGTAACGCTGTCACCCCGCCCTTTCAACCTCAGCGTCAACTACTGCCGTCAAACCCCAGAGGCCCCGTCGGAAAGTCATTCCGACGGGGCCTCCTTTCCCCACCAAGGGCTATTCCTGCCGCACTTTTGCAAGTTTATGAAAGGCGATCTGGCCGTCGACAACCTCATGGAGTGAATCAACATTCCCAACCTTTGCCGATAGCCCCTCAAGCCATTCATCTCCCGAGGTCCAATTAATCGGAAGTCGCGACTTAGGCCACTTCCTCAGAAGCTCCTGTGCGAGCTGAATGCTCTCCTTGGCAATATCAACTGAGCCACTTGCCGCAGGGATGAGGACGCTGTCCTCAACTTCATTCACCGCAGGCGGGCCACCTTGGGCTTGCCGAGAGACCGCAAAGGCGCGCAACTCGCGGACGACGTCCTCAACCGTCGGCGGCAAATCCAAACTCAACCGCGCCTGCTCGGTCAGTCGCCTAGCAGCGTCAGAGTAGTCTTCCACGTGGCGAGAGAAAGTAACGGCCTCCTGCACCCCTGAGCTCGTGACGAGACGCTGGCCAAGAGTCAGGGAGATGACTGGAAACTCTCGGGTGAGAGCATGGATGTGCACGGTCGGGAAGTACGCATCGCCCGAGGTAGATCGGTCGAGCGTGACCCCTTGAAGCACAGGGCCAATACGCCTAAGCAGTCTCAAAGGCCGCCAGACATCGAAACCCGGGTACAGAGCCGCCCAGTCCTTAGTAACCCGTTTGACGGTCGCTGCATCCACCTTGCTCACGGGTTTACCTCCACTGTCAGATTCACGCCCGGGACGTTTAGGACATTCTTGTCCGCTTGCCACTTTCCGATCCCTTGACCGGGGTTCTTGACAAACTTGTAGTCATACACGATACCAGCGGTCGGATCGAACACATCTGGTCGGGCACTCCCCGCCGTGCCTCTCGGAACGGACACCCCTCCCAAGTAGCTTTGTTCGGTAATAAGACCACGATTTCCATAGATGCCCTGGTAGCGAGTGAGGAGAGTGTCGGCATAAGCATGCTTAGCAGTACCCGAGACTGCCCCACTGCCGCCCAGTCGGGCTTGAGCGCGAGTGGCAATCGCTTGCACGAGGTCCGCATTAGAGGGGTTCGTCGAGCCGTTGCAGGAGCAGGCAGCTCCATTCGGAGCAGTTCCACCATTGCAGTTATGGACCAAGATCGGCGTGCCGCCCGCCAGCACATAGTACGTGTGGAGTTGCTGGACCGTGAGGTTCCAGCGGCTTGCCGTGCCGGGTGTGGGGTGGGTGGCGACGACGTAGGCATGACCGTTGCTAGCGGTGCTGAGGGCGTTTCCGCGGTGGAGTAGGCCGGCGGCGACCCAGGTGTGGGTTGTGTCGTCCCAGAAGGGGTGGTTGGCGGTGGTGTGGAGGGTGGCGGTGTGGCCGTTCTTGGAGCGGATGGTCAGGTCGAGCAGGTCGTGGTCATGGTTGATCCACACGTGCTGGACGGTGCGGGCGCCCTGGTGCTTTCCGGTCTTGGGGTCTGCGGCTTCTACCTTGTCGCCGGCTTTGATGTCGCCGATGGGTTTGGTTTTGCCGTGGGCCAGGAGAACCGGAGTGGCGGGGGCGAAGCTGCAAGCCTCGGGTTTGGGTGCGGTCCTGGCTTCCACAGCTTCGGCTTCGGCCTCTTCGCCGGCACCCCGCGTGGCGAGGAGCGCGGCCGCGTCGAACAGGAGCTTTCCGGTGCCTTCGGCGGTTCTTCCGTGCGTGAAGTCGCCGTAGATCTCAGATCCACGACTCACTATCGCGTTGGAGGCGGCGAAGCTGGGGTCCATCTGGGACAGAATCTGCGTGCAGTTGTCGCCGCTGGTGAAACACTGCTTGTCCGCTTCGTACTGGCGGTAAGGGGATGCCACCATGTCGACGACCGTCTTCTTGGTCTGGTCGACCACGGTGTGGACCACGGTGCTGACCCAGCCCCACCCGCCTCCACCTCCGTCTCCGTCTCCGGATGAGCTTTGGGTTTTATCGGGCGATTTGACAGGTTTGACGTGGTGGTAGTGGCCTTGGTAGTCGACGTAGTCGCCCCGGCATGCGTCGTCAGCGCAGAACTTCAAGCCGGTGGGGTCGGCGCCTGTGATGGGATTGTCGGCTGCGTATGTGTAGCCGCCGAGCTCTTGGGGGCTGGATGCGTCGAAGACAGGGTCGGCGCTGATGAAGCTGCCGAGGGTGGGGTCGTACTTGCGGGCACCTACATCGGTGTAGCCGGTGTTCTTGTCCTGCGGCTTGCCGAGGTAGGAGTGGGTGGGGTCGGGCCACGTCACGGTGTTGGCGCTGCCGCGTGGCTGCCCGTAGGGGGTGTACTGCTGGCGGGAGACCTGCTGGGTGCTGGCGTCCATCGCCAAGGTCGACGTGCCGTGGGGATCGTTGAAGAGGTATTTGAGTCCGCCACCGGGGAGGCTGGAGTTCATGGCAACGGGGGCGCCCGTGCCACCGTGGCTGTACATGCGCACAGCGCCCAGCAGGGTGTTGGGGGTGACACTGGTGTCGACGACGATCTCGGTGTCGCCGGCGAAGAGCGTGGTCTGGCCGGAGTCGCGGCGGATGAGCTGGTTACCGTCGGCGTCGTAGAGGTACTTGGTGCTGGTGGGGCTGGCGCCGGTGGTGTCCACCTCGGCCAGGTGGCCCTCGTCGTCCCAGGTCAGGGTCTGGCCCGGGCCGGTGGTGGGGGTGCGCGTATGGAGGTTGCCGACTTCGTCGTAGCTGAACGTCGTTGGATTGGTACCGCCGGTGGTGGCGGTCAGAGTGTGGGGCTGGATGCCGGTTGAATTGCAGTTGGCGGTGCAGCCATCGGCGTAGGTGGTGGTGACGGTGCTGCCGGTGGTGCCGATGGCGTGGTCGATGCTCTGATGGCGGTTGCCGATGGCGTCGTAGTTGAACGTCTGCCAGTAGGAGCCGGGTGTCGTGGTGAGGGTGCTGCTGGTCGGCGGGTTGACGTTGCAGTTGTTGGCCGTCCAGGCGTCGGTGAGCCGGTCCAGGGCGTCGTAGCCGTAGCACTGCTGGTCGGTGACGGTGTTGCCAGTCTCCGACTGCTGGTCGATGGTGGAGGTGGGGTTGCCGGAGGCGTCATAGGTGTACTTGGTGTCGTCGACCGTCGGACCGGGCGCCTGCGTCCGGTTGACCACACGTTCCGTCAGCCGGAGGGTCTGGTCGTCGTAGTCGTAGGTGATCGTGGCCGGGTTGGTCGAGGCCCCCATGATGACCCGGGACGGCTGACCGTAGTCGGTGTACACGGTCCCGTTGACATAGAGGAATGCGCTGCTCTTGGTGTTGTTCGGATTGCCCAGTGCGTCGCGGTCGTAGCTGATGGTCTCGTTGCTCAGTCCCTGGGTCCGGGGATCGCTCTGCGAGGCGAGCAGCTGGTCGCGGGTCGTGTAGGAATAGGTCGTGGTGTAGGTCGCAGGCAGTGGGGCTTCGGACGTCGGCAGGGTGATCTTGGTACCGGTCGGCTTGCCGAGGCTGGTGTAGCCGGTGGTGGCGACCGTGTAGCCGCCTGTGGTGCCCTGGACGTAGCGGGTGGAGGAGGTCGGCAGGCCGATGCGCAGGGTGTCGTAGGTCCAGGACGCGAACTGGAAGTTGGACTTGGCTTTGTCGGTGGCGGTGAGCTTGCGGCCGAGGAGGTCGTAGGTGTAGTCGAGTTCGACCTGCTTGGCGTCGGTGGTGGAGATCAGGTTGCCGGCGTCGTCGTACCCGTAGTGGCTCCCGCCCGTGTCCGGGTCGTTCTGGAATTTCTTGCGTCCCAGCAGGTCGTAGTCGAACGTCCAGACCGTTTTGTCGGGGCCGGTGACCTGGTGTTGTTGACCGGCGGCCGTGTACTGGTAGGTGGTGGCGGAAGGGCTGCCGCCGGTGGTGGTGAATCCGGCGGCCGCGGACCCGGACACGGTGGGTGGGGCGGTGTACTGGTCCAGTTCGGTGGTCTGGCCGCGCGCGTCGACGACCGTGGTGGAGGGCACGCCCCCCTTGGGCGGCAGGACGGTGGTCTTGTCCCCGGTGTAGGCAGTGGTGGTGTTCCAGGTCTTGACTCCCAAGGCTTCCTCGGTGACCAGGTCGGCCCGGCCTTCTCCGTCGTAGTCGGTAACGGTGGTGTCGGGCGCGGAGGTTTGGGGGACCGGGTACGGCACGCTGCGAGGACTGCCGGACACGGCGAAGGCGTTATTGGTGAGGACCGTCCAGCCGTGGGAGTCGTACTGGGTGTCCGTGACGATGGTGCTGGAGTTCTCCCCGGCCTTCTGGACCTGTAGCGGCCGCAGCATCGCGTCGTACAGCGTCTCGCTGGTCTGGTAACTGCCTTTGTCCAGAAGTGCGTTGGAGGCGACGACCGTCGGGTTCGACTGGGAGATGCTGTAGGTGTAGGTGGTGTTCGCCGGTGCGCCGTTGGCTCTGATCTCGTTGGGCAGCCACACCCCGGTCAGGCGGCCGAGCGCATCGTAGGTGAGCGAGGTGAGCTTGCCGGCCACGTCGGTTTTGGCGGTGGGCAGTTCCCGGGCCGGGTCCAGGGTGGTGCTGGCGACCTGGCAGTCCAAGGAGGATGCGGTGACCGTCGAGCAGTCCACCCCGGGGGTGACCTGGGTGATGGTCGTGCTGCTGGTGGGCAGCGCACCGGTGGCGGGGGTGTAAGAGGTGAAGACGCTCTGGGCGAGGCTCTTGCCGTTCGGCGACGTGGAGTTGGGGGTGCGGATGACCTTCGTCGTACGGCCGTAGGAGTCGTAGGTGGTGGCGGTCTTGTCGACGAAGGCGGTCGCGGTGGCGCCGCTCGCGTCGGACGCTCCCTGGACGAGAGTGGCGTCACCTGTCGTGGGAAGGGCGGGGTTCTTCTGCCCGTCGCCGTCGTAGGTGAAGCCGTTGCCGTCGTAGGAGGTGCGGGTGTCTGAGATCAGGGTGCCGCTGGGGATGGCGCCCGCGGTCGAGCAGTCCTGGGCCGTGGTGAGGGTCTCGGCGGCCAGCACCAGGGTGTCGGCGCTGCCTGTGAGGTAGCGGTTGTAGGTGCATTTGGCGACGTTGTCGCTTGCAGTGGTCTCGCCTCGGTCGTCGACCTGCACGGCCATGCCCGCGGTCGACTTGCCCAGGACCGTGTTGTAGAACGTGTCGGTCTCGGTCTTGCGCCACCCATAGGACACGGCCTGCCGGGTCAGCGTCTTGCTGGGGCGCACCATCTGCGCCGTGAGGTCCGGCAGACCGCCGCGGCTCCGGCTGGCTGTGGGGCCGATGATGGTGGGCACGGTGACCTCGGCCTTGTCCAGGCTGCCTGTGGCGCTGGTGTAGGTGTCGGTCTCGAAGGTCTGCCCCGCCAGGGCGTCGTCGTCGGCGACCGAGGTGGCTCCGTCCTGGCTGGCCAGCGGCGGAACCGAGCGGGTCTTGCCCCCGGGCAGCGTGTCCCCGTTCATGCCCAGGAAGTAGTACGTCTTCGTCAGCGTCTTCTGGTCGTGGACCGCGACTTTGTCGGTGTAGTGGAGGACGGTGGTGTCACCGGTGGTGACGTCCACTTCGGGGTAGCCCCGGAACTGGCCCCAGGTGCGGTTCTTGGCCTTGACGGTCTCGTTGTCGTCGTAGTGCCAACCGGGGTTGCCCTTGTAGGCGTAGTCCGTCTCCAGCTTGGGCTGGGTGCCGTCCTGATACGAGTTGTGCGGATCCACGGTGAGGACCGAGGAGACCTTGTACTTGTAGAACCAGTCCATCCACGGCGCTGGCTGCCCGTCCGGGGTCCAGTACACCGGGAAGCACGACAACGTGTTGGTGGAGGCGAAGGTCTTGGCGGCAGCGTCCGTCGGATCGTTGGGATCGCTCGCCGGTGCCTTGGAGCAGTTGGGGCGGTCATAGGCGACCGTCGTCTGCGCGCCGGCCTCGGTGGTGACCACCTGGATCCGGTCGTGGTACATCAGCGGCATCTGCGGGATCGTCCCGACCCGGTTGGGCAGCTGCAGCGGCGGGTCGAAGCTCACCGCCGGGGTCGAGGAACTGCTCGTGGCGCCGCCCAGGGTGTCCAGACCGGTGCGCTTGATGGAGTCGAGCCACAGGGTGGGGGCGTGGTCGCCGCCGTCGGGGAAGGACTGGGTGAAGGTGTACTGGTCGACCTGCTGGGTCGCACCGCCCGTCTGGATCTGGGTGGTGATCGAGGTCAGGCGCTTACGGGACCAGAAGCTGGGGCCGTGGTTGGTGCAGTTCGTCGAGCCCGAGGTGCAGTTCAGGTCCACCGGTACGTCCGGCCAGTAGGCCGCATTGGCCGTGGTGAACTGGCTGTCCGCGCAGGTGTTCCCGGACGGTGTGCCCGCGATGCAGCGTTCGGCGGAGGCGTCGAAGACGATCTGCTCCGGTGCGGTGGCCGAGTAGATCGTCGAGGCGGTCATGCCGTAGTCGATTCGGGACAGGGTGCCGCCGCGGGTGTAGGCGACGGCGGTGTTCTTCATGTCCGCGCCGTAGTAGCCCGTTTCCGGGGAGTAGTACCAGGCGGTGGCGTTGCTGTGGGTATCGACCACGTAGTCGAGGTTGAAGCGGTAGCCGAGTGTGCAGGAGGTGGCGGCGAAGTCGGTACTGTCCGGGCAGTCGGAGACGCCACTGTGCGCGTGGTAGACCGGTTCGGTCCACACGGACTTCGTCTCGTCCTTGCCGCTGGTCCAGCCCGGCAGGCGGTTGCGGCCGAAGAAGTACTGCACGCCTCCTTCGGTGACCTTGAAGTACTCGCCGTTCTTTGTGCCGTTCGTGGCACCGGTCAGGTCCTCAATCTTGATTGTGGAGCTGTCGTCGACGGGGTGGAAGGTTTTCGTCGAGTCGTCGTAGACGACCTCGGTGGACTTGCCGTTCAGCGAGAGCGTGAGGATCTGCCCCGCCCAGCACTGGTCACCGTCGTTGTCCGGAGCCCCGGACGACGGGTCGTCCTGGCAGGACTTGTACGTGCGCTCGACGTAGTTCTCGGCCGAGCTCCAGCCGTCACCCAGCCACGAGGACTGGTTGTTGGTCCCCTCGGTGCGCGCATCCTGGCTGGAAGAGTTGTAGGAGAGGTCGACGTTCGGGACCGTGCCGCCGATCGCCGGCGGCACCGAGATCGGGTAGCTGTAGGTGAACGCACCGGTGTTGCCGGAGACCGACCAGGAGCCTCCCGGTGACAGGCTGGTAGCCGAGTAGTCACCCGAGGAACCCGACGTGCCCGCGGCGGCCGCCATGACGACCGTCGTACCGGCGGACGCCGTCGCCGAACGGGCCGAACCTACGACACTCGCCACGGCCGCCCTTGGACCAGGAACGGTGATCTGGGCGGACAACGGCGTTCCGGGGGAGGTGTGCACCGCGCTCTGGGTCTGGCACTTCGGCAGTTTCGGTGTGGTCAGGGCGCAGGTGGGGAGCTGGACCAGGTGCAAGCGCGAGGCGAAGTCACCGCCGAAGGCGTAACGGAACGAGGAATCATCGACCTGCAGGGCGACCTTTCCGCCCCCCGGGCTGGTGCGCCGCAGAGTGAAGAGCACACCGTGCACGCCTGCCGCTCGCGCGGACTTCTGGTCCAGCACGGTCACCCGCACCTGTTGCGATCCGGTAAGGGCGGCCGTTTTGGACCCCGCTCCTGCCACCTCACCCAACAGGACAGGCGTGCCCTTGGCCCGCACCTCGGTCGCCTTGGCGGTAAGCCTCGCGGAGCCGGCACCGATCGGCAGATCGACTATGGCACTACCCGCTTCGGGGAGCTTCGTATGGCCGCTGGGATCGAAGTGCTTGAAACGCTTCGCGTGGGAGCCCCACCCGGGTCTGGAGTGAACCAACGGGACCCGCTTGTTCTGCGGCGCCGCAGGAGCCGTCACATGCCGCTGCTCCGAAGATGCGGCCGTAGCAACACCGGCAGGCAGCAGACCCACCAGCAAGGCACCGACCGCCACCGTTGCCGTGTTCCGAATCCTCCGGGCCGTCCACGCCGCCCGCCCGCGGCTCCATGCCGAAATCCGCGCCATGCTGTGCGTCCCCTCCCCGGTCTCAGAGTCACCCAACTCGACTGCAAATTAGGAGACTTGAGTGCACGTCACAGCGGAGGCACACGTCGATCACATCCCCCGCACACGATCACGCTAGGTCCTGAACTCAACCCCGAAAGCAAAGCTTCTCCAGAGGAAAAGCAAAGGAACACCACAAAGCGGAAGGCAAGTTGACCCGTATTCGTCAAAAGTGGACTCCATGCGGGCACTTGTCGATCAGTTCATGATGGACCGCCTTCACACCGGCCCCACAGAATGCACAACGGCGCGGGGCCCACGGGGGGAACCGCACGACACCTGCGAAGGACTCCGACCTCACATGTCCGCCTCTCGCACACCTCTGCGTGCCAGACACTCTGCGTCGAGACCAATCGTCGCCGCTGTTGTCGCCGCCCTGGCAGCCGGATCACTGGCCGCAACCGCCCCCGCTCACGCCGCGCCGTTGGACGCGCCGAGCCGCTCATCCAAGACCGCCTCCAAGAGCGACGACTCACCGTCCTCCACCCGCAGTCTCAACGCCACAGAGTGGGCGTCCGCGCGAGCGAAAGCCACTGGCCAGCCAGTGACCATCGATGCGCTCACGGGCACGGGCACTCAGGTGGCGGCCAACCCGGATGGCACCTTCACCCGGACCGACTCGTCCATGCCCCAGCGCACCCTGCAGCAGGGGAAATGGGTCCCCATCGACACCACCCTGGTACAGCACGCCAACGGGACCTGGGGACCCAAAGCCGCCGTCACGGACGTGACGTTCTCCGATGGCGGCTCCGGCACGCTGGTCGCCCTGCGCAGCGGAGCCGACAGGCTGGCCTTCTCCTGGCCGACCGCCCTGCCCAGGCCAGTAGTCTCCGGTGACACCGCCACGTACCCGGACGTATCGCCTGATGTCGATCTCCAGTTGACCGCGGACGCCTCCGGTTACTCCTCAATCCTGGTGGTCAAGACCCCCAACGCCGCAGCCGATCTGCGTTTGAAAGGTCTCGCGCTCAACACGACCTCGTCCGGCCTCAAGCTCTCCCCCACCGCCGACGGTGGTGTGCAGGCCACCGACAAGCACACGAGCGAGACCGTCTTCCACAGTGACACCGCGCTGATGTGGGACAGTGCAGGACAGAAAGCCGCACAGCGCCCTCTGGCACATGCCAAGACCGTTTCGTCCGCACGAGCCCAGCACCGGGCGGCGGGTAGGGTCGGCAACCACCGCGCGCAGGTCCACGTGAACCTCAAGCCCGGCCAGCAACTACTCGGTCTAGACCAGAAGTTGCTTGCCTCCAAGACCACCGTCTACCCCGTCTACGTGGACCCGGAGTGGAGCGGCAGACCCTCCCAACTGGACTGGGCCCGGATCTCCGACAACGGGTGGAACGTCTACAACTCGACGTCCACCACCGGTGACACCAACGCCCGGGAGGGGTGGGACAACAACACCCCGGGCAATGGCGAACGGGCCCGTACTTACTACCAGATCAACACCAGTGGCATCAAAGGCGCCGTGGTCAGCCACGCCTCGCTGTATGTGAAGCAGCTCTCCGCCGCCTCCTGCTCCGACACCCCCGCCGCCGTCTACGGCACCGACCGCCCTGCAGGGTGGAGCTCCTCAAAGCTGAACTGGGGCAGCGAACCCACCGTGCGCACCGGTGCACTCGGCACAACCAACCCGGTCAGCCACGAGGCCGGCACCTGCCCGGTCACGAACGGCGCCAACTCCTGGGTCAGCCCGCCGTCACTTGAATTCGACGTGACCTCCCGGGCCCAGAGCGCGGCGTCCGGCAGCTGGAGCAGCATGACGCTGATGGTCCAGTCACCCAACATGAACGACGCTTCCCAGTGGAAGCAGCTCGCTTACGGCGGCGGCGCCACTATGTCGGTCACCTACAGCTACCGGCCCAAACTCAAGAACGGCACCGGCACCCCCGCCATCAAGCCGTCCACGGTGAACCTGGGTAAGACGATGACCACCACCCACACTCCGACGCTGTCGGCGCGCGCGGTCGACCCGGACCTGGCCGGGGGCAGCGAGCTGGTGCGCGTCGAGTACAACATCTACAACTCCTCCGGCACCTTGATCCACCAGGGCTTCGGCCCCAGCACCGACTCCAAGAAACGCGCCAGGTACAACACCAACGGCAGCGACTGGACGGTCCCGAGCCTGCCCGACGGCACCTACACCTGGAAGGCCACCGCGCAGAACGCCGCGGGCTACTGGGCCGGAACCGGATCAGGTATCTGGACCAAGACCCAGACCTTCACCGTGGACACGAGCGCGCCGCCCGCGCCCACAGTGACCTCCAGCCAGTTCCCAGCCGGGCAGATCGGTGCCGCCTTCGGCGACAAGGGCACCTTCACACTCGGCAACAACCACACCAACAACATCACTGGATACCTGTTCGCTCTGGACGCCACACTCGGAAACACCGTCTACAGCAGCAGCAACGTCACGAAGTTGACCACCACGACCAAGATCACGCCGGGCCAGGCGTACTACGTCACGTCGGACAACGGGCCTGGTACCGGAACCTCGGTCCTCAACGGCAGTGCCTCCCCCACCTTCGCCCCAGGCACCACAGGTCCTCACAAGCTGTACGCCAAGGCGGTGGACCAGGCCGGCTCGACGTCCGTCCAGGCGTCCTACGCCTTCTACGCCGGTACCAGCACGCCGACCTACGCCTACGGCGACAAGATGATCACCGGGTGGACAGCGACCAACACCGACGGCACGACGACTGCTGTGCCCAAGGCGACCACGACCGCCAAGGGCGGCCAGCTGATCAGCCAGGCCGCCGGCAGCGGCTACGAGTTCGCCGACGGCTACCAAGCCTGGCTCGCCAACAAGAGCACCACCTCGAAGGTCGTCTCCGGTGACAGCGCAACCTTCAGCTTCGACGTCCCCAAGGACGGCCCCTGGAGCTTCGGCGCCAACCTGAGCAAGGCCAAGGACTACGGGATCTACCGGCTGGTCCTGGACGCGGGCCAGAGCACCCAGGCAACGCTGCTCAGCGACTACGACGCCTACAGCTCCTATACCACCACCCACTTCATCGACCTCGGCATGCCCAAGGACGCCAACGGACAACTCCTCACTCTCAAACAGGGTGTACACACTCTGACCCTCACCCTGACCGGCGACAACTCCAAGTCGGCCGGGTTCCAGGCGGGCATCGACGTGCTGCGGCTCGCCCCGGCACTGACCTGCGCGATCAACGACACCCGCAGCTGCCTGAACAACACCGCGACCAGCACCTTCGCCACGACGACCAGCCAGGCCGACGCGGACGGATCCGGCAACAGCGTCAACTCCGCGGATATGACGAGCACTTCGGGCTGGCAGAGCGGGAAGACCGTGACCGTCGACGGCGCCGCCATCACCCTGCCGAAGTTCGGCACTGGCACCTATGACAACATGCTGGCCTCCGGCCAGACCGTCACCCTGCCGGACAGCGGCACAGTGAACACCGGTGACGCCCTGATCTTCCTCGCCTTCTCCACCGGCGGCGCCGCCACGGGCACCAACGGCACCATCACCTACGCCAAGGACAACTGCCTCCCAGGCGGCGACCCCACCCAGTCCTACCAGCTGGACACCGTCCCCGATTGGCTCAGCGGCCCCGCCTCCGCTGCCGCGCTGACGCTGGTCCACGAGAACCATCACGACAACACCCAGACCAACCCGGCTGCCGGGCCCAAGATCTACGCCATCAGCGTCCCGCTGCAGTGCCCGGGCTCGGTCATCAGCAGCATCTCCCTGCCACTGTTCACCAACGGCGTCCAGCAGAATCAGCCGGCTTTGCACATCCTCGGGATGGGTATACGACCGACGTCCTTCACCGGCAGCGGACCCAACGCCCAGCACTGGGTCGGCACCTGGTCCTCCGTCCAGGACACCGCCAAAGTGCAGCAATCCGGCGGCACTGCGGCCATCGCCAACGGGCAGACCCTGCGTATCCCAGCACGCGTCAGCATCGGCACCGACACCGGCAACAGAGTGCGTATCCATGTGTCCAACGCCCTGGGCGCCTCACCCGTGACCTTCGACGCAGCCTCTGTTGCCCTGCAGGACACCACCGCCGGCGACGCCACCACGACGGCCGCGGGGCCCACTGCGCTCGCCTTCGGCGGCCTTACCTCCGTCACCATCCCCGCAGGCGCCGACGCAACCAGCGACCCCGTGACCCTGGCCGTCGCACAGCAGGGAACCGTGCTGGTCAGCCTGCAGGTACACGGCTCGGTCACCGCCCTGCCCGGGCATGCCACGGCGCGGACACCGGTGTGGATCAGCAGCGACGCGGCCAACCGGACGCTCGACGCCTCAGCCGCGAACTACACGCGGACGACCTACACCGGCCTGCCCTACCTGACCGGCATCGACGTCACCACCTCCGCCTCGGCTCCCACCGGCTCGGTGGTTCTCTACGGGGACCAGAACATCAACGGTGACACCGCAGGCACCAGCAACGGCCCTTACCCTCTCAGCGACGCCATCACCAACGGTCTGGTCAAGGACACCAACGGCGACGATTCCGTCGACTACGGCGTCCTCAACGCGGGCACCAACAGCACCAGCCTGAACAACAACCAGCTGCCGCAGATCACCTACAGCGACAGGCCGATCAACGCGCTCAACCCCCTGGACCGCAACGTCCTGGCCCAAGGCAATGTGCGCACCGTCCTCGTCTCCACCGGCGCCACCGACCTGCTCAACTGCACCGGTACCGCCGACACCTGTGCCACCAGCGTCGAGAGCGGCCTACAGTCGCTCAACAGCCAGCTCATCTCGTACTACACCGACGATGGGCAGCCCCACGACGGCCAACAACCGGTGACGGAGAACTCCAACATCACCGTCTACGTCACCACGATCCCCCCATTCACCGCCGCCCACCCAGGCACAGCTACGCAGGAAGCCGCACGCGAGCAGGTGAACAGCCAGCTGTCCGATCTCTTCTACGGCCAAGTCATCGACTTCGCCGGGGCAGTCTCCACAGACGGCACGGCAACGTCCTCCACCGTCAAAGCCGCCGACCTGACCAACGGCGCCCCTTCCAACGCTTACTACGACGACCTAGCTGCTCGCTACCTCAAAGACACGAACAACCGTGACACGATCGCCATCGCGCCGAACCTGATCGTCCCGGTCGCCACCGGCAGCGACACCCCCGACAACGAATGGGACCTGGCCACCGACACCACCGACCAGCGCGGTGACAACCCATTCACCGCAGTCGGCGGCGCCACCTCCAACGCTGCGGGACCCGATGCGGTCAACGCCACCGCCGCAGCGACCTCCTTCGACGGCAGCACCGGATTCCTGGAGAGCGACCACACCGCCGTCAACACCCTCGCCGACTACACCGTCTCCGCCTGGGTGAAACTCGACTCGGCAACCGGACCCGCCACCGCCATCTGTGAAGGCACCAGCCAGCACCAGGCGTTCTACCTCGGCTACGACCGAGGCAACCAGGGCTGGATGTTCCAGACCACGACAACCAACGACGACAGCTCCGACTTCCCCACCGCGGAAGGAGACGCCGGCACCGGAGCCCTGGGCACCTGGACCCACCTCCTCGTCACCTACACCGCACCCGTGGACAGTGACGACAGCACCGGCGTCATGGCTATCTACCAGAACGGCACCCTCATGGGGACCGCCACCAACCTCACCCCGCAATACGACTCCTCCATGCCCCTGACCATCGGCGGCTGCCTCAACGACCCCGCCGCCACCTCCCCGTACAACGCCTTCCCCGGCTCCGTCTCGGACGTCCAGGTCTACCCCTACGCCATGCCCGCGAGCGACGCCGACGCAGCCAGCGTGATCGTGCCCAGCGGCTGGCAGAACGGCATGCCCGAGGACGACTGGAAACTCGCCGCCAACGGCACCGACACCGCCTCCCTCAACCCGCTCACCCCGACCGGCAACGCCACCTTCGGCACCGACGCACCCAGCGGGATGTCCGGCAGCGTCACCTTCGACGGCAGCACCGGCTTCCTCAAAAGCGAGCAGAGCGCGGTCAACACCCTCGGCGACTACACCGTCTCCGCCTGGGTGAAGATCAACTCAGCTCTCGGCACCACCGCGGTCTGCCAGGGCACCACCCAACACCAGGCCTTCTACCTCTCCTACGACAAACCCAGCGCCGCCTGGATGTTCCAGACCACTACCACCAACGACGAGAACTCCGACTTCCCCACCGCCGAAGGCGACCCCAACAGCGGCCCCACCGGCACCTGGACCCACCTCGTCGCCACCTTCCGGGCACCAGTCCCGGGAGGCGCCACTACCGGCAACATGGCCCTCTACCAGAACGGCACCCTCATCGGGACCGCAACCAACCTCAGCCCCCAGTACGACTCCTCCATGCCCCTCACCGTCGGCGGCTGCGTAAACAGCGCCTCCGCCACCACCCCTTACCTCGCGTTCCCCGGCTCCATCGCCGATGTCCACGTCTACCCCCGCACGCTCTCGGCGACCGAGGTCAGCGCACTGCATTGACCCACCCTCGGTCCAGGGCCCGCGCCAACTCCGCCAGGAGCGGCGTGGGCCCGCCCACGTCCGCGGCGGCGGCCACACACCCAGCCGGCGAACGGCACGGCACCGTCGAACACTCCCCAAAGAGCAGCTTCCCGGAACCACCCAGGAGATCACGCGCGCCAGCGCAACCTCCGAGCACAGGCGTGCCGAAATATCGAAGCGGCACAGCACAGGCGCATCCACCAGGAAGCCGCCACCGAAGAAACCCTCATCAAGTACGTCGTGGCTCAGCACGCGGGATATCCACCCTCGCGCCAGCCATGCCGCCGAGCCGGACCAAAACACGACCAGCCCGCAGGGGGTTCGCCGCGCTGCCAGCTGTCACGGGCAAATCACACACCCCGTGGCTTTCTCTCTGAACAGGATCCCGAAACGGGATATTTATGGCCGCACAGGACTAGACGGACTGCCCTGGACGACCCCACAACCTATGCCAGGTGGTGCCCAGTGAGGGACCCAGGATCAGGACCGGAGCGTCTTCTGGCCCGTCAAAGCGGTCTTGCAGGGTGTTCGGGGGTGTCTCACTCACGCGCCCCAGACCCTCTCACGTCTCACGGACGCCCGTATGAGCGGGTTGCTAGCGGGGTGCTGGCACTGCCAACTTCGCCGTCCCTGTCTCCCTGGGCACCGGCGCCAACGCCGCGACTCACTGGTGGAACCTTGACGACGGCACCGGCAACACCGCCGCCGACTGCGCCACCGCAACAGGCTCCGACTGCAGCGCCGGCCTCCCCGCGTCACTCAGCGGCGCCTATACCTGGAGCAGCGACTCGACTCGCCGTAACTACATCAACCTCAACGGCACGACCGGCCATGCCAACACCTCCGGGGCTGCCGTCGATACCTCGCGAAACTTCACCGTCTCCGCCTGGATCAAGCTCAATTCGTCGTCCGCCAATTCGACATTCGTCTCGCAGGACGGCGCCGTCAACAAGGCGCCCCGGCGTGGGCCTTCGGTAGACACAGCACCGACGCGAGCGGTGCCGTCTGGCAGGCCACCTACGGCAGCAATCCCGTCATAGGCAAATGGACACACCTGGTAGGCGTCTTCGACGCCACCAACCAGGAAATCCGGCTCTACGTCGGCGGCAAGCTCACCGCCGCCAGGGACTGGACCTACACTCCCTGGAACGCGACCGCCTCCCTCCAAATCGGCCGCAAACTGTCCTACGGCGAGTACGCCAACGCAGGCATCAGCGACATCCACATCTACAACACCGCCCTGCCTCCCGCCGACGCAGCCGCCACCGGTGACAAGCCCGCCATCAGCCAACTCGACTGACCGCTGAGGTACGTTCAGGCGCTCGACCGAGTCACTTCGGTCGAGCGCCTGCCAGGTCCGATGGGACGATCATGCGGCAGACCTACGTACCGAACTGTCCGAGCACACCACTACAGTTCTCGATCACTTGACCGATCCAAGAGCGCCGAGGGACCGCAGTCGGATCCTCGCGCTCTCACTTGCAGAGTCGACCAATTCTCTGGGGGGACCATCATGAGACGCAGCACCTTCTTGGCAGCGGCCACGGCAACCGCACTGACCACCGGCCTGCTCACGGGCCTCGCACCGGCCTGGGCGGACGGCACCACCGGCGGCCCCGTCCTGGTCGACGCCAACGGCTGGAACGAGCCGGGGCTGGTCTTCGTGACCGCGCATTCCGACAGCCCGATCACCCGCATCACGGCCCACTTCTATCCGCTGGACGCACCAGAGGGAGCCCAAGAGGCCGGATCGACCGAGGACTTCACCCAGTACTCCGGACAGGACGCGACGTCCGGTACCTGGCGGGCGCCGGTCCACCTGGCGGACCTCGGTGACTACCGGGTCACCGTCGATCTGCAGGACGCCTCCGGCGCCACCGTCACCGGCGCCCTCTCCCGCGACCCCCTGCGGTACCGGACCATCGTCAGGGTCTCCGGTCTGACCGCTACCCCGAGTGTGCCCGACTACCTCCACCAGCAGGTCTCCGTCAGCGGTACCGCCATCGCCCGGGATCCCCGCACCCCCGACACCCCGACTCCCGCCGCCGACACGCCCGTCGGCGTCGTCGCCGACACCGGACTCGGCCGGACGATCACGACCGCGACCGCCGGCCCCGACGGCCGCTTCACCGCCGCCTACGTCCCCACCGAGCAGTCCTTCCGGCTGTCCGCCGCACCCCAGGCCTCCAGCAGCTACCCGGGAGCGATCGACCTGTCGACGTACCCCACCCAGTGGCTGCACACCACCCAGGCACCGGTCCGCTTCACGGCAAGCACCCACGCCCTGAACCTGAAACAGGGCGCCGCCGGAACCGTCACCGGCCACGCCGAGATCCAGACCACCGCCGGCTGGCAGCCACTGCCGAACACCGCGATCACCCTCTTCGGCCTCGGCTCGGACGGTCTTCCCGCCTTCGCAGTCGGCGAGACCACTACCGACGGCAGAGGCGCCTACACATTGCCCGTCTCCTCGTACAACGCCGCCCCTACCGCCGAACTCATGGCGGGTGCCGGCAACATGCCCTTCCAGCAGATCGCCACCGAACCCTTCAGCCTCCACGTCGCCTACACCACCCACATCGACACCGGCGTGTCCCTGCACGACGACTCGGCCCTCCATGTGGACGACGGCTACGTCTACTACGAAGACGCACGCGCCCACTGGCCCGCCAAGCCCACTGTCACTCTGCAGTACTCGAAGGACGGCAAGAGCGGCTGGAAGAACGCCACCACCATCCCCATCAAGATCCGCTACAACAAGCCCCTGTTCGAGGAGACGTTCGCCCACACCTTCACCGCACCGGACACCGACGCCTACTGGCGGGCCCGCTTCGACGGCAACCCCGACCTCGGTACCAGCACCACCAAGCCCGTCCACCTCTACCGCTACACCACCCGCATCACCGGCTTCCACGCCTCCCCCAACCCGGTCCGCAAGGGGCAGCCGATCAGATTCGCCGGCACCCTCCAGTACAAGAAGGGCAATACCTGGAAGCCGCTCACCGACGACGCCTGGCCCACCCTCTACTTCAAACCGCGCGGCTCCAGCACCTACCACTATCTGCGAGCTGGACACCGACAAGAAGGGCCACCTCGAGGGTATGGTGACCGCCAAGCAGGACGGCACCTGGGCCCTCGCGCTCAACCGCGAGACCGGAGACCACTACCTCAGAAGCGCCCGGGTCACCGACTACGTCGACGTCCGCTAGCCGTTGCCCGTGGTGACGGCACCTGGACCCACCTCGTCGCCACCTCCCCGGCACCCGCCACAGGAGGCTCCACCACCGGCAACATGGCCCTCTATCAGAACGGCACCCTCATCGGGACCTGCCACCCAACCTCAGCCCCCAGTACGACTCCTCCATGCCCCTCACCATCGGCGGCTGCATCAACAGCGCCTCCGCCACCACCCCCTATCTGGCCTTCCCCGGCTCCGTCGCCGACGTCCACGTCTACCCACGGACGCCCCTATAGCGTGGGGGTGCGGGAAACCGGTCTGACCAGGTTGAAGACCTCGCGGGCGGCATATCGCTTGAGGCATCGGATGATCTCGCGTCGGGTCTTGCCCTCCGGGGTGCGGCGTTCGTAGTACGCCTGGGTGCGAGGGTCCTGGCGGAGGCGGGTGAACACGATGCGGTGCAAGGCCGCGTTGGCCTGCCGGTCGCCGCCGTAGTTGAGCCGGCGCGTGCTACGACGGCCCGACGAATACTCGAGGGGGCTGACTCCGCAAAGGGCAGCAAAGGACGCCTCGGTGCTCAGCCGCTCGGGGTTGTCTCCCATGGTGATCAGGAGAGTCACGGCACTGTCCGGGCCGATGCCCACCGGTACGAGCAGCTGTGGGGCGTGACGTTCGATGAGCTGGGTCAGGCGTTGGTTCAGCTCATGCGCGGTTGCGGAGGCTGGACAGTCGTTCCCGCAGTGCGGGATCGGCGATGACCCGGGCGGCTTTGAGCTAGGAGATCGCCTGGGTACGGGCCTTGACCGCGGAGTCCTTGCGGGCTTGAACATCCGGGCGCTGTGCACCGGACCGTCACCGGACTTGGCCCGGGCGCGGGCGCGACCGCTGAGCACGGCTCGCGCTGCGGCCTGCGCATCGAGCGGGTCCGACTTGCCGAGCAGACGGCGGGCCGATCGGTCGGGCCGGTTGACTTCGAACACCTGGATCCGCTGGGCCAGCAGGTAGCGGGACAGGCTCGCGCCGAAGGTGCCGGTGCCCTCCACGCCGGCACGGCGCACCGTACCCTGCCTGCGGGCCCACATGAGCAGCCGCCGGTAGCCGGCCACCGTCGCAGGAAAGGACTCGGCTGCGTTGTCTGGTCGTCGTGATTGTTCGCCTCCCGCGCGGTGACGTGCTGGGTGGATGACACCGGCCTGCTCGGGCGGTCTGACACCGTGATGGCGCCTGAAACTCGGCAAGGCCCCTATGGGGACACGCCCTGTGGCTCGGTCACAGAAGGCACCATCCCGCAACGGCAGTCGACACGCCTGTGACTGGACACTTCGGTCATGGATCTCATGAGTCAGACCCCCGTCCGGGACGGCACTGCGCAACCGTCCCATCGATCCCGGCACAACGGCGTGACTCGATCACTGCCGGATGGCTTCGAACGAACCGGCGCTCAACCTGTTCTGGGCAGGCTGACGACGGTCTGGCTAGTCGCCCACTGGTGACCGGCATCGACGGCCGGCCATTGTTCCCGCCTTACCGGCTGTCCTTCGCCGGCCACGGCACGAACGCAGGGCAGTCCGACGACCGAGGCGATCAGGCGGTGCGACGGCTGGTGCAGTCTCGTAGGCTGCGGGCCATGAGCGATACTCCCACTCCGACGCCCTCGGCAGCGTTCGAACTGCTGCTGGCCGGTAACCAGCGCTTCGTCACCAACGCCCCCGAGCACCCTAACCAGGACGCCACCCGCCGCGCCGAGATCGCCCCGGGCCAGCAGCCCTTCGCCGTGCTGTTCGGGTGTTCCGACTCCCGGCTGGCCGCCGAGATCATCTTCGACCGCGGCCTGGGCGACCTGTTCGTGGTGCGCACCGCCGGGCACGTGGTGGGGGCGGAAGTGCTGGGCAGCATCGAGTACGGCGTTGACGTGCTGGACTGCCCGCTGGTCGTGGTGCTCGGCCATGACTCGTGCGGGGCGGTCGGCGCGGCGTGCGCCGCGCTGGAGGACGGCATGGCCCCGGCCGGCTACATCCGGGATGTGGTCGAGCGGGTGACCCCCAGCGTGCTGGCGGCGCGAGCCGCCGGACGGGTGGAGCCACAGGAGGTCCTCGCCGAGCACGTAAGGCACACCGTCGACCTGCTGCTGGACCGCTCCCGTGTCCTCGCCGAGAAGGTGGCCGCCGGCCAGGCCGCCGTGGTGGGCCTGTGCTACCGGCTGGCCGACGGCAGCGCGCAGCTCGTCGCGGCCCGCGGCCTCGACGCGCACGTCGCCACCGTGTCCTGACCACCCCGGCTGCGGCTGCGGCTGCCCCGAGAACGTGCCGCGGCCGAAAGGGACTCCCCCGTACGCCATCAGGATCGGTCGCGCCGACGGGAAGACCGAGCGGCGTGGGCGCTGGTCACACCGTGGGCCGGGGCCCGGCGGCGCGGCGCAGCCGGTTGGCGATCGCCAGTCCCAGCCCCTCCTCCGTCGGCAAGGACGCGATGATGAGGTCGCACCCTCGCTGGTCGAGTTCGCGCAGGAACCCGTACAGCCCGCGCGCGTAGGCAGCCGTCGAGGCGGGAAGGACCACCACGGCGTGCACCTTGACGGGGGCGCCGGTGAGGGAGGGCGGAAGGAAGACGCCGACCTGGTGGCCCAGCTCCTGGGCGAGCTCCGCTTCGGCGACGACCTTCTCCGGTTCGACGAGGACGACCCGCGCCCGGGGCGCGTAGTGCGACGGATGCTGGCCCGGCGCCCGGACCTGACTCGTCGAAGGGACCGTGATCGGGCACTTCAGCACCGCTTCGAGGTCCTCGCGGGTCACCCCGCCGGGCCGCAGGATGCTCGGGATGTCGTCCGTGGCGTCGACGATGGTTGACTCGACACCCACCTCGCAGGGGCCGCCGTCCAGTACGAAGTCGACGGCATCACCGAGCTCCGCCCGGACGTGGTCAGCGGTGGTGGGGCTGACCGAGCCGAAGCGGTTGGCGGACGGAGCGGTGACACCGCCACCGAAGGCCGACAGCAGCGCCAGGGCCACGGGGTGGTCGGGGACGCGCACGGCCACCGTCTCCAATCCGCCGGTCGCTTCGAGCGGCACCCGCCGGCCGCGCCGCAGGACCAGCGTCAGCGGTCCCGGCCAGAAGCGCTCGGCAAGCAGGCGCGCGGTGGCGGGTACCTCCTGGACCCAGTCGTCCAGGTGCTCCGCGCCGCTGATGTGGACGATCAGCGGATGGGACGGCGGGCGCCCTTTGACCCGGAAGATGCGCGCAACGGCGGCGGGATCCTCGGCGTTGGCGCCCAGACCGTAGACGGTTTCGGTCGGGAGGGCCACCAGGCCGCCGGTGCGCAGCACCTCGACTGCCTTCTCGATGTCGCGGGCTCTTGCCATCACTCGAGCAATCCTCCCACCGCGCCCTCCGGGGACCTCGGAGCGCCAATGCACGCGCTCCGCCCAGCCCAACGCTGCCCGAACCGATCGGTCACCGGAGCGTCAACCGGCCGCGTCACCCTCTCCTCCTGGTCAGCGTCGTCAGCCCGGGCGGCCGACCGTGTCTCCGAGGGGCATCGTCGGCCGGCATCACCGCCGCCATCACCCGCTTGCGACCGGCTCGCGGCGCACCTCGAAGTGCGAGCAGACGGCCATGCCCAGCTCCAGCCCGTGCTGACTCACCCGGCCCGGATCCGGCGCATGCACCACCGTCAGCGGTCACGTCCGCCGCAGTGGTGTACTCGTCGGTTTCCGACTCGATCGGGTGGAGGCGGGCCTTGGCCAGCAGGTCGAGTCCCATGGAGCGGCGGGCCTCGGTCCGTTCGTCGTTCTGCTCGGCCAGGACCGCGCCGACCAGGCGGATCACTGCGGAGCGGTCAGGGAAGACCCGGACCACGTCGGTGCGGCGGCGGATCTCCGCTGAGCGGCACGTCCGCGACGGCCTTGAGGTGGCTGAACGTCTCGAGGGAGTACCGGCCGTGGTAGCGGCTCAAGCCGCTTTCTCCGACGCCGCCGAAGGGCAGGCTGGTCATGAGCAGCTGTGTCACCGGCTGGCCCCGGCGATACGCGTCAACCGGCCCGAAGACCGACCGCCAGCGTCAGTTTCAGTACCCGGTGTGGCGAGGCGAGGTCCGGAAACAGCTCCCGCAGCTGCGTCATCCGGTACCGGACCGTCTGGGGATGGACGAACAACGCCGCCGCCACCTCGTCCCGTCTGCCCTGGTGCAGCAGCCACGCCCGCAACGTCTCCTCCAGCCGCCGTGCGGTCCCGACGGGCAAGGTCCGCAACGGTGCGAGGGCTTGGGCACGCAGGTCCGCGAACGCGTCCGCGTCGGCGCTCAGCACCAGTTCGGGCAGGTGGTCATCGGTGTCGCGGATGTCAGAGGAGAGGGAGCGCGCGCGTACGGCTCGTGCGTACGAGGCGGACGCACGAGTCCATGGCCGGGCCGGGCCGACCACGGCGGTGCGGTCGGTCAGCTGCCGCAGAAGATGGGACCGGTCGGCATCGGGCACGAGCAGCACACCGGTGGCGTCCGGCAGATCGTCTAGGACCAGGGTGCTCGGGTCGAGCGTGCGGTAGGCGGGCCGGGCCTGGGCGGCGGGCAGCAGGACCGCGGTCAGCGATACCGGAGGCTGCCACCCGGCCCGTTGAGCAGAGGCGAGCAGCACGTCCGGGCTCGCGCCGGCGAGGAGGTCGCGGGCCAGGTGTTCCAGGTGACGCTCGCGGGCCCGGCCCCGGGCGGCCAGTTCGTCGGCGTGGCCAGCGGCGCTCGCGGCGGAGAGCTCGTCGATGTAGGCGAAGGTCAGCTCGGCGAACTTGGCGACCTCGGCGGCGGGCAGACCTGCGGGTACGGCACCTGCTGCCAGACATCGCCAGGCCACGCGGGCGCCGACGCGGTAGGCGCTGAGCAGGGCGTCCATCGAACGGCCGTCCCGGACCTCGCCGCGGCCCAGCTCGTAGGCCGCGTCACCGGCGTCGCCGCCTGTGGCGTTCCCGCTCGCGAGGTCCAGGTAATGTCCCAGGGCGGTGCGGACGGCCCGGCGGATGGTGGCGCCCATGTGGCCCGACAGCGCGTTGGCGTACGGAGGGACCTCGTCGATGATCGCCTGGACGACCTCGTCCGCCGTGGTCTTGAGCGCGGCCCGAAGTGCGGTGACCGTCGTCTCATCCAGGGCCAGTTCGCTGACCTTCCTGATGGGGTGGCTCACGTTTTCATTCCTTGCGAACAATTCGGCCGACCAGATTCACATCCTGCGGTCAGGACTTTACGCCTTGAGGCGCACCAAGCTGGAGCCATGACGAGTACAGCCCTCCGCAGCAGGGCGTGGAAACTGCTGGAGATGGTCACGACGCCGCTGCTGCCGTCGGACTACCTCGACCTGGTCAGCCCGCTGCGTGCGGGCGCCGACCTGCGTGGGCGCATCGAGGCCGTGCACCCCGAGACGAGTGACGCCGCGACCATCGTGATCAGACCGGGACGGGGCTGGCGCGGCCACACGGCCGGTCAGTACGTGCGGATCGGGGTCGACGTCGACGGCGTACGCCTGTGGCGTGCGTACTCGCTCACGTCACCGGCAAAGCGCCAGGACGGCCGCGTCACGATCACCGTCAAGGCGATCCCGGGCGGCAAGGTCAGCAACCACCTGGTCCGCAGGGCGAAACCGGGCACGCTGGTCCAGCTCGACCAGGCGACCGGTGACTTCGTGCTGCCGCCGGCCAAGCCCGCCAAGGTGCTCTACCTGACGGCCGGCAGCGGCATCACGCCCGTGATGGGCATGCTGCGCGACATCGAGTTCGACGACGTCGTCATGGTCCACTGCGCGCCACGGGCGCAGGACGTGATCTTCCGCAGCGAACTGCACGATCTGGTCGCGGACGAGAAGCTGCGGCTCATCGAGGTGCACACCGACACGGACGGCATGCTCGACATCGCCCGTCTCGACGAACTCGTGCCCGACTGGGCCGGGCGCGAGACCTGGGCGTGCGGGCCCGCGGGCCTGCTCGACGCCGCCGAAGGGCACTGGAGCGAGCACGGCGTCCAAGAGCGCCTGCACACCGAACGCTTCCGCCCCGGCGTCGTCGTCGCCGGCGACGGCGGCGAGGTCACGTTCAGCGCCACCGGCAAGACCGTCGACGCGGACGGCGGCACGCCGTTGCTGGACATCGGCGAGGGGGCCGGCGTGCTCATGCCCTCCGGGTGCCGCATGGGCATCTGCTTCGGCTGTGTCACGCCGCTCAAGGCGGGCGCCGTCCGCGACCTGCGCTCCGGCGAGATCACCGAAGCCGCGCCGGGCGTCCTCATCCAGACCTGTGTGTCCGCCGCGGCGGGCCCCTGCGACATCGACCGGTAGGAGCACCTTGACCGCCATCGACCCCACCGCCCACCTGACCGCGGAACAGATCGAGGAACTCGGCCGCGAACTGGACGCGATCCGCGACGAGGTGATCGCCAGTCGCGGCGAGAAGGACGCCGCCTACATCCGCAAGGTCATCTCGGCGCAGCGCAAACTCGAGCTGGTCAGCAGGGGGGTGCTGCTGTTCTCGATCTTCCCGCCCGCGTGGCTGCTGGGCACCGCCGGGCTGTCCGTGGCGAAGATCATGGACAACATGGAGATCGGCCACAACATCCTGCACGGCCAGTGGGACTGGATGCGGGACCCGAAGATCCACTCCACCACCTGGGAATGGGACCACGTCTCGCCGGCCGACCAGTGGAAGCACTCGCACAACGAGCTGCACCACACGTACACCAACGTGATCGGCAAGGACAACGACCTCGGCTACGGCATCATGCGGGTCGACGAGGACCAGAAGTGGCAGCCGTTCCACCTCGGCCAGCCGCTGTGGAACTTCATCAACGCCTGCTTCTTCGAGTACGGCATCGCCGCGTACGACCTGGAGCTCGGCAAGAACCTGCACAAGCGGCGCCGCAAGAACCCGGAGTTCCGGGCGCGGGCCAAGGCCGTGGGCCGCAAGATCCGCAAGCAGGTGGTGAAGGACTACGTGATCCACCCGCTGCTGTCGGGCCCGTCGTTCCTCACCACGCTCGCCGCCACGTTCACCGCGAACCTGGTCCGCAACCTCTGGTCCCACTCGGTGATCATGTGCGGTCACTTCCCCGAGGGCGTGCAGGTCTTCGAACGCCGGTCGATCGACGGCGAGACGCGCGGCCAGTGGTACCTGCGCCAGATGATGGGCTCGGCGAACATCAGCGGCAGCAGCGCCATGCACTTCATGACCGGCAACCTGTCGCACCAGATCGAGCACCACCTGTTCCCCGACCTGCCGAGCAACCGGTACGCCGAGGTCGCGGTGAAGGTGCGCGCGCTGTTCGAGAAGTACGAGCTGGAGTACGTCACCGGGCCGCTGCCCAAGCAGGTGTTCTCCGCGTGGCGCAAGGTCTTCCGGCTCTCGCTGCCGAACAAGAAGCCCGAGGTCAAGACGCCGGACCGTGAGCAGGAGCTCGTCGCCGCCTGACGGGTACCAGCGCCTGGCTCGCGAACCCGAGGTCAGGCGCGTCCGCAGGCTGTTGCCGCTCGGGCGGCAGGTCAGCTGCTGGATGTGCTGCGGGATGCCCGGCGCGGCGCTCGCATCGGCGTCCGCCCCCGGACGCCTGCCCGGGGTGGCTCAGGCGTCGATGATGACGGGGATGATGAGGGGCCGACGGCGGTAGGTGCGGAACGCCCAGTTCGCCACTGCCCGGGCGAGGAGTTGCTCGAGTTGGCGCGCGTCCCCGACGCCTTCCTCGGCTGCGGTGGCCAGGGTCTTCTCGATGACGGGAATGACCGGCTCGAAGGTGGCGTCGTCGTGGACGAAGCCACGGGCCAGGAAGTCGGGGGCCTCGGCCAGGGCGCCGGTGTCCGCGTCGACGATCGCCACCACGGTGACCACGCCTTCGGCGGCGAGGGTGAGGCGGTCCTTGAGGGACGCTTCGGTGGCGCCGCCGACTTCCATGCCGTCCACGTAGACGTTGCCTGCGGGGACCTTGCCGGTGATGGACGCGCGCCCGTCGATCAGGTCGACGACGACTCCGTCCTCGGCGATGACGACCCGGTCGGGGTCGACACCGGTACGGATGGCGAGGTCGGCGTTGGCCCGCAGGTGGCGCCATTCGCCGTGCACGGGCATGACGTTGCGGGGTTTGACGATGTTGTAGCAGTAGACGAGTTCGCCGGCGCTGGCGTGCCCGGAGACGTGCACCTTGGCGTTGCCCTTGTGGACCACGTGGGCGCCCCACCGGGTGAGGCCGTTGATCACCCGGTAGATGGCGTTCTCGTTGCCGGGGATGAGGGAGCTGGCCAGCAGGACGGTGTCGGCCTTGCCGATGCGGATCACGTGGTCGCGGTTGGCCATCCGGGACAGCGCGGCCATCGGTTCGCCCTGGGAGCCGGTGCACACCAGAGTGATCTTGTGGTCCGGGAGCTTCTCCAGCTCCTTTGTGCTCACCACCAGGCCGGAGGGGACCTTCAGATAGCCAAGGTCACGGGCGATGCCCATGTTGCGGACCATCGACCGGCCGACGAAGGCGACCTTGCGGCCGTGCTGGTGGGCGGCGTCCAGGACCTGCTGGATACGGTGCACATGGCTGGCGAAGCTGGAGACGATGACCCGG
Source organism: Streptomyces sp. NPDC021562 (assembly GCF_040640875.1). Classification (NCBI taxonomy): domain Bacteria; kingdom Bacillati; phylum Actinomycetota; class Actinomycetes; order Kitasatosporales; family Streptomycetaceae; genus Streptomyces; species Streptomyces sp. NPDC021562. The sequence continues at coordinate 142,895 of NZ_JBFACN010000011.1, forward strand.
CGCGGCGCGGTGCGCATCACCTGCTCGATCGCCGGGTTCAGCTCACGCTCGGAGGTGGTGAAGCCAGGTACTTCGGCGTTGGTGGAATCGGTGAGGAACAGGTCCACCCCCTCCTCGCCGAGGCGCGCGAAGGCGCGCAGATCGGTGATGCGGTCGTCGAGAGGGAACTGGTCCATCTTGAAGTCGCCGGTGTGCAGCACCATCCCGGCCCGGGTGCGGATGGCGACCGCGAGGCTGTCGGGGATGGAGTGGTTGACCGCCACGAACTCGCAGTCGAAGGGACCGAAACCACGCCGGTCGCCCTCCCGCACTCGCACCGTGCGCGGCCGGATGCCGTGTTCCTTGAGCTTGGCCTCCAGGAACGCCAGCGTCAGCTTGGAGCCGACGACGGGAATGTCGGACCGCTCGCGCAGCAGGTACGGCACGCCGCCGATGTGGTCCTCGTGGCCGTGGGTGAGGATCACGGCCACGATGTCGTCCAGACGGTCCCGGATCGAGGTGAAGTCCGGCAGGATCACGTCCACGCCGGGCTGGGTCTCCTCGGGGAACAGCACACCGCAGTCGACGATGAGCAGCTTGCCCGCGTGCTCGAAGACGGTCATGTTGCGGCCGATCTCACCCAGGCCGCCCAGGGCGATGACCCGCAGCCCTCCTTCGGGAAGGGGCGGGGCGGCTTTCAGTTCGGGGTGCGGATGGCTCATACCCTGACGGTACCCGGAGAGCGGACAGGGTGATCCATCACCTCCTCCCGACAGGGTCGGGGCATCAAACGGGTGTCCGCAGGACGGCTGCCAGTTCGCGGCCCGGCTCTCGTCTGCCACGTCGTGCAGTACGCGTCCAGTGCTCGCCCGGAGCCTCGATGGCGACGCGAAAGACGGCGTCCTGCTCCTCGGCCTGCCGGTACGCCGCTTTGAATGCCGCCATGAGCCTGGACCCCACCATCGACCCCTCAGCCGAGCGTGTGTTCAATCTGCCCGCGGCTGATCAACTCACCGCGGGGTGCTACGAACGCTGGAATTCGCCCACACAGGTGGGGCCTCACTGCTCTGTTCGGCTCACACCTGTCCGTAAGTCAGGCGGACAGGGGAAGCGCCGAGCGTTACGGAAGCCGGCTCGTACGGGCCGGGCAGGGGCGCAGATGCGGCCGTAGGGCGGGTCCGGCAGGTGAAGCCGAGTTGGGTCATGGCCCTGAGGACTTCGCCGGTGCTGAAATCGCGGCGATCCTGGCGAGTGGCGACCTGGCCGACCTGCTTGGCCGGGTAGCGGTTCAGCCAGAGAGGGCGAGGTCGCCCAGAGCGTTGCCGTGTCCGTCGGCAACGGGCGGGGCCCCGAGCCGGCGGCGGTGCATCGCACGCTCGGCTTCGGCCCTCGTGGCCGGCGGCGAGGCGAAGGACCCGATGACGTCGGCGATGTCACGCAGGCGGATCCGGTCCGTGTATCCGGAGCCGTCCCGAACGGCCGTGAGCCGGTCCCGGGTGACCAGACCGGTGGGCAGACCGTCTTCGTCGCAGACGACCAGATGCCCCGTACGGGCGGCGGTCATCACGGACAGTGCCACCTCCACGGTCATGTCCTCCCAGACCTGTGGTCCGGCCGCGTCCGCGGGATGGGCCGCCGTCTGCACGGCCTTGGTGCGTGTTGAGTGGAACTGCGTCTTCTGGTCCAGCGTCAAAAGTGCCTCCTGCGCAGTTGGGCGGGCTTGCTGACACGAAGTTTTCATGCCGCCGCACCGGCGGTGGACTGCCGTACGAGCGCACGGCGGGCCGCCGAGGCGGGGCGGCGCCGACCGCGTGAGGTGGCGCCGCGCTTCTTGGGGCGTTCGACCACCGGTGCAGTGATGACGACCGGGATGCCGGAGGGTGCCTGAGCACCGGTGATGCGGCGCAGGGCCTCATCGCCGGCACGGATCTGGGTGGTCTGCGGGACGATGCCTGCCGCTGCCATGAGGCGGGTCATGCCGCGACGCTGGTTGGGGGTGACCAGGGTGACGACACTGCCGGACTCTCCTGCACGGGCGGTGCGGCCGCCGCGGTGGAGGTAGTCCTTGTGGTCGGTCGGCGGGTCGACGTTGACGACGAGGTCGAGGTTGTCGACGTGGATGCCGCGCGCCGCGACGTTGGTCGCTACCAGCACGTTGACGTGTCCGGTCTTGAACTGTGCCAGCGTGCGGGTGCGCTGTGGCTGTGACTTCCCGCCGTGCAGGGCGGCGGCCCGTACCCCGCTGTTCAGGAGGTGCTCGGTGAGGCCGTCGACGGCGTGCTTGGTGTCGAGGAACATGATCACGCGGCCGTCACGTGCGGCGATCTGGGTGGTGGCCTTGTGCTTGTCGGCGCCGTGAATGTGGAGCACGTGGTGCTCCATCGTCGTGACCGCGCCGGCCGAGGGGTCGACGGAGTGCACGACGGGGTCACTGAGGTAGCGGCGCACGAGCAGGTCGACGTTGCGGTCGAGTGTGGCGGAGAACAGCATGCGCTGACCCTCGGGGCGGACCTGGTCGAGCAGGGCGGTGACCTGCGGCATGAAGCCCATGTCGGCCATCTGGTCGGCCTCGTCGAGGACGGTGACGGACACCTGGTTCAGTCGGCAGTCGCCACGGTCGATGAGGTCTTTGAGGCGTCCCGGCGTGGCGACGATGATCTCGGCGCCGGCGCGCAGCGCGTTCGCCTGTCGGCCGATGGGCATTCCGCCCACCACCGTGACCAGCCGCAGCCTCACGGAGCGGGCGTACAGGGCGAGCGCGTCGGTGACCTGCTGTGCCAGCTCACGCGTCGGTACGAGGATCAGCCCCAGTGGCTGCCTCGCCTCGGCGCGCTGCCCGGCCGTACGGGCCAGCAGCGCCAGCCCGAAGGCGAGGGTCTTGCCGGAACCGGTGCGGCCACGGCCCAGTACGTCCCGGCCGGCGAGGGAATTCGGCAGGGTCGCTGCCTGGATCGGGAACGGCACGGTCACGCCTTGCGAGCAGAGCGCGCCCAGCAGCGCCCTGGGCATGTCGAGATCGGCGAAGCCCTCCACGGCGGGAAGCGCAGGAGTGATCGTGCTGGGCAGCGCGAACTCCCCCTGGACCGCTGCGGGGCGGCGGCCGTGACCACCGGAACGGCCCGGCCCGCCGGAGCGGTTCTTGGCCGACGAACCGAATGGGCTGCCACCCCTTCCGGAGTCGGCACCACCGTTACGGGTGCGGGGGAAGCGGTCCTTCGTGCGTGTTCGGTTCATGCGGAACCTTCCTCGATACGGCGCATATCAAGGAATTCCCGCTGCAGTGAGCAGCACAGAGAATTACAAGAATGGGCCGATGGAATGCGAAAGCAAATCTGACCGACGAAAAGACCGTGCGGCACAGGAGCCGGAGTGATTGGCGCGAAGCGGATGCCATGTTCAGGTGTCCGCCGCGATGAAGCCATGAAACGGGGCGTGCACACCTGAAGGATGCGACGTGTGCGATGAGCCTACGGTTTTCGTTGTTGGTCGTCCGCAGGCGAAACCACTGCGGAAAATGCGAGTAGCTGGGGCCCGCACCCCGAAGGACGCGGGCCCCAGCTACACCTACGCGACAGTCAGCGTCAGGCGACAACGATGTTTTCGGCCGTCGGGCCCTTCTGGCCCTGCGCGATGTCGAAGGTCACCTTCTGGCCCTCCAGCAGCTCGCGGAAGCCCTGGGCGGCAATGTTCGAGTAGTGGGCGAACACATCAGCGCCACCACCGTCCTGCTCGATGAAGCCGAAGCCCTTTTCCGCATTGAACCACTTCACAGTACCGGCAGCCATGTCATTTCTCCCTTGGGGCAGTGCATCGGATCCGCGCTGCACGGACTCCGTGTCGCCGCGATGATCACCCCTCTTGGGAACCACAACTGCAACTGATATTGACAGTAGCACGCCGAAGCGGCCTGCGTACGGCGGATAATCCCACCCCACTGAATGCGGTAGAGAATCTGTCTGCCAGTCCCGTTGAAACCTTGGCTCGCGGGCACAGATTTTGACCCGGCCGGAGCGCAACGTTCGGTGCCGTGACCCGCCGTACGAGCCTCAGGGCCGGACGGCGAGGAACTGACGGCCGGGTGGAGGAAGGCCTCCTCCTCACACCCGGCACCACCTGGACGGCGGTACGACGGACCACCGGGGCATCGGCGGCTCCGCCTCACGACGCAGGAGATGGTCCTGCCACGTGGATGCCTACCGTCACCCCGGGCAGCCGCAGTCGTTTTTCACAGCGGTGAAGGGGCCCGCAACGCGCGCACTTGCGCACGTCGCGGGTCAGATCGCGGGACTCATCGAGTCAGCCGCCGCTCTTGCGCCTGAACGACCGCTGGCTCGCAGCCGGGCCGTGCGCCGAACGCACCTTCGATGCATCGGACTTGGCGGCCATGTCAGCGGCGTCCGCCTGGGCACCGCGCTTGCGCGCCAGGGCTTCGCGGAACTTGCGCTTGAGGTCGTAGTTGCCGTCGCTGTCCGGCTCCAGAGGGGACGTCTCGGGGGCATCCGGCTCCGAACCCTCCGTAGACACGGGCTCTGCGGTCATGGCGATCTCCTGGGTTCGGGGGTGGGCAAGCTCAGCTTGTCATGCCGGGCGCGGTGCGAGGCACCGGCGACATCATCGTGCTCCGTTTCGGCGGGCGTCCCTCTCGCGGCCGAAGGCGTTGACTTCGTAGGTGAGGCGCACATGACGGCTTCGGGCCGGGCCGAGGGTTGTCGATTCCCGTGGCCAGGCTGCCAGGGCAACGGCTCTCAGCCGTTGTGACGCACGAGGGCGGCCCCGCGGACCTCGGCGAGCTTGCGGACCTCGGGTTGCCCTTTGGAACGAAGCGGGCCCGGGGGTGCGCCGCGGAAGCTGGGCCCCGGTGGCGTGCTTGCGGTAGCGGCCCGACAACCAGCCGCCTGCGAGCGGGCTGGAGGCGAGGGTGCCCATGCCGTGGCGGCGCACGGCGGGTAGCACGTCCTCCTCGATGCCGCGGACCAGGAGGAGGAGCCGATGTAGCGGACCTTGCCCTGGCGGACCAGGTCGGTCAGGGCACCGAGGGTTCGGCGACGTCCGTGTCGGGGCTGGGCCGGTGCACCTGGTAGAGGCAGGCGGGTGATCCTGCTTGACCGGGTACCGCTGCGGGCCCAAGCCGGCAACGAGGAGTCGTCCAAGCGGCAGCCGACGAGCCTACGTGGCCGCGCGAACGTCGTGCGGACCCGAGGGTCGTTCGGGGAAGCGGTTGCGGACGGTCTGCGCGATGTCGGTGCCTTCGAGCAGTGTGTGCAGCAGGCGGGTGAGGGTCGCCACGTCAGCAGCCTTCAGCGTTTCGGCCATCGTGGTGGTGAGCCGGCCGGTCGCCTCGCCGAGCTGGGCGGCCAGGGACTGGCCGGCGGGGGTGAGTTCGAGCAGGACGGCGCGCTTGTCCTGCTCGTGCGGGACACGGCTGACGAGGTCGCGCTGGACCAGGGACTCGACCAGTCGGCTCGGGCTGCCCTGCTCGCAGACCAGCAGGCGCCCCAGAGCGGCCAGGGTGACCGGCTGATGCTCCGTGAGCACGTCGAGCACCTCGGCCTGTGAAGGTGTCAGACCGAGCGGTCGCAGAGCCTCGCCGAGCCGACGGCTGCCCTCACGCTGGGCGGCCAGCAGCAGGTAGCGCAGTTCGTCGAGGGCGGCGCGGGGGGAGTGGCTGGGTCCGGCGGTCACGAGCACTCCTTCGGTTCGAGCGGCCCCGGGTTCCCGACGGTGCGACCCGGGTGCGCGACCAAGCGTATCAATGACACGACATCGATGACCCTGCATTGATGACCCCCCATTAGTGACCCCACATCGATGACAACACATTGATGACACAACATCGATGTCGTGTCATGATGTTCCTGCCTGGCGGGAACGGCCCGCCAGGGAGAAGGAGCATGGTCATGCGCAGTGACTTCGTCGTGCTGGGTGCGTCCGGAACCACCGGCGGCCTGATCGCCGAAGAGCTCGTCCGGCAGGGCGGGCGGGTCGTGCTGGCCGGCCGGGACGCCGCACGGCTGGCCCGGACCGCGGCCCGGTTCGAGGACAGGGCGGTGTCGGTCCTGGGGGTGGACCTCACGGATCCCGCGTCGCTGGCCACGGCGGCCGGTGCGGGCAAGGTCCTGGTCAACACGGTCGGTCCGTTCGCCCGGCTGTCCCCGGCGGTGGTGGCCGCCTGCCTGGACGCCGGCACCGCCTACCTCGACCTCGCCAACGAGCGGTCCGCCGTGCGCGCGCTGCTCGACCGGGACGCCGAGGTGCGCGAACGGGGCGCCACCCTGGTGACCGGAGCCGGATTCGGGCCGGCCGCCACCGAGGCACTGGTACTGGCCCTGCTCGCCGCGGGTGCCGGCGCGGCCACGGTGAAGGTCGCCGCCGCCCCGCACAGCGCGTACGACACGGAGGGCGTGCGCGGCACCGTCGCCGAGGCCATGACCGAGGGAGCCACCCGCTACGAGGCAGGTGCGCTGGTGCGCGCGCCGCTCGGCGAGGGCGCCACCACCCTCACCTTCGGCGGCGCGACCCGCACCGTGATCCCGGTACCGACGGGAGACCTGGAGGCGGCACGGGAGGCGAGCGGTGCCCCGGAGGTCATCGCGTACGCGGTGCCGCGCGGCAGTGGGGCGGGTGACGGCCGCTCCCACGCATACGCGGAGCTCACTGACGCGGACGGGCGGGTGCACACCGCTGAGCTGAGCACCGGCGAGGGGTTCGCGTTCACCGCGGCGGTGGCCGCCGCCACCGCCGCCCGGCTTCTCGACGGGCCACCGCCCGGCGCCTGGACGGCAGCGCGGCTGCTCGGACCCGAACTGATCGCGTCCCTGCCCGGCACCACGATCCGACCGGGCCGGTGAGCGCGATGACCACGGTGCACCGTCTGGGCGACCACCTGGTCAACTTCTACCTGGTCGACACCGGCCCGTCCCTGCTGCTGGTCGACGCCGGACTGCCCGCGCACTGGAACAGCCTGGAGACCGCGCTTCGCGGCCTCGGTCGCCCGGTCACCGACATCGCGGCGGTGCTGGTCACCCACGGCCACCCGGACCACGTCGGCGTCGCCGAGCGGATTCGCGCGGCCTCCGGCGCCGACGTGTGGGTGCACGAGTCCGACGCGCCGATCCTCACCGAGCCCCGGCAGCTGAACAAGGTCTGGACGCCCGAGCGTTCACTGCTCGGCTACGCGGTCCGCCGCCCGAGCGGCCTGCGCGCGCCGCTGCACCTGGCCCGTGGCGGCGCCCTGCGCGTCCCGGCCGTCCGCTCCGTGCGCACCTTCAGCGGCGACCAGCACCTCGACCTGCACGGAGCGCCGTTGGCCGTGCACACACCCGGCCACACGCACGGCTCCACCAGCTACCTCTTCCCGGACGCCTCGCTCGCCTTCACCGGCGACGCCCTGGTCACCCACGACTCGGTGACCGGCCGGGTCGGGCCGTGCGTCATCTGCCGGGCCTTCACCCAGGACAGCCATGCCGCGCTGGCCTCGCTCGACAAGATCGCCGGACACGAGCTCACCAGTGTGCTGCCGGGCCACGGCGAACCGTGGACGGACGGCTTGGCGCGGGCCGCGCGGCAGGCGGCGGCGAGCGGAATCCGTTAGCGCGTCGGCTGCGGAACACGGGGCGACGGCAGGCGGCAGCCCTGGCCTTTTTCGGATCACGGGATGGGCAGAGGGGGCCGGGGCGGTCATCGCCGAGCGGTGCCGGATGAACCGGTTCGCCGGCGCCGGTGGAACGGGCGAGGTCCGGCCGGCGCGCACAGGAACGGGGTGTGTTCCCCACGAACTGGGTGAACCATGGAAGCCGAAGCGCCCCCAGGCGCAGACAGGCCGCGCTCCAGGCCGAGGGCCGGCTCATACGGCGCGGACCGGCGGAAGGAGCACCTGCGATGAGCGAAGCCGAAGGGCGTCCCGCGGACATCGGCCAGGTGCTCGGCGACCGACCGGACGGCGAACCGTCACAGCAAAGTGGGCTGATGGATCTTCTCGGGGTCGCGGCCGTGCTGCTGGACGCCGAGGGGCGGGTCGTCCTGTGGAGCCCGCAAGCCGAGGAACTGTACGGCTACACCGCCGAGGAGGCGCTCGGGCAGTACGCCGCGCAGCTCCTGGTCCCGGAAGAGCACTGGGACTGGGTGCTCAAGAAGTTCGCCGAGGTCATGGAGACGGGCGGGCGCTGGGGCGGCACGTTCCCCGCCCGGCGCAAGGGCGGCGGCACGCGGCTGGTGGAGCTGCGCAACATGCGGCTCATGGACGACCGCGGCGACTTCTACGCCCTCGGCCTCGGCACCGACTCACCCACACTGCGCGAGGTGGAGCGGGACATCGCCCTGTCCACCCGGCTGATCTCCCAGTCCCCCATCGGAATCGCCATCCTCGACCCCGCCCTGCGGTACATGTCCATCAATCCGGCGCTGGAGCGGATGCACGGCATCCCCGCGAGAGACCACCTGGGCCGCCACTACCGCGAGATCATGTATGACGCGAAGTTCGCGGTGCCCGAGGCCGCGATGCGGGAGGTCCTCGACACCGGGATCCCCCTGATCGACCAGTCCACCATCGTCGGCCACAGCCCGGCCGACCCGGAGCCGCGCCTGCACGCCTGGACCATCTCCGCCTACCGGCTCGAAGACACCCAGGGCCGCGTGCTCGGGGTGGCCGAACTGGTCACTGACGTCACCGAGCGTTACCAGTCGGCCAGGGAGGCGAGCGCGACGCGGCGGCGCCTGGCCGTGATCGCCGACGGCTCCGCCCGCATCGGCACCACCTTGGACGTCGCGCAGACCGCCCGGGAGCTGGCCGACGTCACCGTGCCCGAGCTCGCCGACGTGGTCTCCGTCGACGTACTGGACTCCGTCCTGGACGAGCACCGGCCCCGTACCCGGGTCGGTCCGGCGTTCTTCCGTGCCCTGGCGCTGAAGGCGGCCTACCGCACCGAGGCGGCCGAGGCCGCCGATCCGCCCGGCCACATAGCCGCGTACGACGACGACCGCGTGGCCACCCGCTGCGTGCGCACCGGCCGGCCCGTCCTGATCCCCCACGCCGACGGAAACGACCTGGCACGCATCGCCCGCGACGAGCACGCCGCCACGCTGCTGGCCCGCGCCGGAGTGCACTCCTACATGGCCGTCCCGCTGACCGCACGCGCCACCGTCCTCGGCTTCCTGGGCCTGACCCGCGCCCGCGACCCACAGCCCTTCGACGAGGACGACCTCGCCATCGCCATCGAACTGGCCTCCCGCACCGCGGTGTGCATCGACAACGCCCGCGCCCACCAGAGCGTCCGCAACGCCGCCGAGACCCTTCAGCGCAGCCTGCTCCCCCACCATCCACCCAGCCTGCCCGGCCTGCAGATCGCCTCCCGCTACCAGCCCGCACAGGCCGCCTACGAAATCGGCGGCGACTGGTACGACGTCCTCCCGCTGGGCGGCGACAAGACGGCCCTCGTCGTGGGCGACGTCATGGGCAGCGGTATCGACGCCGCTGCGGCCATGGGCCGTCTGCGCACCGCGACCGCCGCCTTCGCCGGCCTCGACCTCGACCCGACCCGCGTTCTGGAGCAGCTCGACACGATCACCTCCGGACTGGAGCAGTACATCGCCACCTGTCTCTACGCCGCCTACGATCCGCACCACGGCGAGTGCCACATCGCCAACGCCGGCCACCTGCCCCCCGTCCTCGTCCGCCGCGGAGACCATCCCCAGCTGCTCGACCTGCCCACCGGCACCCCGCTCGGCGTGGGCGGCGTCCGCTTCGAGACCACCACCGTCGGCCTCGACCCGGGCGACCAACTGGTCCTCTACACCGATGGGCTGGTCGAAACCCGCCACCACCCCATCGACGAACGCCTCGACACCCTCCTGCACGTCCTCGACGCACCCGACTGCCCGCTGGAGGAATCCTGCGACCGTCTCCTGCACGATCTGAGGCAACCCGACGACCACGACGACGTCGCCCTGCTGATCGCCCGCGCCCAGTCGTTCCCGCCAACGGGCGCACAACGCCCCCGCTAGGACGTCGTGGACGGTTCGCCCGATCGTCCAGCGGTGTCGGCCCGAGCCGGCTGGACGTGCCGCCCGACGCCTGAGGTGTCCTCCTGTCAAACGCCGGGCCGAAGGCGCCGAGAGCGACGCGACCGACGTCATGGCTGCGGGAGCCGGCGGACCCGGGTTCCGCCCGGGTCCGCCGGCTCCCGAGTGGGTGGCGCAAGGCCCTCACTGCTTCACTGCTTCGCCGCGAGGTCCTTGAGCGCGATGTTGAGCTCCAGGACGTTCACCCGGGGCTCGCCCATGAAGCCCAGAGTGCGGCCTTCGGTGTGCTCCTTGACCAGCTTCTCCACCTGGGCGACGGACAGGCCGTTCCGCGCGGCGACCCGGTGGACCTGGAGTTCGGCGTACCGCGGGGAGATCGCCGGATCCAGGCCGGAGCCGGAGGAGGTCACCGCGTCGGCGGGGACGTCGGACGGCCTGACGGTGTAGCCGGGGACCGAGTTGTCCTTGACCACGGCGTCCTTGGCGGCGAGGACCTGGGCGCAGAGCGTCTTGTCCGCGGGCTTGGCCGGGCACCTGCCGTTGACCGCGCCGCTGTCGGCGGCCAGGTTGGTGGCCCCGGACAGGATCAGGGTGTAGCGGGTGTTGACGCTGTTGGTGCCGAGGCCGTCGGCCGGGCGGCCCTGGAACCACTTCAGGTCCGGGTCCGGGGTGGTCTGGCCCTTCTTCAACGGCAGGTTGTACGACTGCCCGATCAGGGACGAGCCGACGACCTTGCCGTCCGCCTCGATCTCGGAGCCGTTCGCCTTGTCGCTGAACAGCCCCTGGGCGATGCCGGTCACCACCAGCGGGTAGATGACGCCCGTCACCAGGGTCAGCACGAGGAGGGCCCTGAGGCCCGCCCCGAGCAACCGGACGGTGTTCGTTACGGAGTTGTTCATGGCGATCAGCCGATTCCGGGAATGAGGGAGATGAGCATGTCGATGATCTTGATGCCGACGAAGGGCGCGACCAGTCCGCCGATGCCGTAGATCCCGAGGTTGCGGCGGAGCATCTTGTCGGCGCTCATCGGCCGGTACCGCACGCCCTTCAGGGAGAGCGGCACCAGGGCGATGATGATCAGCGCGTTGAAGACGACGGCCGACAGGATCGCGGAGTTCGGCGAGGACAGGTGCATGATGTTCAGCTTGTCCAGGCCCGGGTAGACCGCCGCGAACAGCGCCGGGATGATCGCGAAGTACTTCGCGACGTCGTTGGCGATGGAGAACGTCGTCAGCGCGCCGCGGGTGATCAGCAGCTGCTTGCCGATCTCGACGATCTCGATGAGCTTGGTCGGGTTGGAGTCGAGGTCGACCATGTTGCCGGCCTCCTTGGCGGCCGACGTACCGGTGTTCATCGCCACGCCGACATCCGCCTGGGCCAGCGCGGGTGCGTCGTTGGTGCCGTCACCGGTCATCGCGACCAGCTTGCCGCCGGCCTGCTCCCGCCTGATGAGGGCCATCTTGTCCTCGGGGGTCGCCTCCGCGAGGAAGTCGTCGACGCCGGCCTCCTCCGCGATCGCCTTCGCGGTCAGCGGGTTGTCACCGGTGATCATGACCGTCTTGATGCCCATGCGGCGCAGTTCCTCGAACCGCTCCCGCATGCCCTCCTTGACCACGTCCTTCAGATGGATGACGCCCAGGACGCGGGCGCCCTCGTCGTCGTTGACGGCGACCAGCAGCGGCGTGCCGCCCGCCTCGGAGATCCGGTCGGCCATGGCGTCGGCGTCCTCCGCGACACTGCCGCCCTCCTCCTTCACCCAGGCGATGACCGAAGCGGTGGCGCCCTTGCGGATCTTCCTGCCGTCGACGTCCACACCCGACATGCGGGTCTGGGCGGTGAACTCGATCCACTCGGCGCCGACCAGCTCGCCCTGGTGGCGCTCGCGCAGCCCGTACTTCTCCTTCGCCAGGACGACGATCGAGCGGCCCTCGGGCGTCTCGTCGGCCAGCGACGACAGCTGGGCCGCATCCGCCACCTCGGCCTCCGTCGTCCCGCGCACCGGCACGAACTCGGCGGCCTGCCGGTTGCCGAGGGTGATGGTGCCGGTCTTGTCGAGCAGCAGTGTGGAGACGTCGCCGGCGGCCTCCACCGCACGCCCGGACATGGCCAGCACGTTGCGCTGCACCAGACGGTCCATGCCCGCGATGCCGATCGCGGAGAGCAGCGCGCCGATCGTGGTCGGTATCAGGCACACCAGCAGGGCCACCAGCACGACCATGGTCAGGTGCGTGTGGGCGAAGGTGGCGAACGGCGGCAGGGTGGCCACCGCCAGCAGGAAGACGATGGTCAGCGAGGCGAGCAGGATGTTCAGCGCGATCTCGTTGGGCGTCTTCTGCCGGGCGGCGCCCTCGACCAGGTTGATCATCCGGTCGATGAAGGTCTCGCCCGGCTTCGTCGTGATCTTGATGACGATCCGGTCGGACAGCACCTTCGTACCGCCGGTCACGGCGCACCGGTCACCGCCGGACTCGCGGATGACGGGAGCGGACTCGCCGGTGATCGCCGACTCGTCCACCGAGGCGACGCCCTCGACGACGTCGCCGTCACCGGGGATGACGTCGCCGGCCTCGCAGACCACGAGGTCGCCGACGGTCAGCGCGGTACCGGGCACCTGCTCCTCGGTGTCCCCCAGCAGCCGGCGGGCGACGGTGTCGGTCTTGGCCTTGCGCAGGGTGTCGGCCTGCGCCTTGCCGCGGCCCTCGGCGACCGCCTCCGCGAGGTTGGCGAAGACCACGGTCAGCCACAGCCAGGCGCTGATGGTCCAGCCGAACCAGTCACCCGGGTGCTGGAAGGAGAAGACGGTGGTCAGCACGGAGCCGATCCACACCACGAACATCACGGGGGACTTGACCATCACCCGCGGGTCGAGCTTGCGGAACGCGTCCGGCAGCGACTTGAGCAGCGCCTTGGGGTCGAAGAGGCCCGCTCCTACACGTCCCTCGGCGGGCTTGTGCCCGGTGGGGACGTCGCTGTGCGGCGCCCGGGTGGGAGTGGCTGTGGACATGGCGTCCTCTGAGTCCTCAGTACGGGTGGTCATGACGCCAGCCCCTCGGCGAGCGGGCCCAGCGCGAGGGCCGGGAAGTAGGTCAGACCGGTGATGATCAGGATCGCGCCCACCAGCAGGCCGGTGAACAGCGGCTTCTCGGTGCGCAGGGTGCCCGCGGTCACCGGCACCGGCGTCTGCTCGGCCAGCGAGCCGGCCAGCGCCAGGACGAACACCATCGGCAGGAAGCGGCCCAGCAGCATCGCGAGCCCGGTCATGGTGTTGTACCAGTCGGTGTTCGCGTTGAGGCCGGCGAAGGCGGAGCCGTTGTTGTTCGACGCCGACGTGAACGCGTAGAGGACTTCGGAGAAGCCGTGCGCGCCGGAGTTGAGCATCGAGTGCGGCGGCGTCGGCAGGGCCATGGAGGCCGCCGTGAACACCAGCACCAGCGCGGGGGTGATGAGTATGTAGCAGGCGGCGAGCTTCATCTCGCGGCCGCCGATCTTCTTGCCCAGGTACTCCGGGGTACGGCCGACCATCAGGCCGGCGATGAACACCGCGATCACGGCCATGATCAGCATGCCGTAGAGGCCGGAGCCGGTGCCGCCGGGCGCGATCTCGCCCAGCATCATGCTCAGCATGGTGATGCCGCCGCCGAGGCCGGTGAAGGAGGAGTGGAAGGAGTCCACCGCACCGGTCGAGGTCAGCGTCGTGGACACCGCGAAGATCGAGGAGGCGCCGACTCCGAACCGGGTCTCCTTGCCCTCCATCGCCCCGCCGGCGGCCTGGAGCGCCGGACCGTGGTGGGCGAACTCGGTCCACATCATCAGCGCGACGAAGCCCAGCCAGATCGTGAACATCGTGGCGAGGATCGCGTAACCCTGCTTCACCGAGCCGACCATCACACCGAAGGTGCGGGTCAGCGAGAACGGGACGACCAGGATCAGGAAGATCTCGAAGAGGTTGGTGAAGGGCGTCGGGTTCTCGAAGGGGTGGGCGGAGTTGGCGTTGAAGTAGCCGCCGCCGTTGGTACCCAGCTCCTTGATGGCCTCCTGCGAGGCGACCGCGCCGCCGTTCCACTGCTGCGTACCGCCCATGAACTGCCCGACCTCGTGGATGCCGGAGAAGTTCTGGATCGCGCCGCAGGCCACCAGGACCACCGCGGCGATCACGGCGCCCGGCACCAGGATGCGCAGCGTGCCGCGCACCAGGTCCGCCCAGAAGTTGCCCAGCTCACCGGTGCGCGAGCGCGCGAAACCGCGCACCAGCGCCACCGCGACGGCGATACCGACGGCCGCGGAGACGAAGTTCTGCACGGCCAGACCGGCGGTCTGCACGACGTGACCCATGGTCTGCTCGCCGTAGTACGACTGCCAGTTGGTGTTCGTCACGAACGAGACAGCCGTGTTGAACGACTGCGCCGGGTTCACCGAGGAGAAGTGCATCGAGCCGGGCAGCACGCCCTGCAACCGCTGCAGCAGGTAGAGGAAGAGGACACTGACGGCCGAGAAGGCCAGCACACCGCGCAGGTAGGCGGGCCACGTCATCTCGGTGTCGGGGTCGGCACCGATGGCCTTGTAGATCCACTTCTCCACGCGCAGGTGCTGGCGCGAGTCGTAGACCTTGGCCATGTAGGTGCCGACGGGCACGTAGGCGAGTGCCAGCGCGCCGATCAGGGCGAGCAGCTGGAGCACGCCGGCGAGTGCGGGACTCATGTCTGTGCTCAGAACCTCTCCGGGAAGATCAGGGCGAGGACGAGATAGCCCAGCAGGGCGACGGCCACGACGAGGCCGACGATGTTTTCGACGGTCACAGCTTCGTCACCCCCTTGGCGACAAGGGCCACCAGCGCGAAACCCGCGAGCACGGTGACGACGAAGGCCAGATCGGCCATCGCGAACTCCTGGAGTGAGGTTCGGTTCAAACGGACGTTTAGAGGAAACCGCCTGTCCGGCCGGATCCGGTCGTGCGTTGACGACCCTCATACGGCCGTCACGGCACCTTTGACGGGATGCTTACGGCCACGGCCCGTACCGCTCGGCAGGCCGGTACGGCCGCCGGTGACCTGCCTCACAGGCGGAACCGGAGCCGACGGATCACCGCGTCCGTCTCCCGCCGCACGGCGTGCGCGACGACCGCGCCCCGCTGGTTCTGCAGCAGGCGCTGCCACAGCCGCTCCGGCTCCGCCTCCGCAATCAGCACGGTGACCCGGGTGCCGGGTTCGGCCGCGGCCACCTGCCGGACGTGCGCGGCGACGGGGCGGCCCAGGCTGCGCCGCTCGCGTCTCCCGAGGGCTGCTCCCAAGGAAGCCCCTTTAGAGGTTCCGCGGGTAGAGGGTGAGCGGTCAGGGTCGTCGGCGCGGTCGGGTGTCCCAGCGGTGGGTGGTCCATGCCTCGCGGACGAGGCGTCGGATGACGATGATCGCGCTTATCACGGCGAGGTGCGCGTTGATGACGACCTCGCGTCGTTCGGTGCATGAAAGCGTCAGATTGAAGCCACGGCTGTACCAGGAGTTGGTGCGTTCAACGACCCAGCGGCGGGTGTGGTTGATCGGGATGACCTCGCCCTTGGGCTGGATCTGCCACCCACAGCCGAGCTCGGCGAGTAGTTCGCGGGTGATCTTGGAGTCGTAGCCGGCGTCAAGATGGACCCGCATCACCTCGGGAAGAGCGAGCTCGAAGCGACCCAGCTTCTCCAGGGTCGGGCGCAGCAGCGGCGGTGGGATCCCGCTGCCGTCGGTCAACCGGGACCACTTGATCCCGAGTTTTCCCCGGTCAATCGGTGATTTCCCGGCGGCCTCGCCGCCACAGGGGGCCTTGGTGATCTGGCCGTCCACGGTGATGTCGGCCAAGTCCAAGCCCACGATCCGGTCGTAGGCTTCCAGCACGATCTGCTCCAGCCGATCGAACACCCCGGCGGTGATCCACGCGTTGCGCCGTGCCCTGATCGTGGTCGCCGAGCACGAGGCGTCGGCGTGCTTCTCATACGAGCTGCCAAAGACGATCTTGGCGACGAGCTTGTCGAAGACAACCCGGTCCGGGATCCGGGGGTTGTGGCATCCCCACGGATGGGTGTCGACGTGCGGGGGCAGAAGGGTCTCGAACTGGACCCGCAAGGGTTCGATCGCCCATGCTTCGACAGCGGGCACCGCGTACTCCGTCTTCAGATGTTGGCTTCGACAACCCGCATCAAGGCGGAACGCGGTGCCCGCGTCACATCACCGGCCACCTCTACGAGTGTGCCAACTGCGCACAGAGGGCGTCGACCGTGTTGGTGGCACGGGCGAGCCCGAGGTGATCGATATAGTCCCGCGACTCGACGATCAGCCCGTCGCGGATCCGGAAGACGATGATGCCCGGCGCGGCCCAGCCGGCATCGCCGCGGTAAGTGAATTCGCCGATGACCACCTCGGGGTCGGCAGTCTGGTGGACGCGTACGTCCTCGACCCGGAAGCCTGCCAGGCCAGTCGACCCTGCCGTGGCGAAGCGCTGCCGGAGTGCTTCGCGGCTGAGCAACGGGGTGTCGCCGAGCGGTGCCAGCGGGTGTCGCACGTCGGTTTCTTCGGCGTAGAACTCTGCCAGCCTGTCGACCTGGCTGCGGTCACCGTTCTGCAGCCGGCAGGCGCCGTCGAGCATGGCACGGAACGTCTCTTCCGGGGTTCGCATGGTGGTTACCCTTCTAATCGGAGTCCACACTCCGGAATATACGGAGTCGATACTCCGGCTGCAAGAGTGATCACAGGTCCCACCGGAGCGAAGGATCCGGGGACAATGGCTGGATGCGAAGCGACGCGCAGGCGAATCGGGACCGGGTGCTGGCCGCAGCCGAAGAGGTCTTCGGCGAGTCCGGGAAAGCCGGTTCGACCGAGGAGGTCGCTCGCAGGGCTGGCGTCGGGATCGGCACCGTGTTCCGGCACTTTCCGACCAAGCAACTGTTGATCGAGGCCACGATCGTGCGGCACCTCACCCTGCTCACCGACACAGCGCGGGCGCGAGGCGAGGACAGCGAGGCAGGGGCTGCCTTCCGGACGACGTTGCGGGAGATGGTCTCAGGCGCACCGGCGAAGCTCGCGCTCATCGCGCTGCTGGAGGAGTCCGCTGATCCGGGGAACGCCACTGATGAAGTAGAAGCTGCAGCCTCTGCGTTGCGGCACGCCGTCGAGGTGTTGCTGTCCCGGGCCCAGAAAGCCGGCGAGGTGCGCGCGGACGCAACGGTGGACGAGATCTACGTGCTGATCAGGGCGCTGGCCAACGCCCGGGGTGACCGTGCTGTTGTAGACAGGGCGGTCGACATCGTGCTGGACGGACTGTCGCCGCGGCGTTGCGTGTAGCCACCCTGCGGAGACGATCGCCCTACCGGCTTACCTCGACGGCCCCGGCAGCCTCTCGGAAGTGCCTACCAGCCGATGAGCGCCTCGACCGGGGACGGTACACAGCGGGGGCGGCTCACGTTGGAGACGTCGGAACAGCGCGGGGTCGAAGACGCCGAACTCCCCCCGCGCGGCTGGCGCGCAAGATACCGACCAGGAACGGGTCTACTCTTCGGCTTCGCCGTAGGAACCCATCGTCTCGACCCACTCCTCGCCACCGACCGTGACCGCTCGTCCCCTACTCGCGGAACCTCTTGGGCGGCCGTCCGGGACGGGTCTTGGCGCTTCCTTGGCGTCGGTCCCGAAGACCTTGACACTGCCTTGTCGTGACCTGGGCCGATAGGGTGAAGGCGGTGTGCCGGGAAGTCTGGTCGGCAGGGGAGCCGGGGTGGCTCCCCTTTCAGTCCCAGGAGGACGGCATGCGGAGCGTCGGCACGGTACTCGCGTTGGTCGTCCTGGCCACCGTGGTGGCGACCTTCGCCCGCCGCTGGCGCATCCCCGCCCCCTCACTGCTGGTCGTCGCCGGCCTCGCGGTGGCGCTCCTGCCGGGCACCCCCCAGATCGAGATCAGCCCCCAGGTCATCGGCCTCGTCGTGCTCCCGCCGCTGCTGTACGCGAGTGCCGAGGACATGCCGTGGCGGGAGCTGCGGGCGGTGTGGAAACCGGTCGGGATCCTCGCGATAGGGCTGGTCCTCGCCTCCGCGGCGGCCGTCGCGGCGGTGGCCGCCCTGGTCACCCCGCTGTCCTGGGAGATGGCGTTCGTGCTGGGCGCGGTACTGGCCAGCACCGACCCGGTGGCCGTGACCGCCCTCGGCCGCCGCCTCGCCCTGCCGCCGAAGGTGCAGGTCCTCGTACAGGCGGAGAGCCTGTTCAACGACGCCACCTCGCTGGTGCTGGTCCGGGTGGCGGCAGGCATCGCGATCGCCTCGACGGCGGCGAACTGGGGTGCGGCGGGCGGCCAGTTCCTGCTGCTGGCCGGGGGTGGCACGGTGATCGGGGCGGCGGTGGCCGGAGTGATCATGCTGATCCGGCGCCGCACCGAGGACCCGGTGCTTGAGACGGTGATCGCGCTGGTCACCCCGTACGCCTCCTACCTGCTGGCGGAGGCCGCGCACACCTCCGGAGTGACGTCCTGCGTGGTGGCCGGGGTGATCCTCGGCGGCCGGGGCGACCGGCTCACCAACGCCCGCATCAGACTCCAGCTGCACGCCGTCTACGGCACGGTGGTGTTCCTGCTGGAGAGCGTGGTCTTCTCGCTGATCGGGCTGGCACTGCCCGGCGAGGTGCGGGCCCTGGCCGGTGACCGGGCCTGGCCGCTGTACGCCCTCGCCGTCGCCGCCACCCTCATCGCCGTCCGCCTGCTGTGGATCGCGCCGCTGTCGGCGGTCGTCCAGCGCAAGGGCGGCATCAGCCGCATGAACTGGCGGGTGCCGATGGTGCTGACCTGGGCCGGGACACGCGGGGTGATGCCGCTGGCTGCCGCCCTGTCCATCCCCGAGATCGCCAGGAACGGCACCCCGCTCACCGACCGGCCGCTGGTCCTGGTCCTGACCACCTCGGTCGTGGTCGTCACCCTCGTCGGACAGGGCTTCACCCTCGCCCCGGTCGTCCGCGCCTCCGGCATCGCCCTGGAGCCCGCCCACACCGAACGCGAGGAGAACGAGGCCCGCTCCCACCTGGCCCACGCCGGCCTCGCCCGCCTGGAGGAACTGGCTGAGCTGGAGGCCGTACCGGACATCGTCCTCGACCGGCTGCGACGCGGCCTGAACGCCCGTCTGGAGGACGCCCGCGACCGCCTCGCCGAGAACAACGGCACCGCCGCAGCCACCGACTCGGCCGACCTCGTCTACCGCCAGCTGCGCCGCGACCTGATCGCCGTCGAGACGTCGGAGCTGCAGAACCTGTACGACACCCACCGCATCAGCGACACCACCCGCCGGCGCCTGCAGCGCTCCCTGGACCTGGAAGAGACCCGACTGGCGGACGGCTGAAGAAAGGCGCTCGCTGTCGTACCTCACGCCCCTTGCCCCCGGGGTGTCCAGGCACCAGCGCCAGGATCCTCCTTCTCTTACGACGGCCACGGTGCGGGCGACCGGCTGTTGTCGGGCGGGGTGCGCGTGGAAGTCCATGACGTAGCCCGCGGTGTTTAGCTCGCCCTCCACCTTCGTCGCGCGCCCCTCCGGACGGCGTGCAGCGACTCGTCAGCGCGGGCGCGATCAGCCATGCAGTTTGTTCATGTCTATGACGTTCTTGGTGGGCGGTGGCGCGAGGGTCACCGGCTTGTCGAACCCCGAGAACTCGACCGTCTGGGGCTCTTTGCCGCCCTCGACGGACATCCGGAGATCGTAGGGCTGTCCAACGGTGGCCACCACAAGGGTCCGGGTCGCGGCACCGTCCTTCCCCGTGAGCGTCACGCCGCGGGTGCCGTCGACGTCGGTGTCGGCGCCCCTCTTGAGAGCGTTCTCGGACTGGTCCTTTGTGAACATGACGGCGGTGTCGCAGAAGGGAAACTCGTCGTCCACATCAGGGGATCCCGCCGGCTTCCTGATCCAGCGTCCCGCCAGCAGTCCGACGACAGCGTCAGCCTGCCGGGAGGACACGCCCGCCTCTGCGGCGGACTCCCGCCAGAACTTCTTGTCGCCCTTCGTATAGGTGTAGCCGCCGTACCAGCGGACCTGGCCGGTCCCACCGCCGATACCGAAGGTGCCCAGGCAGTTCCTCTTTCCAGCGACCGCTACGTCAAGGGTCATCTCCTTGCCCTCGACGGTCGCAGAGCCGGTGACCCTCACGGACCTCAGCTTCGCCATCGCCAGCCGGGACTCTTCGGCGATCTGTGCCGGGCTCAAGTCCTCAAACGGCGTCGGGGACGAAGCCGATGCGGAGACGGAGGCCCCCGCCGCCTTGGCGTCGGCCTTCTCGCCCTCTCCGCAGGAGGTGAGCGTCACCACCGCCGTCACACACAGAGCCGCCACCCCTAAAAGGGTACGATCAGCCACTTTTTACTTCCCTCCACAGAAGATCGAGTCGATGCACCAGACGCAGCGGCCACACAGAGGGATGCAACGAACGGCATGTGATCCACCTCACTGCAGAGAAGGCGCGCACCCGTCCCGGTCTGTCGACCGCAAAGGCCCAGGTGCGGATGCTCATGCTGAGCGGCAAGCTGGTGCCGTGGGGCGCGACTGTCGAAGGAGTGCCGTGGTGGCGGTGGCCGCAGGTGTGAGCACCGGAGCGTCGGCCCGGTGGGGGACGCTCCTGCCGGCTGCGGGCGTGGTCGTGGCGGTCCCGCTGTCGCCGGTGACGTGCGCCGGGGCGACGCGTGCGGCTTCCGGGCAGGTGGCGTGAGCGAGAACGCGGCGCGAGCTGCGACCGGCGCGCGGCGGCCCTTTCTGATCGTGAATCCGCGTTCGGGCGGAGGGAAGGCGAGCCGGTTCCGGATCGCGGAGCGGGCCCGTGCGTCAGGGGCTCAGGTCGTTCTGATCGATCCTTCCCTGGACCAGGACCTGGCTGCTGTCGCCCGGCGCGCGGTGGACGACGGCGCGGATCTGCTGGGAGTGGCCGGCGGAGACGGCACCCAGGCACTGGTCGCCGCGGTGGCCGCGGAAAGCGGCCTGCCTTTCGTCGTCGTCCCGGCGGGTACCCGCAACCACTTCGCGATGGATCTCGGCCTGGACCGTGCGGACCCTTCAGCCGCACTGGAGGCCCTCACGGACGGCGTCGAGCTGCGCGTGGATCTCGGGTACGCGGGCGAGCGGGCGTTCGTCAACAACGTGTCGTTCGGAGCGTATGCCGCCCTGGTGCAGGACCCCGCCTACCGGGAGGACAAGATCGGCACGATGGTGAGGATCCTCCCGGAGTTCCTGGCCCGCCACCAGGGACCGGAGCTGGTGGTACGCACGGGACTGCTCACGGTGGACCGGCCGGACGCCGTACTGGTGAGCAACAACCCCTACCGGCTCGACGACCCGGCCGGGCTCGACAGACGTGCGCAGCTCGACTCCGGGCTCCTGGGCGTCCTGGCCGCCCGGGCGGAGACACCCGCCGAGACGGCCGCCAGGCTGCGAAGCGGACAGATGCGCGGACTGACCCGGCTGGCGACACCTGACGACGTCGTCGTTCACGCCGACGCCCCGGGCGTCGCCGTCGGGCTGGACGGCGAAGCCGTCACGCTGCCCGCTCCCGTGCGGTGCCGGATCAGTCCCGGGACGCTTCGGGTATGGGTTCCCCGGCATCGGCCGGGCGCCGCGCGCACGGGATGGCGTCCGCCGGGCTGGTCCGTCGTCCAGCGGGCCACCTCGCTCGTCGGGCGGTCCCCCGGCCGCCGCGCCGACTGACCCGGGCACGCCGCACGGTGGGCGACTGGTCCCCTGGACAGGGCCCTGTCGGCCCATGGGGGCGTGAGCGGCGAAGGGCGAAGGTGGGAGTGTGAGGCCACTGCCAGATGATCCGTGCACGCGCCCGTCCTTCCGTCCGCCCGGCATGGCCCGGCGTGCGTTCGGCTCCGTGCCGACGCGTTCCCCTCTGTGGGGGTCCGGCAGGCCGGGCGGTGGTCGCTGATGGTGACCGCTGTCGGGGCGAGGCCGGTGGCCGGGGGGCGGGCCGTCGCGGCGGCCGCCCTGCCCACGGCGCAGGTGCTCCGTGATCTCGAGGTGACCGCCGACGGTCTCTCGGCGGAGGAGGCGGCACGACGGCTGAAGCGCTGGGGGCCGAACGCCGTCCACTCGCACCGGGCCCGGGCGTGGCTGGTGCTCTGGCATCAGCTGCGGTCCCCGCTGCTCGG
Organism: Streptomyces sp. NPDC021562; assembly: GCF_040640875.1. NCBI lineage: Bacteria > Bacillati > Actinomycetota > Actinomycetes > Kitasatosporales > Streptomycetaceae > Streptomyces > Streptomyces sp. NPDC021562. The sequence continues at coordinate 165,022 of NZ_JBFACN010000011.1, forward strand.
CCTCCTGCTGGCCGCGGCCGTGGTGTCGTACTTCGTCGGGGAGCGCAGCGACGCCGTGATCATCGGGGTGATCGTGGCGCTCTCCGTCGGTCTGGGCTTCGTCAACGAGTTCCGGGCGGAGAAGACCGCCCAGTCACTGCACGCGAAGATCCGGCACCGGGCGGTCGTACTGCGCGACGGGCGACCGCAGGAGGTGGAGGTCACCGCCCTGGTCCCGGGTGACGTGGTCGAGTTGCGGCTCGGTGACATCGTGCCCGCGGATCTGCGGTTGCTCGCGACCGCCGGGCTGGAGTGCAGCGAGTCGGTGCTGACCGGGGAGTCACTGCCGGTCGCGAAGGACACTGCTGCCGTGCCGGCAGGCACACCACTGGCGGATCTGACCGGCTGCGCCCTGATGGGCACCGTGGTGCACTGTGGAAGCGGCCGCGGTGTCGTGGTGGCCACCGGCGCCGAGGCCGAGTTCGGGAAGATCACCGCCGGTCTGAGCGGACACCAGCTGGAGACCGAGTTCCAGGTGGGGCTGCGCCGCTTCTCCCTGCTCCTCGTCTACGTCGCCGGGGCACTGACCACGTCGATCTTCATCATCAACGTCGCCCTGCACAAGCCGCTGATCGACGCCCTGCTGTTCTCCCTGGCCATCGCGGTCGGCATCACCCCGCAACTGCTGCCCGCAGTCGTCTCCACCAGCCTCGCCGCGGGCTCCCGGCGCATGAGCCGACGCAAGGTGCTGGTCAAGCGACTGGTGTGTATCGAGGACCTCGGTGACGTCGATGTGCTGTTCACCGACAAGACCGGGACCCTCACGCAGGGACGCATCGACCTCATGCGGGCCGTACCCGTCGCCGGCACCTCCGCGGACGAAGTGCTGCGCCTCGGCCTGCTGTGCACCGAGACGGACGTGGACGACCGAGGCCGGCCCGTGGGGGGAAACCCGCTCGACGACGCGCTGTGGGACTCCCCGGCCGCGGCCGCCCGGCGCTCGTCACCGAGCGGGTGGACGCGGACCGGCGTCCTGCCCTTCGACCACGAGCGGCGGATGGTGTCCGTCACCGTCGCCGACACCGCCGGTGACGCCGTGCTGATCACCAAAGGCGCCCCGGAAGCGGTACTGGAACGCTGCGTGCAGGTGCCCGGGCCGACCCGTCACGCCCTGGAAGCCGAGTTCGCCGCCGGCAACCGCGTCGTCGCCGTGGCGAGCCGTCCCGCCGCGACCGGTACCGCACCTGCTGCCGCCGACGAGCACAACCTGCGCCTGGCCGGACTGCTGGTCTTCCTCGATCCGCCCAAACCCGACGCGGGCGAGGCACTGCTGCGGCTGGCCGCGCTCGGCATCACGGTGAAGATCGTCACCGGGGACAACCCCGCGGTCGCCGCCAAGGTCTGCCACGACCTGGGTCTGACCGACGCCGCCGTGCTGACCGGGACCGACCTGGACGCCATGGACGACGAGCGGCTCACCGCCGCCATCGGCCGCACGACCGTCTTCGCCCGGGTCAGCCCCGAGCAGAAGGCCCGCATCGTGCGGATCCAGCGGAGGACCGGCGGCGACGTCGCCTTCCTCGGCGACGGTGTCAACGACGCCCTCGCGCTGCACGCCGCCGACGTGGGCATCTCGGTGGACTCGGCCACCGACGTGGCCAAGGACGCGGCCGACGTGATCCTGCTGGAGAAGGACCTCGGAGTCCTGGCCGACGGAGTCGCCGAGGGCCGGCGCATCTTCGCCAACACCATCAAGTACGTCCTGATGGGCACCTCGAGCAACTTCGGCAACATGTTCAGCGCGGCCGGGGCCTCACTCTTCCTGCCCTTCCTGCCGATGCTGCCCTCTCAGATCCTGCTCAACAACCTGCTGTACGACACCAGTCAGCTCGCCATCCCCACCGACGAGGTCGACGAGGAGCAGGTGCGGCGGCCCGCGCACTGGGACATCGCCTTCGTCCGGCGCTTCATGATCTGCTTCGGACCGATCAGCTCCCTGTTCGACTTCGTGACCTTCGCCGTGATGCTGGGCGTCTTCCATGCCGGCGCCGCCCAGTTCCACACCGGCTGGTTCGTGGAGTCCCTCGCCACACAAACCCTGGTCGTCTTCGCCATCCGCACCCGTCGGGTGCCCTTCTGGCGCAGCCGCCCGAGCCTGCCCCTCACCCTCACGGCGCTGGGTGTCGTCGCCCTCGGCGCCGCCCTGCCGGCCACCCCGCTGGCTCGTGTCCTCGGCTTCCGACTGCTCCCGGCCGGCTTCTTCGCCGCCGTGGCCGCCATGGTCGTCGTCTACCTGATCCTCGTCGAATTCGCCAAGCGGATCTTCTACCGGACCGCGCGTGCACCGGCCCGCCCGCGACCGGCCCCCGGTCACCGGTACCTACGCCGCCGCGCAGCACGGTTCAGCACCGTCACCCGGCTGCCGCACCCGCAAGCCTCCGCCGACCGGGGACCGCGCCGCCGTCTGAGCGCATGACGAAGCCGGGCAGCCGCAACCCCAGGACGGCGAGGGCCACCCGCCAAAGGAGCCGGGGCACGGCTGATGCCTTGCCGCATGCGCGGATCGCTGTCAGTTCTCGCCCGGCTCTCCGTGGCTGCGGACGACTTCCTTCATCTTGGCCAACGCGAACCCCCAGCCCTGTTCGACAGTCGGCTTGGCCGGGACGGCGATCTCGTCAGGGTTGGTGAGGACGTCGAGCAGTACCGGGCCGGGAGTGCGGAAGGCGCGTCGTACGGCGTCTTCCACATCGGCCGGTTCCGTCACGCGGATGCCGGTGATGCCCATGGACTCGGCCACGGCGGCGAAGTCGGGATTGTCGAGCACGGTGCCGAACTCGGGCAGGCCCGCCTGTTCCTGTTCGAGTTTCACCATGCCCAGCCGCCGGTTGTCGAAGACGACGAGTTTGACGGGCAGGCGGTACGTCTTGAGGGTCATGAGGTCGCCGAGCAGCATGCTCAGTCCGCCGTCGCCGCAGAAGGCGACGACCTGCCGTTCGCGGTCCAGGCACTGGGCGCCCAGCGCCTGGGGCATGGCGTTGGCCATCGAGCCCAGGTTGTAGGAGCCGATGAGGCGGCGTTCGCCACGCATCTCGACGAAGCGTGACAGCCACACCGTGGCCATGCCCGTGTCGGAGGTGAAGACGGCGTCGTCGGCCGCGATCCGGTCGACGGCCGCGGCCAGGGCCTCCGGGCGGATGTCGTGGCTGCGGTTGTCCAGTGCGGAGCGGACCCGGCCCAGGAGGCCCTTGTCGTGTGCCGGGTCGGCGAGCCGCGCCTGACCGGTGCGCCACTGGTCGAAGCGTTCGCGTGCCTTCTCCAGGTGCGAGCGGTCGCGGGCGCCCTCGGACCCGGCGGGCGCGGCGGTGACATGGTCGAGGAGGTCGCGTACGGTGACGGCGGTGTCCCCCACCAGCCCGAGCTCGACCGGTACGCGGCGTCCGATGTGGGTGGCCTCGGTGTCCACCTGGATCACGGTCCGGCCCTCGGGATACCAGTCCCGGTAGGGGAAGTCCGTACCGAGCATCAGGAGCGTGTCCGCGTCCTGGAGGGCCGCCGCCGCGGCCGGGTTGCCGATCAGGCCGGTCTGGCCGACCTGGAACGGGTTGGCCTCGCCCTCGAAACCGGCCTTGGCCTTCAGTGTGAGCACCATGGGCGCCGCCAGGCGGTCGGCGAGGGTGAGGACGTCCTGGCGGGCGCCTCGGGCTCCCTCGCCGACGAGGAGGGTGACGCGTTCGGAGCGGTCGAGGATGTCCGCGGCACGGCGGACGGCCGACTCGTCGGGCCGGCTCACGGGGCTGTTCAGGGAGAACCGGGCGGGGCGGTCGGTGGTCACTTCCCGCTCGCCCAGGTCGCCCGGGACGGTGAGCACGGCGACGCCCTTACGGCCCCGTGCGTGGCGCACCGCCGTCTCCAGCATCTGCGGCAGCTGGTCCGGGGAGGTGACGGTGGCGCGGAAGACGGCCACGTCGGCGAAGAGGGCGTCGTTGTCGACCTCCTGGAAGTAGTCGCTGCCGATCTCGGCGAGCGGTACCTGGCCGGCGATCGCGAGGACCGGGGCGTGGCTCTTGGCCGCGTCGTACAGGCCGTTCAGGAGGTGGACGGAACCAGGCCCGACGGTGCCCATGCACACCCCGAGCGTTCCGGTGAGCTGCGACTGGGCGCCGGCGGCGAACGCGGCCGCCTCCTCGTGCCGGCAGCCCACCCATTCGAGGTTCTCGGTGGTGCGGATGGCGTCGGTCAGGGGGTTGAGCGCGTCTCCCACGACGCCGAACACCTGGCGGACGCCGAGTTCGCTCAGTGCGTCGACGATGACGCGGGCAACGGTACGGGCCACGTGAGTCCTCCGGTTCAGACGGTGAAGTGGTCGGGGTCGGCGGCGTTCCAGTCGGCCGCCCAGGAGGCCGGCGGCTCGGCGAGCAACTGCCCGGGCCGGAGCCACTCGTACAGCTCCTCGTAGGAGCGCTCGGTGAAGGGGTCGACGCGCCGGCGGAGCATGTGCGGACGCAGTTGCGCGGGGTCGGTGACCCCCATGGACGCCATGATCTGCAACGCGCTGGCCACGGTGGCCTCCTGGAAGCGCTGGACGCGCGCCGTCTTGTCCGGGACGTGGAGGGCGCGGGCGCGGCGGGGGTCCTGGGTGGTGACGCCGGTGGGGCAGGTGTTCGTGTGGCACCGCTGTGCCTGGATGCACCCGACGGCGAACATCATCGCCCGCGCGGCGTTGCCGTAGTCGGCCCCCTGCACCATGCGCTTGACCAGGTCGGTCCCGGTGGCGATCTTGCCGCTCGCGCCGATCCTGATCCGGTCGCGCAGGCCGGTACCCACGAGGGCGTTGTGCACGGTGAGAAGACCCTCGGTGAGCGGGGTGCCCACGTGGTCCGCGAACTCCAGCGGCGCCGCGCCGGTCCCGCCCTCGGCGCCGTCCACGACGATGAAGTCGGGCGCCGTGCCCTCCTCCAGCATGGCCTTGCACACGGCCAGGAACTGCCGCCGCGAGCCCACGCACAGCTTGAACCCGGCGGGCTTGCCGCCGGACAGCTCACGCATGCGGGCGATGAAGCGGACGAGTTCCCGCGGGGTGGAGAAGACCCGGTGGTACGGCGGCGAGACGACGGTCTGCCCCTCGGGCACGTCGCGGACCCGGGCGATCTCGGCGTTCACCTTGGCACCCGGCAGGACACCGCCGATGCCGGGCTTGGCGCCCTGCGACAGCTTCAGCGACACGCACTTGACGTGGTCGTGTGCGGCCTTGTCGGAGAACTCGGCGGGGTCGAAGTCGCCTTCGGGCGTGCGGCAGCCGAAGTACCCGGTGCCGATCTCCCAGACGAGGTCACCACCCGGGCGGAGGTGGTACTCGGACAGTCCGCCCTCACCGGTGTCCTGGGCGAAACCCCCTGCCGCCGCGCCCCCGTTGAGGGCGAGGACGGCGTTGGCGGAGAGTGATCCGAAGCTCATCGCGGAGACGTTCAGCAGTGCCATGTCGTAGGGCCGGGCGCAGTCGGGACCGCCGATCCGCACGCGCGGCTGTTCTTTCGGCACCGCTCGTGGCGCCATCGAGGGGACCAGGAACTCGTAGCCGGTCTGGTACACGTCCCGTTCGGTGCCGTAGGGCTCCTCCGCGTCCGTGCCCTTGGCGCGCTCGTAGACGATGCTGCGCACGTCCCGGTCGAAGGGACGGCCGTCGTAGTTCCGCTCGATGAAGTACTGCTGCAACTCCGGGCGTATGCGCTCCATGAGGAAGCGGGCGTGGCCGAGGACCGGATAGTTGCGCAGCACCGAATGCCGGTGCTGCAGCAGGTCCCACGCGCCCAGCAGAGCCAGCAGCAGCACCGGTACGGCGACGAGCAGCCACCATGGGGAGATCAAGGCGGCGGCCAGGGACGCCAGAACGCCTGCGACGAGAGTCAGGACGACGATTACGATGCGTGTCACGCCTTGCTCATTGCCGGGGAATCGCTCTCCAGTCCTGCGAGACGGGGTGGCGGTCAGGGTGGCTGCCCGTCCCACCGGTGGTTCGTGGTCAGGACGTCTTGCGCGTCGGTGAGGCGGTCCAGGCCCTGGACGGCACGGGAGGTGCGCTGATTGGCGGCGAGCCGCGTGCGGTGGCGGTGCACGAAGGACCAGTAGCCGGTGGTGTAGGGGCAGGCCCGCTGCCCGGTGCGGTCGCCGGGCCGGTAGGCGCAGCCGTCGCACAGGTCGCTCATGCGGTGGATGTACGCACCGCCCGAGGTGTACGGCTTGGTGGTCATCCGGCCGCCGTCGGCGTACTGGGACATGCCGGTGACGTTGGGCAGCATCACCCAGTCGTATCCGTCGACGAAGCAGCGGTGGAACCAGTCGGTGACCGCTCGCGGGTCCCAGCCGCGCTGCAGGGCGAAGCTCCCGAGGACCATCAGCCTGGGGATGTGGTGGGTCCAGCCGGTGTCGCGGACCTGGGCGAGCACGGTGGCCATGCAGCGGGCGGTGACGGCGTCGGCGTCCAGGTCGAGGAACCACGCGGGCGGACGGGCGTGGTGGTGCAGGGCGTTGTGGTGCCGGTACTCCTCGCCGAAGTACCAGTAGAGCTGCCAGACGTACTCGCGCCAGCCCGCGATCTGCCGGACGAATCCCTCGACGCTGTTGACGGGCGCCCGTCCGGCGCGCCAGGCCTTCTCGGCGGCGGTGACCACCTCGAGCGGGTCGAGCAGCCCGAGGTTCAGTGACGAGGACAGCAGGCTGTGGCTCATCACCGGGTCGGCGGCGAGCATCGCGTCCTCGTGCGCACCGAAGCCGGTCAGCCGGTGCTCGATGAAGCGGCGCAGCGCGCTCAGGGCCTCGCGGCGCGTGGCGGGGAAGCGGCGGGGGCCGTCCCGGCCGACGAAGCGGATGCCGTCGTCCCGTTCCCAGCGGTCCAGGTCGGCGCGGACCTCGGCGTCGATGTCGTCCTCGTGGGGCCGGTAGGGCTTCGGCGCACCGAGCGTGCGCGCGCCCCTGGGTGGGGGTTCGCGGTTGGCGTGGTCGTGGTTCCAGCGTCCGCCGACCGGGGTGTCGCCGTCCATGAGGAGGTCCAGTTCGCGGCGCACCCAGTGGTAGAAGTCCTCCTGGCGCAGCCGGCCGGCGTCGTGTCCCTCGGCCCAGGCGCGGAAGGCGTCGTGGGGCAGCAGGAATCCGCGTGCGGGCAGGACCCGCACCTGCTCCATCGAGCGCACCAGCCGCAGCGCGGCCCTGGACGTGGGGTGGTGGACGGTCACGGCTGCGTCGCCGATCGCCTCACCCAGCCCCTCCCGGTACGTCTCGGCGCGCACGTAGCGGACGCGGCCGCCGAGCTCGGCGGCCCGGTGACGCATCGCGGAGAGCACCAGGTGGGCCTTGGCCCGGTGAAAGCGGCGCCGCCGGAACACCGAGCGGGCCTCGATCATCACCATGGACGTGTCGCGGGCGGGCCCGCCGTCCTCGCCCGGGGTGAGGAAGTGCGGGCCCAGCTGGTCGCCGAACAGCCAGTGCGGGTCGGTCATGGTGCGTCCCGCGGGTACCGGGGCCGGCGGAGCCGACGCGGCGTGTGCAGCGGGCAGCGCACCCGGTACCCGGCGTCCAGCGGCTCCGGCGCCGGCTGTGCGTTGAGGTAGCCGCCGGCGCCGGTCACCAGACAGGTCATCGGATCGGCCTTCGCCGCTCCGCTCGCATGCGTCGTCCCGGCCGTCTCGTCCGCCACGCCAACCGCCTCAGCCGTCGTCAGTGCGCCGCAGGCGCCTCCCGTACTTCTACGGTGCCGCACGCCCGTGCGGATGCGCCGGGTGCGCGCGGCAGACGGGTGAGGCGGAGAGCTGTGGCCGAGCGGATGCAAACGGTCGGCCTGGGCGGTGGCGGGCTTCACAGAAATTCCTCGTCCAGGCAGTCGTGGCCGCAAGCGAATCTGTGTGACGGTGGAGGGAAGACAACGAGACCGGCCGGCATCTCTCGGTGCCGGTCCTTGGGGAGTTCGGGCGTTGCCCCCATCCCGGGCACCCGCCCCCCTCCATCGTCGTACACCCCTCAACAGGGGTGCTTCGTCCTTGGGCTCACCAACCCCCGGAAGGGGGCACGCCCGCATGAACATCACCACCACGATCGACGGCACCTCCGCACGCCTCTCCCTCTGCGGAGAGATCGACTTCGACGCCCTGCCCCCGCTACGCGCCGCAGTCGACGCGCTGCCGCCGCAGGTGACCGACCTGCGGTGGGACCTGACTCACACGCCCTTCATGGACGTCGCCGGCCTCCACCTCTTCTTCACCCCCACCACGAGCGGCGGCCCCAAGCGCCGGGCGACCGTGACCGGACTGCGCACACAGCCGCTGTCGCTGCTGCTGATGGCGGCCGACGTGAATCCCACCCTCTTCGACCTCTCTCGTCTTCTGCCCGACGTGCCCCCAGCCGAGCTGAGCCTGTAGTCCGGACGTCCGGGACCTGGTGGAAGGGGCTGAGGGGCGGCGACGCTTTCGGAACGCCGGGCAGTTGTACCTGCAGCACCCCGCCGGCCATCTCCCGTTCGTTCAGGGAGCAGGCATGAGTGTGGGATCACGGGGCAGGCGAAGCGTCGTCGAGCCGTTTCGGCACGCGGCGGTGGTGAGATCGATCGTGGGAGGGGAATCAGCATGGCGCCCAGCACGCTGGCAGCGGGGACCCGGACGGCCGAGTTGCCGGAGGTCGCCGATCCTTCCCGGATGGCACCCAAGGACGCTCGCGACATGTCGAAGCTGTTCTTCCGGCAGCTGGCGGTCCTTGAGGAGGGCACGCCGGAGTACAGCTACGCTCGCAACACGCTGATCGAGATGAACATGTCCCTCGTCCGCTACGCCGCGGGCCGCTTCCGCAGCCGCGGGCCGGAGGAGATGGAGGACATCGTCCAGGTCGGCATGATCGGCCTGATCAAGGCCATCGACCGGTTCGAGCTGTCCCGGGAGGCGGAGTTCACGTCCTTCGCCATCCCCTACATCGTCGGTGAGATCAAGCGCTTCTTCCGCGACACCACCTGGGCCGTGCACGTGCCGCGCCGCCTCCAGGAGGCCCGTGTCCAGCTCGCCAAGGCGACGGACGAGCTGCGTACCCGTCTCGACCGCGATCCGACGGTCAAGGAACTGTCGGAGCTGATGAGCCTGTCCGAGGAGGAGGTCGTCGAGGCCCGGCTGGCCTCCAACGGTTACAACTCCTCCTCTCTGGACGCCGCGATCAACGGCAGCGAGGACGGCGAGAGCGCCCTGCAGGATTTCATCGGTGCCGAGGACGCGGCGCTGGAGCTGGTGGAGGACTTCCACGCCCTCGCCCCCATGATCGCCGAACTCGACGAGCGCGACCGGAAGCTCATCCACATGCGGTTCGTGGAGGAGCTGACCCAGGCTCAGATCGGCGAGCGCCTGGGTGTGTCGCAGATGCACGTCTCGCGGTTGCTGTCCCGGTGCCTGGCCCGACTCCGTGAGGGCATGCTCACGACCAGCTGATTCTCTTCGAGGTGCCACGCTGATGCCCGCCGCGGTTGTGGCGGGCATCAGCCGCGTCCGGTTCCTCCGGCTGCCGGGTGCAGGCGGCGAGGGCTTCGTGAAGGGTGGGGTGGCAGGGAATGACCTCGGTGAGGCCCACGATCCCGAAGGGCTCGGAGAGGGCGGGGCTCGGGGCGGCGAGCCGCAGTCGGCCGCCCTGGGCCTGCGCGGCGTGATGAGCGGCGATGAGGGCGTTGATGCCGCTGGAGTCCATGAAGGTGACGCCGCTGAGATCCACCACCGTCACCTGGGCGGCAGCGCCGTCGGCGGTCAGGGCGTCCAGGAGCTGTGGGGCGCTGTCGAGATCGATCTCGCCGCACACCGTGAGCACCCTGACGCCACCGCTCTGGCCACGGGTGATCGAAAGGCGCCCGCTGTAGTCGTCCGTCACAGCCCCTCAGCATCTGTCGGTGCCGCCCAGAACCGCTTCCTCGACGAGGATCCGCTCGCACATGGTACTGGTAGTGCTCCCGGATGGCCCTGCCGCAGATAGACGTTGCGCGGGCGGGATACCCGCCCGGAAGGACGGCGTGAGCGACTGAGGCTGGAGTGGCAGGGCGGATGGGTGCGGATCCGGAACACGAGTGTTGCCAGGGAGCGGACGCGACGGCGGTCGAGGAGACCATTCCCCTGTCGGGAGACGCCTCCTGCATAGCCGAGGCCCGTCACCGAACGGCCGTCTTCCTCGGCCGGGTCGCAGCCGCCGACTGTGGCACGACGGTGTCGGAGCGCGTCCTGGGCCTGGCGCAGCTCGTGGCGAGCGAGTTGGTCACCAACGCCTGCAAGTACGCCCCCGGCCCCCTTCTGCTGCGGCTGCGCCGGGCGGAAGCTGCGGTGGAGGTGGAGGTGTGGGACGGCCGTCCGGACATTCCGGCGGCCGAGCAGGCGGACCCGTACCGGGTGGGCCGGCACGGCCTGGAGATCGTGAAAGCGGTCGCGGCCGACCTCACCGTCATGCCTGAGGCGGCCGGCAAACGGATCACCGCCAGGATCGCGCTCGGCTCATCGGTCTGACGCTTGCCGGACGGCTGAGGTGGCCGTCAGGACGAGGGCGGCCTGGTCGTCGTCCATGCCCGTGGTGCCGGTGAACGCGCGCACGGCCCGGGTGAGAGCGTCGATGACGGCTTCTGGGCTGGTGTCGCGCCGGGTGGCCAGCGTCTGTGTGAGGCGGTCTTCGCCGAACTGCTCCCCGTGCTGGTTGCGGGCCTCGGTGAGGCCGTCGGTGTAGAGGAGCAGACTCTCGGTCGGTTCGAGGTGAAGACGGTGGGTCTCCGGATCGGGGTGTGGGGTGACACCGAGGAGCAGACCCTCGCACCGGACGGGGCGAGGGGCGCGGCTGCCGCGGATGTGGAGGGGCAGGGTGTGGCCGGCGCGTACGAGGGTGATGTCGAGGCCCCCGTCGGCGGCGGGCGTGAGGTGGCCGTACACGAGGGTGACGAACCCGGTTCCGTGGCTGTTCGGGCGGTCGAGGAGGGCTTTGTTGATCGCCTGGACGACGGCGTCCGGCCCCGGCAGGAGGGGGGCGACGGCGCGTGCGGTGTTGCGGACCAGTGCGGTGGTGGTGGCGGCGGTGGCACCGCGTCCACAGACGTCGCCGAGCATGAACGCCCAGGTCAGGTCGGTGAGGGGGAAGACGTCGTAGAAGTCGCCGCCGATGTCGAGTCCCTCCCCGGCCGGGTGGTAGTACGTGGCCACCCGCGCTCCCGGCAGAACGGGGACCTCGGGCAGCAGCAGCCCTGCCTGCAGGTCACGGGAGAGGGCGGCGCGCTGCGTGTACTGGCGGGCGTTGAGGGCGGCCGAGGCGGCGCGGCGTGCGAGTTCTTCGGCCAGGGCGACGGTGTGGCCGCCGAACGCGCTGTCCTCGGTGGTCAGCAGGGTCAGGGTGCCGAAGGCGCGGCCGCGGTCGAGCAGGGGGACGCACAGGTAGCCGGTGACCTTGAGGTCCTGCCAGGGGCCGGGGCCGGTGGGGGCGCGACGGGCGACCTCGCTCAGTCCGGAGGCCAGGACGCGGGCGACGGCGTCGTCGGCGGCGTCGTAGACCGGGATGTGCGAGGCCAGCAGCGCGTCCTCGTCCGGGGTGGGGGCGGCGGTGGCGATGCGGCGCACCCGGCCGGCTTCGACGACATCGATCGCGCACAGCGGTGCCAGCTTGGGGATGCACAGCTGGGCCAGGCGCTGGAGGGTCTGGGTCTGGTCGAGGCCGGCGGTGAGCCGGGTGCTGGCCTCCAGCAGGAAGGCGAGGTCGTCGCGGGCGGCCTTCTCCTTGGCCTCGGCGGCCCTGCGGGCCTCCTCGGCCTGGTGACGTTCGATGGCCAGGGCGGCGGTGTCGGCGAACACCCTGGCCAGAGCCAGGTCGGCGGCCTGCGGCGCGCGGGGGGTGCGGTGGTACATCGCGAAGGTGCCGAGCAGAGAGCCGTCCCGGGCCAGGATCGGAGTGGACCAGCAGGCCGCCAGCCGCGCTCGGTCGGCCAGGTCCCGGAAGTCGTCCCAGAACGGGTCGGTGGCGATGTCCGAGACGATGACCGGTGTTCTGCGGTGTGCGGCGGTGCCGCAGGAGCCGACTCCTTCGCCGGTGGCGATGCCGTCGATGGCCTGGTTGTAGAAGTCGGGCAGGCTGGGCGCGGCGCCGTGGCGCAGGTGCCGGCCGTCGGCGTCCGCGAGGAGGACGGAGACGAGGACGTCCTGGGGTGCCAGCTCCTCGATGGCGCGGGCCATGCCGTCCAGCACCTGCTCCAGCGGTGCCTGGCGGGCGATCTGCTCCAGCAGGACGCGGTGCTCGGCCGTCAACCGCTGGGCCTGCATGAGCTGGGTCGTCTCCACACCGATGAGGCGTACGCCGATGACGTTGCCACCGACGTCCAGCCGGGGCTCGTAGGTGAAGTCGAAGAACGCCTCGCGCGCGTCCGGGCCGGAACCCAGGACGACACGGGCGCCGCGGCCGACATACCGCTCGCCGGTCCGGTACACCCGGTCGAGCAGGTCCAGAAACCCCTGGTCGGCGAGTTCCGGCAGCAGCTGCCCCAGCGGCACGCCGGTTCGCGCCCGCGCATCGCCACCGATCGCGGTGAAGAAGGCGGCGTTGGCCGCCTCCACCATGTGCGCCGGACCGGCCAGGGACGCGAACACGGCGGTGGACTGACCGAACAAGGCCCGTAGATCGCCTTCGGTGTCCGCCGTGTCGGTCCGGTCAAGGCCTGCGGAGGAGGAAGGTACGGGTTCCTGTTCCGAGACGTGGCTCATCGCCCGCTACCTTCCACTAGCCGAACGCAACGACGGACCGTCCTCGCTGCCAGATTCACGGACCGACCTGCGTACCGGAAAGGGGCCCCTCACAGGGGCCCCTTTCCGGTACGCGGAGGTCAGTGCTTGAAGGCGTCCTTGGCCTTTTCCTTGGCTTCGCGGGCGTCCCCGATGCTCTTCTCCGCCTGGCCTTCGGCGGCCATACGGTCGTTGCCGACCGCGCTTCCCAGGGCCTCCTTGGCCTTGCCCTTGGCCTGCTCGGTCTTCGCCTGCGCCTTCTCGTGGGCAGTCACGGAACAACGCCTCCTCGTAGCTTCTTGGGGACCGCGGTCGCGGTAACCCGCTCGTGCCCCTGCTTTCCCCTCATAAACAAGGTGCCGATACCGCCTGTTGCGGAAAAGGCGGGGAATACGGTGCCCATGTGCCGGTACTCCACAGGATGAGGCCCGCCGGGCGGGGAAGCCTGTGCGAGTGCTGCGGAGTCCACCGCCCCGCACGCAGTCGGCCGATCACGCAGGAGACCTGGTGAACGACGCAGAGGGCACTCTCGCCATCAGTACGCATCCCACTCCGGCGGGGCCCGTCGTCGTGCACCTGGCCGGGGAGCTGGACCACTACACGGGGCCCCGCTTCCGGCTGGCCGTGGAGGAGGTGCTGCGGGATCCGGGCGCGGGCGTCATCGCCGACCTGTCGGACCTGCACTACTGCGACTCCACGGGGATGACCGTGATCATCACGGCCTGTCGTCGCGCCCAGGCGGTGGGCTCCTCCTTCGCGGTCGCGGGTCTGAGCCCGGCCATGGACCAGCTCTTCCGGATGGCGGGTATCGATCAGTTGTTCCCGTTGCACGCCAGTGTCCAAGCGGCTTCGGAAGCGCTGCGCGGCAGTTGAGCACGAGGGCGCCCCGGCGTCCCGAGGTGCCTCCCGTGCGGGTGCCGGGGTGGGCCCGCACTATTCTGGGACCCGCGAACGGCGGCCGTGGAACGGCGCGTTCACGCGAAGGGAACGGGGGCACCGCCTGGGGGAGCACAGACGTGGCCAAGGACCTTGGCCGGCATGAGGGGAAGGGTGTCGCGTGGAGCGTTCAGGCCGGCCGGTGAACAGGCCGCGGGCCGCGGTCGCCGGTGATGTGTTCGCCGCCGACCGGGAGGTGGGCGGGCACCTTGCCGAGGTCGACTGGGCGGCCACGCCGCTCGGCCCGCCGCAGGAGTGGCCGCAGAGTCTCCAGACCGCTGTCAGCATCCTGCTGTCCTCCCGGTTCCCGATGTGGATGGCGTGGGGCGAGGAGCTGACCTTCTTCTGCAACGCCGCCTACCGGCGCGACACGCTCGGCCGCAAGTACCCGTGGGCGCTGGGCCGGCCCGCGAGCGAGGTGTGGGCGGAGATCTGGGGGGACATCGGCCCGCGCATCGAGGCCGTGCTCAGTACGGGCGAGGCCACCTGGGACGAGGGGCTGCTCCTCTTCCTGGAGCGCTCCGGCTACACCGAGGAGACGTACCACACGTTCTCCTACAGCCCGCTGAGGGACGACGCCGGTGACGTCGTCGGCATGCTGTGCGTGGTCAGCGAGGACACCGAACGGGTGATCGGCGAGCGGCGCATGGCCACCCTCCGGGACCTGGGCTCCGACCCGAGTGTGCTCCGTACCGAGCAGGAGGTGCTGGCCTTCGCCGACCAGCAGCTGGACCGCAACCGCAAGGACCTGCCCTTCACCCTGACCTACCTGTTCGACGGCGACGCCGCCTGGTTGGCCGGGGCGACCGGTGTGACCCCCGGCCTGCCCGTCGCACCGGAGACCCTGTCCCTCGCGGGCCCGGAGGGTGTCTGGCCCGCCGCGGCGCTGGCCGAGGGCGAGACCCGGGTGGCGCCGCTGACCGGCGACGCGTTCGACGACCTGCCCGGCGGTGACTGGCCCGAGCCCCCCGTGCAGGCGCTCGTGGTGCCCTTGCTGCAACAAGGCAGCGTGCCGTACGGCTTCTTCGTGGCCGCCCTGAACCGCTACCGCGACCTGGACGACGGCTACCGGGGGTTCGTCGAGCTGACCGCCGGACACATCGCCTCCGGGATCGGCAGTGCCCGCAACTACGAGGCGCAGCAGCGGCGGGCGGAGGAACTGGCCGAACTGGACCGGGCCAAGACCACCTTCTTCTCGAACATCAGCCACGAGCTCCGCACTCCCCTGACGCTGATCATGGGACCGGTCGAGGAGCTGCGCACCCGGCTCACCGACGCGGACGCGGAGACACGTCAGGAACTCGACGTCATCCATCGCAACGGGCTGCGGCTGGGCAAGCTGGTCAACACGCTGCTGGACTTCTCCCGGATCGAGGCCGGGCGCATGCAGGCCCGCTACGAGCCGGTCGACCTGGCCGCGGTGACGGCGGAGCTGGCCAGCGTCTTCCGCTCGGCCATGGAGAGGGCCGGGCTCGCCTTCGACGTGGCCTGTCCCGCCCTGGACGAACCGGTGTACGTGGACCGCGGCATGTGGGAGAAGGTGGTCCTGAACCTGCTGAGCAACGCGCTGAAGTTCACCTTCGACGGAGCGGTGCGCGTGGCCGTGCGCCGGTGCGGCTCCCACGCCGTGGTCACCGTGGCCGACACCGGGACCGGCGTGCCGGAGGCGGAGATGCCGCGGCTGTTCGAGCGCTTCCACCGCATCGAGAACGCCCGCTCCCGGTCCAACGAGGGAAGCGGTATCGGACTGGCCCTGGTGAAGGAGCTCGTGGGTCTGCACGGCGGCACGATCCGCGCCGAGAGCACCGAGGGGAAGGGCACCACCTTCACCATCCGGGTGCCCTTCGGCACCGCGCATCTGTCCAGCGACTCCGTGGCGCCGGAACCAGGCGGCAGCGCGGCCTCGGCCACCGCCGACCCCTATGTGGAGGAGGCCCTGCGCTGGCTTCCGGCGGCTGACGTCGGCGCCGCGGCCGAGGACCGCCCGGAAGGGGTGGGAGCCGTCGCGCCCGGGTCCGGTGCCGGCTCCTCCCGGAGCGCCCGGGTGATGGTGGCCGACGACAACGCCGACATGCGGGAGTACCTCACCCGCATCCTGGCTGCCGCGGGGTACCAGGTCGAAGCGGTCACGGACGGCGTCGAAGCACTCGACGCCGCCCGCCGCCGCACTCCCGACCTCGTGGTCAGCGACGTGATGATGCCCCGGCTGGACGGCCTGGAGCTGGTGGCGCGACTGCGCGCCGACCCGCGTACGGCCTCGGTGCCGGTACTGCTGCTGTCGGCCAAGGCCGGGCAGGAGGCGTCGATCGAGGGATTGCAGGCAGGCGCCGACGACTACCTGGTGAAGCCCTTCGCCGCGGCCGAGCTGCTGGCCCGGGTGCGCGCGAACGTCGAGCTGGCCCGGCTGCGCGGCCATCACCTGCGCTGGCGGACGGCGCTCATCGACTCCCTCCAGGAGGCGTTCTTCGTCTGCGACGAGTCCGGGGCCGTCGTGGAGATCAACGCGGCCTTCACCGACATCCTCGGCTACGGTCCCGAAGACCTCCCGTACACCCCGATCCACCCGTGGTGGCCGGACGAGGCCACCGATCCGAGCGCCTACCAGCAGGTCGGCGACGCCTTCGCCGGCCTGCTGGAGAACTCCCAGGGCTCGTACACCGTCCCGGTCACGCATCGTGACGGCCGTCGCCTGTGGATCGCCGTGACCTTCAACAAGGCCGAGGATCCGGACACCGGGCGCCGGGTCACCGTCGGCACCTTCCGCGACGTCACGGCCGAGCACTACGCCGTCCAGCGTGAGACGGCGCTGGCGGCGCTCAGCACCTCCCTGTCCCGTGCCGTCAGCCTGCCCGAGGCACTGTCCGGTGCCCTGGACGAGCTGCGCTCGTTGTGGCGGGCACGCGCCGTGGTGGCCGCCGTCTTCACCGGCGGCGACGTACCGGCGCTCACGGCCACCGACGCGGACCTGCGGTGGGAGGACCTGCCGACCGAGCGTCAGGAGCTGCTTGCGGCGCTGCGCCGGCGGCCCGTGCTCACCGCCGAGGCGGACGACAGCGGTGCCGGTGTCCTGCTGGAGCACCCCGAAGGCCCGATGGTCCTGTGGGTCGATCCGGGCGGACACCGGCCGTTCACCTCCGAGGACCGGCTGCTGCTGTCGCTCCTGGCCGGGCACCTCGCACAGGGACTGGTCCGCGCGCACCAGATCGACCAGCAGCGGGAGACCGCCATCGCGCTCCAGCGCGCCATCCTGGGCCCCGCGCGGCTCCCCGAGGGCTTCGCCGTGCGGTACGAGCCCGCCACGCGTCCGCTGGAGGTGGGCGGCGACTGGTACGACACCGTCGCCCTGGCCGACGGACGGATCGGCATCGTCGTCGGCGACTGCGTCGGCCGGGGCCTGGAGGCGGCCAGCGTCATGGGGCAGCTGCGCAGCGCCTGCCGCGCACTGCTGCTCCAGGATTCCAGTCCCTCCCGGGCGCTGATGGCTCTCGACCAGTTCGCGGCCAGTGTTCCCGGCGCACTGTGCACGACCGTCTTCTGCGGTGTACTCGACCCCGGCACCGGAGAGCTCACCTATTCCAGCGCCGGCCATCCGCCGGGCATCCTCGTGCACGCCGACGGCACCACGCGGCTTCTGGAGGAGGGTCGTTCGCTGCCGCTGGCGGTACGACCGGGCCGACCGCGCCCGGAGGCCGCGTGCTCCCTTCCCGCGCGGGCCACGCTGCTGCTGTACACCGACGGTCTCGTCGAACGCCGGCGGCGTCCGCTCACCGCGGGGATCGAGCAGGCGGGCGACGCTGTCCAGGAGGGCCGCGCCATGCCCGTCGAGGATCTCGCCGGCGCGGTGATGGCGAAGCTCGCGCCGGCCGGCGGGTACGACGACGACGTGGCCCTCCTGCTCTACCGTCACCCGGCGCCGCTGGAGATGTCCTTCCCGGCCGAGTCCGCTCAGCTGGCGCCGGTCCGCAGGGCGTTGCGCTCCTGGCTCGACCAGTGCGACCTGCCGCCGAACGCGGTGCAGAACGTCCTCGTCGCCGCCGGGGAGGCCTGCGCGAACGCGATCGAGCACGGCCACCGGCACACCCCGGGGGAAGCCGTGCGGCTGCGCGCCGAAGCGCTGGTCGACACGCTGCGTGTGACGGTCGTCGACAGTGGCCGGTGGAAGGTTCCGCAGCCCGAGAAGAACGCTCACCGTGGCCGGGGCATGTCCCTGATGCACGCACTGATGCAGCAGGTCACCGTCGCCCCCGGCCCGTCCGGTACCACCGTCGACATGCAGATGAGGATCGCCTGATGACCACCCCGCTCACGCTGACACCCGGCCGGAGCCCGGACGGCACCGACCGCCTGGCCGTCAGCGGCGAGATCGACATGAGCAACGTCGGTGATCTGGCCGAAGCCCTGGACAGCGGCTCGGGTCCCCTGGTCGTGGACCTGACCGGGGTGGAGTACCTCGACAGCGCAGGGCTGAGCGTGCTGTTCGCCCACGCCGAGAGGCTGGAACTCATCGTGCCCCCGTTGCTCGGACCCGTCCTCTCCGTCTCGGGCCTCGCCGATCTGGTCACCGTCCGCGGTCTCGAGACCCGCGACGGGCCGCAGTGCTGAGCCGAACCACCGGAGAAAGCCGCACCGTCCCGCCCGGCCAGGAGTGATGTCTCACGTGACCGACACCCTCGACACAACCGTCCGCCACCCCGGTGACCGCACAGCCGTCGTCGTGGTCGCCGGTGACATCGATCTGCACACCGCGCCCGTGCTGCGCGCGCGGGCGCTGACCGTTGTGGAGCAAGGTTCCCCGCACGTCGTCCTGGACCTGGCCCAGGTGGACTACGTGGACTCCACCGGCCTCAGCACCCTCATCGTCCTGCTGCAAGCCGCTCAGGAGGCAGGCGGCTCGCTCCGGGTCGCGAGCGTCCCCGACCGTCTCGTGCGCATGGTGACCCTGACCGGCATCTCCCAGATGCTCCCCCTCCACGACACGGTCGCCGACGCGCTGGCCGCCCTCGGTGCGGCCGGTGCCGACGGCAGCGCCGGCCCGTCCGCATGACACCCACGGCAGGCTGACACGGGACCCGCGAGTCCCGCAGGGTGTGATCAGTGGGCGCGTGCGAGGGGCTGTTCGGACCAGATGGTCTTGTGGTTCTGGCCGTGGCGGCAGCCCCAGCGGTCGGCGAGTCGGGCGACGAGGAACAGTCCGCGTCCCCCCTCGTCCGTGGTACGAGCGCGGCGCAGACGGGGTTGGGCGCTGTTGGAGTCGGTGACCTCGCAGACCAGGACGTGGTGCCGGATCAGTCGCAGCTCCGCCGGCGGACGACCGTAGCGGATCGCGTTGGTGACCAGTTCGCTGACGATGAGCTCGGTGGGGAACAGGAGGTCGTCCAGCCCCCATGCGGTGAGCCGGCGGGTCGCCCATGCCCGAGCCTCCGAGACGGCAGCCGGATCAGCCGGTATCCGCCAGCGAGCGGTGTCGTGGGCGGGTACGGCGCGGGTGCGTGCCAGCAGCAGGGTCGCGTCGTCACGTGGTGCTTCGTCCACCAGGTGGTCGAGGAGGGTCCTGCCGGTCTCCTCCAGCGCGCGGTCCGGGCGGCAGGAGGTGGCGAGAGCACCGGTCAGCCGCTGGAGCCCGGCGCAGACATCGTGTCCGGCTCGCTGGACCAGGCCGTCGGTGTACAGCGCGAGGACGCTGCCCGGCTCGACGTCGATCGTCGTCGTCTCGTACGGCATGCCGTGGACGGCGAGGGGCGGCCCCGGGACGATGTCGACGGCTTCGGCACTCCCGTCGGGCCGCACGAGCACCGGCGGCGGGTGCCCGGCACTGGCCATGGCGCAGCGTCGCGTGACCGGGTCGTACACCGCGTACAGACAGGTGGCGCCCACGGCGTCGTGGTCGCCGGAGGGTGCTTCCGCCGCGAGGCGCTGGACCAGGTCGGCGAGACGCGTGAGCAACTCGTCCGGCTCGAGTTCGAGGTCGGCGAGGGTCTGGATGGCGGCGCGCAGCCGGCCCATCGTGGCACTGGCGGGTATGCCCCGGCCGATCACGTCTCCGGCGACGAGGGCCAGCCGGAGCGCGGGCAGGGGTATGGCGTCGTACCAGTCGCCGCTGGTGCCGCCGCCACGCTCTGAGGGCAGGTAGACGCCGGCGGTCTCGGCTGCCGGGGTGTCGGTCGTGGCCGGGGGAAGGAGTCTTTGCTGCAGGGCCACGGCGGTTCTGTGCTCGCGCGTGTAGCGGCGGGCGTTGTCGATGGCGAGTGCTCCCCGTGAGGCGATCTGCCGCATGAGATCCACCTCGTCCCCGGTGAACGGTTCGGAGGGACCGGTGCGCCAGACCACGATCGCTCCGAGGGTGAGGCTGCGGGCGTGCAGCGGTGCCACCATCACCGCCCGGACGTCGTGCGGGAGGAACTGCTCGGCCGCATGGGGGCCGCCGATCAGGGCGATGTAGTCGTCCCGGTCGTAGACGACCGTCTCGCCGTGCTGGAAGCGGCGCAGGAGGGGGTGGTCGGACAGGGACGGAACGGGGTTGCCGCGCTGGATGCCGGGCGGCCAGTCCGCGGTGGCCGGCGCCAGGGCGGCGTTGCACAGATGCGGATCTCCGCCGCCCAGCAGCTCGGCGGGCTCGTCACCGTCGAAGACGGCGTCCGCAAGGTCGACTGCCGCGAGATCACCGAAGGTGGGTACGAGGGTGTCCGCGAGGTCCTGTGCGGTCCGCACGGCATCCAGGGAGCCCCCCACCCGCTCGGCGACCGCGTGGGCGAGATCCAGCTGTCGGCGGGCACGCGGTCGGTCGGTGTCGTCTATGTACACGGCTGCGACTCCGGTGGGGTGTCCTTGCGCGTCCTCCAGTCGGAAGGCGGACAGCGACAGCGCCTGTCGCCGCGCCGGTTGCTGTCGCCAGCCCACTCGCTGCTCCCTGTGGACCACCGGGACGCCCGTCTCGAGCACCTGTCGCAGTACCGCCTCGATGCTCTCGGCGTCCTCGGCGCACAGCACGTCGCTCAGCCGGGCGCCGGGCTGTACGGGACGGCCGTCGGGAGTGTCCGGCACGGCGTTCGTCTGCACGGTGGTGAGATCCGTGTCGTGCAGGGCGATCGTGATCCGTTTCTGTGCGGACAGTGCGCGCAGGAGGGCCGCGCCGTGCCGATGGTCGGCGACGTGCGGAGTGGGCGCCGCTAGCACGAGGAAGTCCGCCGAGCCGCTCACCCGTGTGGTCCGGAAGGTGACGTCGACCGTGTCGCCGCACTGGTGACGCAGTCGTACCCGGCCGGCCGCCGGCACGTGTGCGGCCCTGTGCGGGTCGTGCGGGAGGCCGGCCACGAGCTCCCGCACGGGGCGGCCGTGGACGTCGTCGGCGCGGAACCCGGTCAGGTCCTGTGCCGTGCCGGTCCACCCCACCACCGTGCCCCGATCGTCGAGCACGGCCGCGGCCAGACCGTCGAAGGCGGGCGGCCGGTCGCCGGGGCCGACGCCATAGACGCCCGTCGCGCCTCGAAGGGCGCCGACCGGGTCGGCGTTCTCAACATCCGATGCGTCCATGTCTCAGGTGTTCCTCACGGGGTTCGGCGGTGACGGGAGACGGGGATCCTGTGGCGGCGGCCGGCACTCAGCGGGCGCCTGCCGGGGAGGGCAGGTCCTGTTCGGCCCAGACGACCTTGCCGTCGGTCAGGGAGCGGGAACCGCACCTGCGCGACAGCCGACCGACGAGGTAGAGGCCGCGGCCGCGCTCGTCGAGATCGCCGGGCTGGCGGGGGCGTGGCTGACCGGTGTTGGTGTCGGAGACTTCGCAGGTGAGCACCCGGTGCTGGATGAGCCGTAGGCGGATCGGGCCGTCGCCGTGGCGGACCGCATTGGTGACCAGTTCACTGACGAGCCACTCCACGGACGTCGCCATCGACTCCAGATTCCACTCACGGAGTTGACGGACGGCCAGACGCCGGGCTGTCGGAACGGTGACGGGTTCGTTCGGCAGATCCCAGAACGCGACCTGGGCGGGTGGCAGCGCGCGCGTCCGCGCGAGGAGCAGGGTGACGTCGTCGGCCGGTGCCCGCGCCGACAGGGTCTCCATCGCCCGCGAGCACAGGTCCTCCAGGGCGGCACCGGGCTGTGCCAGGGCGGCGCCCAGACGCCGCAGCCCGACGTCGATGTCCTCGCCGCGGGCCTCCACCAGGCCGTCGGAGTAGAGGGCGAGCACGCTGCTTTCGGGCAGTTCCAGCTCCACGGACTCGAAAGGCACCAGGCCGAGACCGAGACCCAGCGGGGCTCCGGCCGGCAGGTCGGGGACGGTGACCCCGCCCTGCGCGTCGACGAGCAGGGGCGGCGGATGCCCGGCCCGTGCCAGCGTGCACCGCCGGGAGACCGGGTCGTAGACGGCGTACAGACAGGTGGCACCGACTACCGCGGGCACCCGGTCGGTGTCGTCGGCGTCCTCGTCGTTCAGTCGCCGGACCGTGTCGTCGAGGTGCGTCAGCAATTCGTCCGGGGGCAGGTCGAGGTCCGCGAGCGTGCGGACGGCGGTGCGCAGCCTGCCCATCGTCGCCGCGGCGTTGATGCCGTGTCCCACCACGTCGCCGACGACCAGGGCCACCCGGGCACCGGACAACTCGATCACGTCGAACCAGTCGCCCCCCACTCCGTGGTCCATGTCGGCGGGGACATAGCGCGAGGCGACCTCGACGGCAGCGCCGCCCTCCACACGGTGAGGGAGCAGATCGCGTTGCAGTGTGAAGGCGGCGGTGCGCTCGCGCGCGTACTGGAGCGCGTTGTCCAGACTGAGCGCGGCCCTGGTGACCAGCTCCTCGGCGAGGAGCAGGTCGTCCTCCTGGAACGGCGTCTGTTCCGTGGAACGGCCGAACAGCGCCAGTCCCAGCACGCGGTGCCGGGCACGGATGGGTACGACCATCAAGGAGTGGACGCCGCTGTCGCGTACTTTGCGCGCCCGCACCGCGTCATGGTCGACCCAGGGGCCGGAACGGTTGTCCAGCACCGGCTCCAGGTACGACCGTCCCGTGCGCATGGCGGCGTAGAACGACGAGTCCGGGTGGGGGCGGACCACTTCTTCACGCACCCACGGCAACTCGAGGAGACCCAGGTCGACGGAGGCCATGCCGGCACGGCGCAACAGCGGCGGTCGGTCACTCCTCGTGCCGGTCGGTGCCGGCGGCTCGGCGCCGAGCGGAACGGACTCCACGAGATCGACCAGGGCGTGGTCGGCCAGCAGGGGCACGGTGAGCTCCGCCAGTTCCTGGGCGGTCTGCAGCACGTCGAGGGTGCTGCCGATGTGCGTGCTGGCCTCGCTGAGGATGGCGAGGCGCTCGCGCGCCCGCTTGTTCCCGGTGACGTCCACGGTCATGGAACACACGCCCGACGGGGTGCCGTCCGCGCCCTGGAGACAGAAGAAGGAGGCGGAGAACGCATGCTCGCGGGGCCGGTCCGCGGGCGGCCACGCGCGGTACTCGTGCACCGTCGTCCTGCCGCTCTCCAGCACCTGTCGCATCACGGCCTTGAGCGCTTCGGCCTCGACGGCGGGCAGTGAATGGTTCAGATCACGCCCGAAGCGTCGGTGACGAGGCACGCCGTCGTGCCGCTCCATGGCGTCGTTCACCCAGACACAGCGCAGCTGCGCGTCATAGACGACGATGCCGATCGGGGCACGGGCAAGGAGCGACTCCCGTACCGGTCCCCCGGTCGCCCCGGAGGACAGGGAGCCTATGTCCGTGACGGACGCCAGCCAGCGGGTGGTGTCGTCCTGTCCCCGGAGCAGCGAGACCCGCAGCGTCATCCTGAGCGTGTGGCCGTCGCGGTGGCGTATCGCGACGGTGCCGGACCAGCCGCCCTGCGCACGGCACTGCTCGGCGAACGCCAACGCCCTCCGGGCGTCCTCGGGAGGTGGCAGCACGTGTGCGGCGGACCGGCCCACCACCTCTGCGGCCGCATGACCGACGAGCTGCTGAGCGGCGTGCGTCCACCCCACGACGATGCCCTCGGCATCGATCACGGCTATCGCGGCATCGGGCACTTCGGGAAGGCTCACCGGCTGGGCGAGGAGGGTGTGGTGAAAGTCGGTCATGCGCGGTCCGTCCGGTCGGTGCGGAAGTAGGAGCGTCGGCCTGTGGCTCGCCGGCGTCCCGCTGAGCGGCACACGGCGTGGCATGGGTCATGTAGAGCAATTCGCCCATTAGTGATGAAATCATCAGATGTAATGACGTAGACGTCAAGACCCTCACACCGAAGGGCGGCACCTACCGGCACTCACGCCGGCCGGTCAACGGTCGCCTTCGTCACTTCGACATTTCCATACGACGTATGGTAACAATGAAAGCGCGCTTCCATACAACGTATGGAACTGCCGATCACCCCCTTCTGGAAGGAAAGATCATGAACAAGCTCGCGAAGCGCATCGCCCTCGCCGTCTCCTCCGTCGCGGTGGCCGGTTCCGCCGTTCTCGGTGCCGGTGGCACCGCTTCCGCCGCATCCCTTGATGACAGCTGGGACCACGGTGTCGGCTACCTGCTCGAGCGGGGCTACTCCTGCGACGAGACCCGCGGCTGGCACCAGGACCGCCACGGCAGCGACTCGGTTCGGCACGACTGCGACGGGCTCTACTACCGCGATGGGCACTTCTACCGCTGGGATGACGAGGGCCACGGCTGGACGTCCGACAGCTCCTACCGCCACGACGGGAACCGCTCCGAGCGCGACGGCGCGGACAGGCACCACCATGACCCGGTCCGCGACGACCGGTGAGACGCGCACCGGCCGCGTGCGCAGGCCGTTCCCCCTCGACCCGTCCCTGCCGGCGGCGGAAACGCCGTCGGCGGTCGGGGGTCCGCGACCCGACCGCCGACCCTCCATGCTCAGACGTAAAGGAACCAGTGTCATGTCCCAGTACCAGCTTCGCGTCTACACTCTGCGCGACTCCGACGCGCTCACGGCCTACGAGAAGATCTGGGCCCAGCACATGGCCGGTATGGCGAAGCACCGGATCACCACTCACGGTGTCTGGACGGCGCCCGCGGCGCCCGGAAGCGACACACCCCGGCTGTACGCCCTCGTTTCCTACACGGACGCCGACGACGTGCAGGAGCGGCTGGAGGCGTACCTGTCGAGCCCTGAATTCCGCGCGGACATGGAGGGCTTCGACATCGCCCGGATCGTCGGCCTCGACGAGACCCTGCTGACGCCCACCGTGGACTCTCCCCTGCGCTGACCGTCGCCCTTCAACGAGTGACGCGGCAGGACCGTGAGCCGAGACCAAGGACGCCCTTCGAAGCACCAGGAGCAAGAGCTGATGAAGTCATCGAGAACTGTGATCCAGGGGCTGCCCGCGAAGCTCGTCGGCGTGCGGGGGACGTCCTTGCCCGTGCTCATGAATCTGCGGTACGAACAGAGTGATCCCTACGTGGTCCATGCCGCATTCGCCACCGACGCCGACGACGGGCCGGTGGAATGGATCATCGGGCGCGATCTGCTGATCGACGGCCTGGAGGGCCCCGCCGGCGAGGGAGACGTGCGCATCTGGCCCACCGGCGAGAAGGGCCCCGGCGACTTGTACATCCTTCTCAACCCGCCCTCCGGTACGGCCCTGCTCAAGGCCCCGGCGCAGGAATTCAAGGCGTTCCTGCAGGAAACGGAGGCAGTGGTGCCCCGGGGGGCCGAGCTCGGCCACAGCGACTTCGACCGCCTGCTGGCGCACTTCCTCGCGGGAGGGTGACTCCTGTCGGAGTGCGACCTGGGCCGGACGGTCACCGTGCACCGGTGTCGAACAGGCGGCGGGCATTGCCGGCGGTGAGATCCCGCCAGGTGGCGGTGGCGGACGGCTGCACCGCGGAGTCGATGGAGGCGACCTGAGCGAGCACCGCCTCGACGGGCGTCCAGCAGTAGTCGCTGCCGTAGAGGAGACGCTCGGTGCCGAAGGCCGCGTCCACGGCCGGGACCTGGCGCGGGAACGGCGTGCCGGCCATGTCGTACCAGAGCCGGCCGAGCTGCTCGACGGCGCTCGGCCCGTCGACGGCGCCGCCGCCGAGGTGGGTGCGGAAGAGTTCGATCCGGTCGGCGAGCAGCGGCAGCGCACCTCCCGCGTGTGTCAGGACCCAGCGCATCCGCGGACGGCGGGCGAGGACACCGCGCAGGAGCAGGTCGCTCGCCGTGCGGGCGGTGTCGAAGAGGAACTCCAGCATCGGCCGTGGCCGGCCCAGAGCGACCGCGTCGGCGTGGGGCGCTGACGTGGGATGAACGAAGACGACGGCGCTGCGCCGGTCGAGCTCCTCCCAGAGCGGCTCGAACCGGGGGTCACCGAGGTAGAGGCCCCGAGCGGCCGTCCGGATGGCGGGTGGGGGGATGGGGGCGGGCGGACGGCGGCAGAGAGAAAGGAACCGATCCGGATCGGGTACGGCTCGTCCGGCGCGGGGCGCCACGGCGTCGTACGGCTGCCGCGCAGAGGCTGCGGGACCACCCCCCCCCCCCCCCGGGTGGTGCTCCCCGATGTGACGGGGGTGGTCCCGCAGGTCGCAGCCCGGGATCACCCGACTGCGGGCGCGCCTCAGAGGCCTGCGTCCCGGCCGTCACGGGCGCCGGTGAGCCGGCTTTCCAGACCCATGATCAGCGTGTCCATCACGAGGCGGAACATGTGGTCCTGGTCAGGGCCGTCACCGTCTTGGCCGTCGTCGACGCCGCGGAGCTTGAGGGTCGACCACTGGTGGAGCGAGCCGTTGAGTTCGGCGGCGAGGACACCGATGACGACGGCGACCATCAGCGCCGCGGTCTCCGGGACCGCTGACTGCGGAACCCCGGCGGCCTCCACGATCGCGGTGAGCGCGGTCCAGAACGGGTCGTCGGCCTGGATGAAGTCGGGCTGGTGGCTGAACGAGTAGACCATCAGCTCGGGGTGACGGTGCGCCAGGGTCCGGAAGTCCGTGGCGAGCAGGCGGATGCGCTCCTGCCAGGGAGCGTCCTCGAGCGTCACGGTGCGGAACTGGGCGCCGACCATGCGTGTCACGCCGCGCAGTACCGCTTCCTTGTTCGGCACGTGGTGGTACAGCGACATCGGGTTCGCGTCGAGTTCGGTGGCGAGTTTGCGCATGGTGAGCGCCTCGACACCGTCCGCGTCGATCAGCCGCAGGGCGGCGGCGTAGATCCCGGCCTCGGTCAGAGGCACGTCCCTCTTCCTCGTTCCCCGCGGGGGACGCCTCACCTTGTTTTCCATACCTCGTACGGTATCAGTTTCATACGCCGTACGGAAATGACCCGGATCACAGCGTTCAACAGGGGGGCAGGCTTGCCTCGCGTTTCCATACGTCGTATGGTAACAATTCCATACGGCGTATGTTTCCGTACGGCGCCACGGCATGGACCTGCGCAGCGCGCCCTTGCCCACCCCTCCGCAGAGGAGCAAGACATGACCACGCACCCCGCGAACGACCTTCGCCCCATCCGGTCCCCGCGCGGGATCCCCTTCCTCGGCAACACGCCGCAGATCCCCGACACCAACCCGGTCGAGTACTTCGCCGAGCTGTCCAAGCAGTTCCCCGAGGGCATCTACGGCCTGGACATCGCCGGTATCGAGCAGATCTTCGTCTACGACCCGGACCTGGTGGCCGAGGTCTCCGACGAGACGCGGTTCTTCAAGCAGATCGAGAAGACGCCGCTGCAGCATGTCCGGGACTTCGCGGGCGCGGGCCTGTTCACGGCCCACCAGCACGAAGAGGAATGGGGCATGGCGCACCGGATCCTCCTGCCGGCGTTCAGCCAGCGCGCCATGAGGAACTACTTCGGGCAGATGCTGGAGATCGCCCAGAACCTGGCGGGCAAGTGGGAGCGCAAGGAGGGGCAGTCGGTCAACATCACCGACGACTACACCCGGCTCACCTTGGACACGATCGCCCTGTCGGGGTTCGGCTACCGTTTCGACTCCTTCGCCAAGGAGGAGCTGCACCCCTTCCTCACCGCCCTGCTGGGCGCGCTGGTGGAGTCGCTGCGGCGCTCGCAGGAACTGCCGATGATGACCAAGCTCCGCAAGGCCGATGCCAAGAAGTACGGCGAGAACGTCCGGCTGATGCAGGAGCTGGTCGAGAGCGTGATCAAGGAGCGCCGGGAGGGGAAGGGCGGCGGTGAGGAGGACCTGCTCGGCCTGATGCTGGAGGCCACCGACCCGGAGACCGGCAAGAAGCTGTACGACGACAACGTCCGCGACCAGGTGCTGACGTTCCTGATCGCCGGCCACGAGACCACCAGTGGTCTGCTGTCCTTCGCCACGTACTCGCTGATGCGCAACCCGCACGTGCTGGCCCAGGCGTATGCCGAGGTGGACCGGCTGATGCCGGGCGACACGGTCCCGGACTACGACACGATCATGCAGCTGGACGTCATCCCGCGGATCCTGGACGAGACCCTGCGCCTGTGGGCTCCCATCCCGTCGTTCGGCAAGACGGCGCGGGAGGACACCGTCATCGGCGGCCACTACGAGCTGAAGAAGGGTGCGAAGGTCCTCATCCTGGAGGGCCCGCTGCACACCCACCCCAAGGCATGGGAGCGGCCGGACGAGTTCGACATCGACCGGTGGCTGCCGGAGAACCGGGTCAAGCAGCACCCGCACGCCTACAAGCCGTTCGGCAACGGCCTGCGTGCCTGCATCGGCCGCCAGTTCGCGCTCGTCGAGGCCCGCCTGGCCCTCGCGCTGGTGCTGCAGAAGTTCAAGTTCTCCGACACCACCGACTACAAGATGGACCCCCGGGAGGCGCTGACCCGCAAGCCCGGCAACTTCGAGCTGATCGTCCGCCGCCGTCAGGAGCACGAGCGGACCGTCTTCGGCGCCGCGGACGTGCAGACAAGCGACACGCAGGCGCAGGCAGCGGTCAGCGGTGTCGGGGTGAACCTGACCGTCGCCTACGGCTCCAGCCTCGGCTCCTGCGAGGACCTGGCCCGCACCATCGCCGACCGCGGTGAGCGCTCCGGCTTCGGCACCACGCTGGTGAGCCTGGACGAGCTGGGCGACAACCTGCCCACCGAGGGCCTGCTCGCCGTCGTCGCCGCCAGCTACAACGGCAAGGCCCCCGACAACGCCCAGCGCTTCGACGACCTGCTCGCCGCCGGTCTGCCCGAGGGCTCGCTGGCGAACGTGCGGTACGCGCTGCTGGGCGCCGGCAACACCCAGTGGGTGGCCACCTACCAGGCGTTCCCCAAGCGGATCGAGGAAGGTCTGCTGGCCGCCGGCGCCACCCCCGTCGTCGAGCGCGGCATCGCGGACGCCGCCGGTGACTTCGACGGCATGGCCACGCGGTGGATGAACACCCTGTGGGCCACCCTGGCCGAGGAGTACGCCGCCGACACCTCCCAGGCGAGCGGCCCCCGCTACGAGGTCCAGCTGCTCACCGAGTCCGACGTGCGCCCCGCCATCGTCTCCGAGCAGGCGTACCCGCTCACCGTGGTGACCAACGACGAGCTCGTGGCCGACGCGACCGGACTGTGGGACTTCGCCATCGAGCCGCCGCGCCCGTCCGCGAAGTCCATCACCTTCGAGCTGCCCGACGGCGTCACCTACGACACCGGCAACCACCTGGCCGTCTTCGCCAAGAACGAACTCGCCCTGGTGGAGCGCGCGCTGAGGCGGCTCGGCGTCGACTACGACCAGGTGCTCCGGCTCGACCAGCCGGCCGGTGGCCGCACCCACTTGCCGGTCAACACCCCGGTCACCGCCGGCATCCTGCTCACCGAGTTCCTCGAACTGCAGGACGTGGCCACCCGGTCGCAGATCCAGACGCTGGCCGAGCACACCGAGTGCCCGTGGACCCGGCCGCAGCTCCAGGCGTACACCGCCGACACCCAGGAGGCCGAGGAGCGCTACCAGAAGGAGATCCTCGGCAAGCGCATCTCCGTCCTGGGCCTGCTGGAGCGCTTCCCCGCCGTCGAGCTGCCGCTGGCGGTGTTCCTGGAGATGACGGGCCCCATCCGCCCGCGTTTCTACTCCATCTCCTCCGCCCCGTCGGCCAACCCGCGCCACGTGCGCCTGACCGTCGGCCTGCTGGAGGGCCCGGCCCTGTCCGGCGACGGCCAGTACCGCGGCACCTGCTCCGCCTACATCGCGGGCTTGCAGCCCGGTGACGTCGTCTACGGCTACGTCCGCGTGCCCTCCCCGACGTTCGCCCCGCCGGCCGACCCCGCCACGCCGCTGATCCTGATCGGCCCCGGCACCGGCATCGCGCCGCTGCGCGGCTTCCTGGAGGAGCGCGCGACACAGCACGCGAACGGCACCCGGGTGGGCCTGTCCCAGGTGTTCGTCGGCTGCCGCCACCCGCAGCACGACTACTTCTACCAGCAGGAGATGCAGGACTGGGAGCAGGCCGGCATCGCGCAGATCCACACCGCCTACTCGGCGGTGACCGGCCACCCGGCCCGGTTCGTGCAGAACGCCATCGCGAACGCCGCCGACGCGGTGTGGCAGGCCGTCCAGGACGGCGCGTACATCTACGTCTGCGGTGACGGCCGCCGGATGGCCCCCGCCGTCCGCGAGGCACTCGCCGCCATCCACCGCCAGAAGACCGGCAGCGACGACGCGACCGCCCAGCAGTGGCTCGCCCAGCTCGAAGCGGACGAGCGCTACCAGCAGGACGTCTTCGCCTGACCGTCGCACGCCGCCAAGGCGCGCCGACCCCCAGCCGCCGGGAGGCGTGCGGCCCCCCTCCTGCCACTCCGCACGCCTCCCGGCCACCACCGGCCATCCGGCCACCACCAGCCACGCGGACACTCCATGGCACCCCGTGGCACCCCGTGGCACCCATGGCCCGAACCACCGGGCCGTGCCCCGCACAGAAAGCAGACCACCATGGACACCATGCTCGCCGGACGCTTCCACCTGGACAGCAAGAAGTTCGCCGTGGAAGAGGTCCCGATCCCCGTGCCGGGCCCGGGCGAGGTCCTCGTCGAGGTGAAGGCCGCCGGCGTCTGCCTCTCCGACGTCCACCTCCTCGACGGCTCCCTCGTGCCGCTGTTCGCCACCTCCGACACCATCACCGTCGGCCACGAGGTCTCCGGTGTGATCCACGCGCTCGGCCCCGACCTCAGGCGCGGCCTGCCCGTCGGCACCCGCGTCACCCTGGAGGCCGGCAAGACCTGCGGCACGTGTGCCGGGTGCGTACGCCGCCGCCCCTGCACCCAGATGCTCACCGCCGGCATCGACTACGACGGCGGCTGGGCCGAGTACGTGATCGCCCGCGAGGACACCCTCATCCCCGTCCCCGACAGCCTCCCCTTCGACCAGGCCGCGATCATCCCCGACGCGGTCTCCACCCCCTACGCCGCCGTCGTCGCCACCGCGGGCGTCCGTGCCGCCCAGTCCGTCGGCGTCTGGGGCGTCGGCGGAGTCGGCGCGCACAACGTACGCCTGGCCCGCCTGGTCGGCGCCGCCCCGGTCATCGCCGTCGACCCGCTGCCCAGCGCCCGCGAGCGCGCCCTGGCCTTCGGCGCGGACCTCGCGCTCGACCCGGCGGCCCCCGACTTCGCCGACCAGGTCCGCGCGGCCACCGGCGGACGCGGCCTCGACTTCGCCTTCGACTGCGCGGGCGTCCCCGCCGTCCGCGACCAGGCCGCCTCCGTGCTCGGCCTGGGCGGCTCCCTGATCCTGGTGGGCATCACACCCCGGCCGCTGACCATCACCGAGGGCCTGACCTTCAACTACCTGCAGAAGCAGGTGCGCGGCCACTACGGCGGCTTCCCCGAGTCCGTCTCCGAGCTGGTGCAGCTGACCGCGGCCGGCCGGCTCGACCTGGCCCCCTCCATCACCGACCACATCCCGCTCGTCGAGGCCGCCGACGCCGTCCACCGACTGGAGAACAAGATCGGCGACCCGATCCGCCTCATCCTCGTCCCCTGACACCCGGCAGCGGGACGACAAGCCACCCTGGGCAGGGGTGAGTGGGCGCCGGTGTCCGAGGGTGCACCGGCGCCCACGGCCGGCGAACCCGGCCGGGCCGTCCCTGGAGTTCGGCGGGAAGACGGCCGCTTCCGTGCGCGCCACTCGGCGGTGATCCGGTCCGCAGGCAGGGAGCGAGGACGGTGCCGTCGTACGAGGCTCACCGCGCCTTGGCCGGTGGCGTGGATCCCGCCGGCTTCTCAGTCGAGGCCCGGCAGCGGGCGCCGGGTGACCTCGTGGGCGTCGTCCGCGGCGAGGCCGAGCATGCGCAGGACCATCTCGGCCAGGTCGGAGGCGGCCTCGTCGCCGTCGAGGTCCGGACGGTCCAGCCGCAGAGCCACCAGGGACAGCAGGGTGCCGCCCAGGGCGGACAGGGCGGTGGTCGCGCTGCCGCAGGTGAAGCGGCCCGAGGCGATGCCGGTCTCCAGGTCGCGCAGGGCGCGCGGGGAGAGGCCGCTGCCGGAGTGGATGTGGGCCAAGCCGCGGTCGCGCAGGATGCGCACGAGTTCCGGGTGCGAGTCGGCCATCCGGGCGGTGAGCCGGAAACCGGCCGCGACCAGCTCGGCCGGGTCGTCGACGCCTTCCATGCGGGCGTCGATGACCTGCCCGAACTCCTCCAGGGCATCGGTCACCGCCGCGTCGAACAGCTCCGTCTTCGACTCGAAGTGGTTGTAGAAGGACCCGAAGCCGACATCGGCGCGCTCGGCGATGGCCTGGATGCTCGCGCTCGTGTCGCCGGTCTCCGCGAGAATCTGCCGGGCCGCACGGACGAGCGCCTGGCGGGTCTCGGCACGGCGTCGCTCGAAGCGGTTCTGGGGCGGGGCTGACGTCGGCATGCGGCCCAGTGTAACCGCCGCGACGATGACGCTGCCATTACTGATGAAATCATCATTCTACACGCCGCCAGCGGGCACTCGTCCTGTTAGCGAGCCCGCTGCGGGGCTGGCAGACTGAATCTGTGGTTCCGCTGACGGTCGCGGCGGATCGGATCGCGTCCTCATCGCTCACCGGCGCCGGTGTGGTGTCAGTCTGCGCACTGCTCTTCACCGTCGCGTCGTTCTGGTGGCTCAACGCCCGACAGGGACGCCTGCAGGCGTGGGAACCTCATTCCTTCGCGGCCATCGTCCACGGGTCCACGGCACGCCTACGACTGCCGCTCGTCCTGCACAACACCGGCCCCAAACCGATCGTCGTGCAGGACATCATCCTGACGTTCCCCGATGAGCCCGCCTCCCACCTGCCCCTCCTGTGGGTGTCCTCCCCGTCCCGGCTCCAGCCGGGGCCGGACGAGGAGGCGAAGCTGCCCGCCGGATTCGTCGTCCCGGGCAGGGCAGCACAACAGCTCTTCATCGAGTTCGAGGCACCGTTTTCCGGCTTCCTCCCGGAGGCCCGTGACTACAAAGCCCAGATCCAGGTGCGGGTCGGCCACCGCAAGGGCTGGCGCCCCCTGCTGACGTTCAGCTTGCGGGCCGCCAACATCATCGACCCGGACCACTACACCGTCTACAACAACGCACCGCTCGAACTGACGAAGGAGGACCAGAAAAGAGCGGATGCCGCGCTCCTCGAACTGCTGGAAGAGCACGGGGACGGCTCCCCTCCGGGCGACAGGAGACAGGGAGACCCTCCGAGGGACGAAGGTGACGCCGACACGAGCCGCTGACACCGCCGTCCCTCCCCTGACGTGGACAGCGCACCGATCACCGGATGCGGATCTCCGCCAGCTGCAGGCGGTGTTTGCCGGTCTCGTCGGCGGCGGGGGCGCCCAGCCTGGTGGCCGTCAGGCGCAGGAAGCGGCCCGTGGCAGAGGTCAGGGTGAAGGACTGGGCGGCTCCGTTCGGGTCGGGTTGGCCCGTCACCGTGCGGACGGTGGTGTACGTGGTCGCTCCGTCGGCCCGGGTCTGGAGCGCGAAGTCGACCGGGAAGCCTGCCGTGCCGCCGCCGGCCGCGCCGGTGTCGGTGCGCGGGTAGAGCGTGACGGAACCGATCGCGCGGTCGGCGCCCAGGTCGATCTCGATCCACACCGGTGCCTCGCTGACGTCCGCGGAGGGGAAGTCGATGCTGGTGAAGCCCTTGGCCCCGGCCACACTGGTGGTGGTGCCGTCCAGCACTCCGGTCTTGCCCCAGTCCCCGTTCTCCAGCGTGCAGTTGCCGGTGACGGTGGTCGCGGCGGTGGGGACCGTGAGTTCGGCGAGTTGCAGGCGGTACGTCGCGGGCTCGTCGGCCGCGGGTGCGCCGAGCTTCGTTGCCATCAGGCGCACGTACCGGGCCGTGGTCGTCCAGAACCCGTACGTCTGCACGCTCCCTTCGGGGTCCGCCTGGCCGGTGACCGTGCGAACGGTGCGGTAGTCCGTCGATCCGTCGGGGCGGACCTGGACGGCGAAGTCGACCGGGAAGCCCGCCGTGCCGCCGCCGACGGCCGCGGTGTCCGTCCGGGGGAAGAGACGTACGGCGTCGACGTAGGTGTCCTTGCCCAGGTCGACCTCGACCCAGACGGGGTTCGCGCCGACGTCGGCGGAGGGAAGGTCGTTGCTGCTGTAGCCCTTGGCGCCGGTCACGCTCGTGAGCACCCCGTCGGTGAGGCGGCTCCTCCCCCAGTCGCCGTTCTCCAGGCTGTTGTTGCTGGAGACGGCCCTGCCCCCGGCGAGATCGTCCAGGCGGCCCGTGCCGGTGGCCGTGAGCGTCCAGGTGCCCGGACGGAGCGTGAAGTAGACGTACGAGGCGTCCTTTCCCGCGTAGTCCAGCCCGCTGACCCCGCGGGTGGAGGAAGTGCCGGGCAAGACGGTGGTGCCGTTCGCCTTGATGACAGGCCGGGTGCCGCCGTAGGTGGGCACACCGACGCGGGCGGTGGTCCCGCGTGGCGACGTGAGGCTCAGGGTGACCCTGTCGCCGGTGCGCTGGACGGCGAAGCGGATGTCGCCCCTGACGGTGGGCGTGACGGTCTCGATCTTCGTGAGGGTGCCGGTCTGCGGGAGGACGTCGTACGTCGTCCAGCCGGGGCTGGTGGGCCGGATGCCGGCGGCGTAGGCGGACAGGGCGTACAGCGGGCCGCCGTTCCAGGCATGGTTGTCGGTGCCGTCGGCCTTGGTCCACAGCTCCCACAGGGTGTGGCAGGCAGGGTCGGCGACCTGGGCCGCGTAGCGGTTGCGCATCCGCTCCTCGGCGACGACGGGCGCGCCCATGAGGTACAGCGCTTCGAGGACGTAGAACTCCATGTAGGGGCTGGCGTTCAGATGCGTGCGCAGTACCTCGGTGACGGCCTGGTGGCGGGCGGCGGGTGCCAGTCCCGCGACGACGGCGAGGGCGTTGGCCCGGTCGTCGGTGTCGCCGCCGTAGCCGGGCGAGCGGTACTCGTTCCTCGCGGTGTTCCACAGCACGCGGTCGAAACCGGCCTTGACGCTGTCGCGCCTGGCCTTCCATCCGGCCACGTCACCGTCGTTGCCGCTGAGCTTCGCCAGGTCAATGGCGGTGCCGAGGGCCAGGTAGTACCAGCAGTTGTCCAGGACGCGGGCATCGATGTCGCTGCCCCAGTCCTCCCAGTCCCAGTCGCCGGCGCGGTGGTCGACCAGGCCGTCGCCGTCCAGGGTCCACAGGTTCAGGTACCTCTTCACCGCCGGATAGGCGCCGGTCACGGCGTCCGCGTTCCCGGTGTGGAGGTGGTAGGTCCCGAACCCCCACACGGAGGCGAGCATCTGGGTGGGCAGTTCGCTGGTCCAGATGACCGACGGCATCGGCGAGTACAGGGCGCCGTCAGGTTTCTGCCAGGCGGTCAGCTGCGCGATGGCCTTGGCGCCGAGGGCGTGCGAGCGGGTGTCGAAGGTGTAGAAGCCCTCTTTGAGCTGGTTGACGACGTCGCCCCACCACTGGGCCCGTTCGCGGGTCGGGCAGTCCATGTGATTGTCGCGCATGTTGAGGTACATCGTGCGGGCGGCCTTGCCCCACAGCGCGTCGAGGAAGGTGTCGCTGCTGCTGAAGGACCCGGCGAAGTCGGTGTCGTAGCCCGATTCCCGGTACTTGAGGTCCAGGACGGTCACGCCGGAGGGGATGGTGTACCGCACCGCCGTCCCGCTCATCCAGCCCAGGGACTCGAATTCCTGGACGCCGCCGGTGCAGACGTAGGTGGAGCGGACGTTGTAGCCGCTGTCCGCGCCGACGAGGGCGAGGCCGTCGTCGTAGTGGTCGGTCTGGATGCCGATGACCGCGCCTGCGGGGGCGTCCACCTTGAGGTACGGCGTCACCTGGAGGTTGGTCGGCAGCATGGCCGAGACGGCGGTGGAGCCCTGTCCGGTGGCCGGCAGCGAGGCCGCGTTGGTGTAGGGCTTCAGGCCCGAGTACCGGAACTGCGGGATCGGCCGCCGCACCAGGGCGTTCCAGGGCGCGGCGCCCGCGGCGCCCCATTCGGTGGGTGCGCTCCAGGCGGTGTCGTCGTAGCCGGGCGACTGCCAGCCCGCCATCGCGGTGGCCCGGCGGGCGTCGTAGTGGACGTTGGACTCGGGCAGCCGGAAGTTCGCCTGTGTGCCGCTGGTGTCGTCGGAGTAGCCCGGGTGCACCGTGTGCTTCCAGCCGCGGTCACTCACGAGCCGGGTGGTGGTGGAGCCCGTCGTGATGGCGGACTGGAACAGCAGACCGCCCTGGCCGCTGCTGTGGTGGGAGAAGCCCTGCTTGCCGAAGTACCAGACGAGCAGCGCGACGGTGTTCTCGCCTGCGGACAGGTGCGGGGCGAGGTCGACCTCGTCGTGGTAGGTGTCCGTGCGGTTCGGGCCGCGCTTGAGCTGCCCCTCGAAGACCACCAGCTCGCCGTTCACCCACAGCCAGTACTTCGAATCGGCCGCGATCCGCGTCACGGCCCCGGACGGAGCCGACCCCAGGGCGAACGACCTGCGGAAGGCAACCCACTGGTTCGCCGAACTGGCCGCCGCCCAGATCCATGTGGCGGCCCAGGGTTCCGCCGCCGACGACGTCGGCGCCAGGCCGGGCACGAGCAGGGAGCCCAGGGTGGGGGCGAGGGCCACACCTGTGACGGAACGCAGGGCGGACCGGCGGGAGACGTGCTGCATCGCGCAACCTCACTGTCGGAGAGGGGTTTTGAATCGATTCAATCTCGCGCTTGCAGCGGAGATCCTTCGCTTCCCGACGGTGGCATGTCAATACCGGTGCCCATACGGCAGGTTTGTTTGAACGGAGCGCTCCGCTCCGATAGCTTGGATGCACGGCGCATTTTCCTGTCGACCCGGAGGACACATGAAGACGACGAACAAGCCGACCGCCCTGGTCACCGGGGGCAGCCGGGGCATCGGCGCGGCCACGTCGCGCGAGCTGGCGGCCCGTGGGTACCGCGTTGCCGTCAACTACGTGTCGAACCGCGAGGCGGCCGACCAGGTGGTCGAGCAGATCGAGGCGGCCGGCGGCGAAGCCCTCGCCGTGCAGGCCGACGTGCACGACCCCGGGCAGGCGGCCGAACTGCTGGAGCGTTCGACGGTCGACGGACGTCTGGATGTCCTCGTCTGCAACGCCGGTGCCCGCTTCACCCCGACCCCGCTTCCCGACCTGACGTGGGAGGACTTCCACGCGAAGGTGACGAACGAGCTCGCGTCCGTGTACCCGCTCACTCAGCGGGCACTGACGGTGATGGCCGCCCGGGGCGGGGGCCGGATCGTGTACGTCTCCAGCGCGGTGGCCGACGGCCCGCCCGGCGTGGGCATGGCCGCGCACGGCACCGCGAAGGCCGCGCTGAACGCCTTCGCCCGTTTCGTCGCCTTCGAGGCCGGCCCGCTCGGCATCAACGTGAACGTCGTCGCGCCCGGCTTCGTGCGCACCGAGGCCAGCGCCGGGCAGCCGGTCGGGTTCCAGCAGCGCCTGGCCGAGCACACGCCGCTCGGGCGGGTGGCGGAACCGGAGGACGTGGCCCGGACGATCGCGATGCTCGCCGGCGAGGACGCCGGTTTCGTCACCGGTGCCGTCGTCACCGTCGACGGTGGGCACGGTGTGGGACGCCGCTGAGGGAGAATGCCACGCCATGGGCGACACGTACACAGGCAAGCCGCGCGGACGGCAGCGGGAGGCGGACCGCAATGACGCCCGCCTCTTCCAGGCCGCGCGCGAGGTCTTCGCCGAGCGCGGCTGGGACGCTCCGGTCTCCGAGATCGCCCGCCGCGCCGGGGTCGGCATGGGCAGCCTCTACCGCCGCTATCCCAGCAAGGAACTGCTGGCCCAGCGCATGCGCATCGCGGGGATGGAACAACTCGTCACGCAGGCGCGCACAGCGCTCGCCGAGGAGCCCGATCCCTGGGCCGCCCTGGTGCGCTTCTTCCGCGACGCGTTGACCGAGCAGGGGGCGGGCGGTCCCCTCCTCCCCCTGGTCGGTGGCCGGCTGCCGGCCACCGACGAGGTGCTGACCGCCGCGGAGCGGCTGCGCACCGCGCTGGACGACCTGGTGCAGGGCGCGCACCGGGCGGGGATGCTGCGCGCCGACTTCACCTCCGCCGACATCCCTCTGCTCCTGGAACACCTCACCCCTCGGATCCCCGTCACCGGCGAACGCGCCACCGCCCTGCACCTGCGCTACCTCAGCCTGGTCCTCGCCGGGCTCCGCGCCCCGGCCGTCGACGAGCCCGCCGGCCTGCCCGGCCCCGAACCGCACTGGCTCGAACTCCGTCGGCTGTGGAACGCACCCGAGGGCTGAGGGCGCCCGCCCACGAACCCAGGAGCTGGTCAAGGCGCTGAGCTGATCCCACGCCCTCCAGCGTAGGAGGAATCCTTCCCTCTCACAGGAGTGGGCTTCCGTGCGAGGCTGGAGATCATGAACCGCAAACCGCAGCTGAACGAGCTGGGCGAGTTCGTTCCGGCAGTGGTGGACGGAACATGACGACGCCCTGCGCGGCACGGGATCCGGCACCCGGGCGTCCGACGCCAACGCCTGACGTGTGGCGGTCCCGCATGCGGCAGAGGCCTCTCGATGGCCGTGCGTCGAACACCACCGTGGAGAAGATCCCATGCCCTCACCGGACACTCCGGCGTCCTCGCCGGCCGCCCCCGCATCCGGCCGCCCGACCCCGCCCACCGCATCCCCGGCCCCCATGTCCCGTGGCCTGACCTTCCTGTTCGCGGTGGTGGGCGGCGCCGCCGTCGGGAACCTGTACTGGGCTCAGCCGCTGCTGGACTTCATCGCCCGTGACCTGCATGCCTCGCCCGCCGCCGCGGGGTGGCTCGTCACGGCCACCCAGCTCGGTTACGCCGCGGGCATCCTGCTCCTCGTACCGCTCGGTGACGCCCGCGACCGGCGGCGGCTCATACCCGTGCTGCTGCTGTGCTCGGCGGTGGCGCTGCTGGGGTGCGCACTGGCGCCCTCGTTCGGGTTCCTGCTGGGCGCCATCACCCTGCTGGGCATGACCACCGTGTCCGGGCAGCTCCTCGCCCCGCTCGCCGGTGATCTGGCCGACGACGACCACCGCGGCAGCGTGGTGGGGACCGTGGTGTCGGGCATCCTCATCGGCATCCTGGTGTCCCGGACGGTCAGCGGGCTCATCGCGGGGGCGGCCGGCTGGCGCACCCTCTACGTCGTCGCGGCCCTCGCCGCCGCCGTGTTCGCCGCCCTGCTGTACCGGGCCGTCCCCTCCCTCGCGCCGAAGACGCGGATGTCCTACCTGTCGCTCATCGCCTCCGTCGGAAGGGTCGTGCGGCGGGAGCGCACCGTGCGCTGGACGCTGGTCCTCGGGGCCACGGCGTTCGCCGCCTTCACCCTGTTCTGGACGGCGCTGACGTTCCTGCTCAGCGCTCCGCCGTTCGGCTGCTCCGTGACGGAGATCGGGCTGTTCGGACTCGCCGGTGTGGCCGGCGCCCTCGCCGCCCGGCGCGCCGGCCGCCTGCACGACCGAGGGCTGTCCCTGCCCGTGACCGGGATCGCGTGGGCGCTGGTGCTCGGGGCGTTCGTCCTCGCGGCGTTCGCCGGGCGCTCCGTGGTGCTCGTCGTGGTCGTCATCGTCGTGCTGGACGTGGGCGTGCAGGGCGTCAACCTGCTGAACCAGTCGCGGATGTTCGCCGTGTCCGACGAGGCGCGCAGCAGGCTCAACACCGCCTTCGTCACGAGCAACTTCCTCGGCGGCGCGCTCGGCTCGGCCGCCGCCTCGGTGCTGTGGGCGGCAGGCGGCTGGACGGCCGTGACGGCCGCGGGCCTGGTCCTCAGCGGCTTCGGCCTCCTCGTGTGGGCACTCGGCCGCCGCGGCCCGCTCGTCGTGGCGCGACGCTCCCCATGACTCTCTCCCACCTGCCAGCGTTGGACCGGCTGAGGCAACGGGCCGAGGAAGGCCGCGTCACGCTGAGGGTCGCGAGGACCTTCC
This sequence comes from Streptomyces sp. NPDC021562, assembly GCF_040640875.1. NCBI lineage: Bacteria > Bacillati > Actinomycetota > Actinomycetes > Kitasatosporales > Streptomycetaceae > Streptomyces > Streptomyces sp. NPDC021562. The sequence goes on from NZ_JBFACN010000011.1 coordinate 204,921, forward strand.
CGGCGGAGCACGCCGCCGAAGCACACCGGCTGCTCGCGAAGGGCGGAGTGCGCGACCGGCTGGTCCTGACGTTCTGCGGCTCGGCGACGCGCGGCGGGTCGCGGCCGTGGTCCGGTTGACCGCGGTCCCGGGCTAGACGTCAGGGCGCGCGTGTGCCGCGGGTGCGTGGGGCTCGGTCCGCTCCTCGGGTGCCGCGGCGGTGCGGCCCGCGGCAGGGGGCTGGAGGGCGGCGTGCACCGAAGGGAAGACGGGGAACACCTCTCGGAGCCCGAGGATGTCCCACACCTGCTCGTAGTGGTCGCTGAGAGCGGCCACGCGCAGGGAGCCGGCCCGCCGGCCGACGGTGCGCGACAGCGTGATGAGCATGCTGATGCCGGAGGAGTCCATGTACTGCACCTGGGACGCGTCCAGCACCAGGGTGGTGCAGCCGCGGTTCACCAGGTCCTCGCACTGGGCGCCGACCACGGGCGCGTTGTCGTAGTCGACCGTTTCCGGGAGCTGTGCGATCGTCGCGTCCTCGTGCTGCTGCGTCCGGACGGTGAGCATGGAGAAGGGACTCCCTTCCAGGTGGTTCTCGTCGGGCAGGGCCACAGGTGTGCTGCGGGCCCTGCCTCTGTCCCACCGTCTGCCCCGGTTGTCCTGTGGCAGACCCACACATTTGCGAGTGCGATGTCCGCCACGGTCCTCTACTCCGGCAGCTCGGTGTGGAGCCTGATCCTGGTCCCCTCGTCCGGTGCGGAGCGGATCTCCACGAGGTCGCAGAGCTGGTGCACCAGCCACAGGCCGCGACCACCGACCTGCCTGGCCTCCGGCCTTCTCCGTCCGGCCAGGGGATCCTCGATGTATCCCGCGTCGCGGAACTCGCACACGAGCCGGCGCTCCTCGCTCCAGGTGCGCAGCACACCCTGGCCGCCGCCGTGCCGGATGCTGTTGGTGGCCACTTCCGTCGCGGCCAGGTGCAGTTCGTTCAGGCGGCGGCCGGTCAGGCCGTGCCGTTCGGCGCACGCGGCGATCTTCTCGCGCAGGGCGGGCAGGTCACCCCTGCTGTAGGCGAACTCCTCGTACGGGTCGCACGGGTCGGTGAGCGGAGCGAAACGGTACGGTGCCTGCGGGTCGTAGTCCTCACACGGCATGGTGCGGCCGTCCTGGCGCAGCTCGGGGTGGCACCGGGCCATTTCCGGCAGTGACGCCTTGTCGTGAGCGATGTCGTAGGGGCACAGCAGCCACCAGGCCGGGCCCCGGGCGAAGGCTTTGTTGAGGAGCCATTCGTGGTAGCGCAGTTCCTCGGCCTCGGCCGGGCTGCGGACCTTGTCCCAGGGGGACTCGCCGATCCCGCGGACCGGCCGTCCTTGCGAGGCGTACTCATGGAGCCATTCCTGCCAGGCTCCGATGAGCCGACCGGGGTGGTGCGCGACCCCGTCGGTGTCGACGTAGCGGACGGCGTCCTCGTCGCCGGTCTCGGCGCGCAGCAGGGACGCCTTGTCCTGCGGGACGGCCACGACGACGGCCTCGCCCCCGGCGAGGGCGTCGTGGATGAAACCGAGGGCACCCTCGACGAACGCGTCCCTGCCCGAGTACGGGTACAGCTCGTGCCGGTATCCGGTGCCAGGAGCGGTCGAGGCGGGAGGGGACGAGGTCACGGCGTCATCACCACCGGAATCTCGGGGATGGCGAAGCCGGACAGCTGCCAGGTGAGGCGAACGGTGTCGTTGGTTCCCTCCAGGACGACCTTGCGGTCCGGAAGGTGCCTGGCCGCGTCGGCCAGGGCGCTCATCCCGGCGGCGTCGAAGAACTCCAGTGCCTGGCAGCGCAGCCGCACCGTGGCTGTCTGGGCGAGGAGGGCGCACAGGATGGAGCCGAAGGCCACCGCGCCCTCGCTGTCGACGATCCCGTTCACCGTCCACCCTTCCTTCCCCGTGCGGTACACCTGGAACGACGGCACTCTCGGACGGCTGCCCAGACTGTGGGGGTGCACGCAACCGACCTGTTCCAGGAGTGGGGAGTCCCAGTCGGTACCGCTGTAGGCGCAGACCACCAGGGCCCCGGTGTCGGCGGCGAACTCCTCGAGGTCGAGTTCACTGCGCAGCAGTTCCTTCGTCCGCTCCGGACGGTGGTCGTTCCCGACGTGGTGCAGCACCCGGAGCGAGCGGAACCCCTCGCGGTCGGCGTTGGCCGCCTCCCGCCGCACCGCGGCCAGCAGGGAGCCGTCCAGCCGGGCCGGGTCCAGTACGAGCTGGGCGAACTCGCTCCCCGCTTCGAGAGGCGGCCCGACGATCACCACCTTGTCGCCGTACAGGGCCCCGTCCGCGACGAAGGACAGGCTGTGGTCCATGACGTGGTCGGCTCGGTCCAACACCTGGCAGACGTGATCACCGGTGTCGATCTCGTCCAGACTGACCAGAGTGCGGGGCGCTCTCACTGCTCGTCCATCCTCACGCCTCTCACTCTACTGACAGGGTGCCGACCCCATGACCGTTAATCGGGGCGCGGTGGCCGCACCGGAGGTGCCGCAGCACCCTTCCCGGGGTCTTCTCCGCTTGGCTCCTCCTTCAGGACCGCTCTGGGGACGCGGTGCCGTCGTGTCCGGCGACGAGGACGCGGACGTCCCACGGGCCCAGGCCCACCTGCGCGCCGGCCGGTACGTCGTCGCCGTTCAGGACGTCGGACAGGGGCACCGGGGAGGCGACCCGTGCGGGCTGCCAGCTCCAGTTGTGGACGACGTGGACGCGCCGGCCGTCCGGCGAGGTCCCGGTCGTGACGGTCACGGACGCGGGCAGGTCCCGCCAGCCGCCACACGGGTCCGGCGCCAGCCAGGCGGCCAGCGACCGGGCGAGGTCACGGCCGGGGACCGTGCCCACGCAGGTGACACGCCCGGCGCCGTGCCGACGGGTGGTGACGGCGGGCCAGCGCCCGAAGTGCGGGTGCTCGTAGGAGACCAGCGCCTCGGCGTCGACGGGCGTCAGGCACTCGACCCAGCGCGTCGCCGTCGCGCCGGCGGTCACCTCGAACGGGGCGCCGCGGACACCGCGGACGGGTACGGCCTCCACCAGGTTGCTGTACTCGTCGTAGTGGACACCGGCGGCCTCGGCGAGACGGCCCGGTGCCCTGTCGATCCGGGCGCGGGCCTCGTGGTCGGCGTATCCGGTGCGGGGGCCCAGCACGAGGTGGCCGCCGGCGTGCGCGTAGGAGGTGAGCCAGTCGAGGGTGGCGTCGGTGGCGATGTAGAGCGCCGGGACGACCAGCACCGGGTGGCGGCGGGCGGCCTCCTCCGGAGTCGTGTCCTCGACCAGTCGCGCGACGTGCACGATGCGTACCTGGCGGCCGGCGTCGAAGGCGCCCCGGTAGAAGGGGTCGAAGATGCGGTGGTAGGCGGCGGGGTCCGGTTCGCCGTTCGGCTTGGCCAGCGGCGGGTACTTCTGCATCAGCCACTTGCTCGGCGTCGAGTAGACCATCGTGATGTCGGCGTCCGGCTCGATTCCCGCGACGAGCGGACCGGCCTTCTCGAACTCGGCGCCCAGGCGCGCGATCTCCGCGTAGGTGCGGCCGGGCCGCCCGCTGTGCGGCAGGACACCGCCCCAGTAGGTCTCGGCGCCGAAGCGCAGGGTCCCCCACTGCCAGTACTCGATCATCCGCGCCCCGCGGGCGACGTGCGCCCACGCCGTCTGGCGCCACTGGCCGTCGTACCCCGGACGGTTGTCCCATGCGTAGCCGATGGAGTTCGCGTTGGTCTCGGTGACCAGGAAGGGCTGCTGGCGGGAGGAGTACATCCAGTCCGCGGTCCGGTACATCGACCAGAGGCCGGTGGTCTTCCAGCTCTGCTCGTGTTCGTCCGGGGTCGGGTCGGGCAGCAGGAGGCCGTCCTGCATGTCGTAGTACGGGTTGCCGGCGGCGATGTCGAGGCGTGCGGCCAGTTCGTCGTCCGCGACGCCCTGGCGGGTGTAGGAGACGCAGGTGGTGACGAAGTGCTCGGGCCTCGCGTACTCGCGGACGATGCCGGCCTGCCAGCCGATGAACTCGGTGACCTGCCGGGCCTGGAACTCCCGCCAGGCGACGTCGTACTGCGGTTGTTCGTTGCCGTCCGGGGTCCACAGGTCGGACCAGTCGGACAGCCGGTGCGACCAGTAGACCAGGCCCCACTCGCGGTTGAGGGTCTCGACGTCGCCGTACCTGTCGCGCAGGTGGTCGACGAAGCGCTGGAAGACACCGCGGTTGTGGAAGAGGTGCAGGCCGGGTTCGTTGTCGACCTGCCAGCCGATGACCGACGGATGGCCGGCGTACCGGGCGACGATCTTCCGGATGATCCGCTCGGCGTGGAAGAGGAAGGCCGGGTGGGTGAAGTCCACCTCCTGGCGGGCGCCCCAGCCGATGCGTTCGCCGGTGCGCCGCTCCCCCGTGATCTCCGGGTACTGGCGGGCCAGCCACGGCGGCACCGCGTAGGTGGGGGTGCCGAGGATGACGGAGATGCCGCGCTCGTGGGCGCCGTCGAGGACCGGCTGGAGCCAGTCGAGGTCGAAGCGGCCGTTCTCGGGCTCCCAGGTGGACCAGACCGACTCGCCGACCCGGATCACGGTGAAGTGCGCCTCGGCCATCAGGTCCAGGTCGGTCTTCAGCCGTTCGTCGGGCCGCAGTTCGGGGTCGTAGGCGGGCGTGTACTCGGGGTAGTACGCGGCACCGAAGAGGACGCGGGCGGGCAGGACCGCCATGGGGAAACCTCCGAGGAGTGGGTGGGGGCCGGACCTTGTCGGGCGGGGGGAGCGTCACTGCCGGGCAGCAGGAAGACGGGGTACTGGTCGGTCGTACGCGCACGTCCGGCGCGGGCCGCATTCCCGCCCTGTGACCGATGCTCGCCTTGGTTCTGACTGCGCTGACATGTCTACGCAGTCAGAAGGTCGCCCGTCAAGCGCCGGACACAGATTCGCAATCTGGACAGAAGCGAACGGTTCGCAGGCCGGGCCGAGACGCGGACGAGATGGCCGCGACGCGGACACGGTCGAGTGCCGGTCCTGGTGGTCCGTCAGCGAAACGGTCGCAGGGATGCGGCGGTCGCTCATCGGCCGAGGTGGGCGGGGTCCGGAGGGTCCGACCGCAGGCGGGCCCGCCTGCCGGTCGAGCCGGCCGGCACGCCGGGGCGCGGCCGAGTCGAATCCGCCCCGTCCGGCCGAGCCCTGCCCCCTATTCGTCAACCCGCTGGACGAAATCCTGTGAGGGCCATTGACGATCGCTACGGGATTCCTATCATTCCAGAGTGTCCGAAACCCCGAGTAGTGTTCGGAATTTCGGACAAAGAGCGTTCTGTACAGCGCACCCCCCGTATACACCCGTCCCGTCAACCAAGGTCGCCGAATCCTCCGGAGTCCCCCATGGCCATAGCCCTGTCATGCTCATGTCCACGACGGCGAAGGCTCGTCTGCGGACACGCCCGAACGGGCCTCTTACGCGCGGCGACCAGGGCGGCGGCCTGCGTGGCAGCGCTGTCGGCCGCCTTACTGGCCACATTGAGCTCACCGACCCCGGCCGCCGCCGCAGGCGCGCACCCCTGTGACCTCTACGCCTCGGGCGGCACCCCGTGCATCGCAGCGCACAGCACGGTGCGCGCCCTGTACGGCGCGTACAACGGCCCCCTGTACCAGGTCAGGCGCGCGTCCGACAGCGCCACCAGGAACATCGGCGTCACCGTCACCGGCGGACCGGCCGACGCCGCGGCCCAGGACTCCTTCTGCGCGGGCACGACCTGCGTCGTCACCTGGGTCTACGACCAGTCGGGACACGGCAACAACCTGGGCTATCAGGGGCCGGGCGGCGTCGGCGGGTCCGACACGGCGGCGAAGGCCACCAGCGAGTCACTCACCGTGGGCGGCAACAAGGCCTACTCGCTGTACATCAACGCCGGCAACAGCTACTGGCGCGACGGCCACCTGACGGGCGTTCCCACCGGCAGCGCCCCTGAGGGGATGTACATGGTCACCAGTGGCACGCACGTCAACAGCGGCTGCTGCTTCGACTACGGCAACAGCGAGACCACCCGCAAGGCGGACGGCCCGGGCGCGATGGATGCCATCAACTTCAGCAAGTCGTGCTGGTTCGGCGGGTGTTCCGGATCCGGCCCGTGGGTGCAGGCGGATCTCGAGTGGGGACTGTTCCCGGGTGGCAGCACCTCCTGGAACGCCAACCAGCGTGCCTTCACCAGCAAGTTCGTCACCGCGATGCTGAAGAACAACGGCACCTCGCGGTTCGCGATCAAGGGCGGCAACGCGCAGTCCGGCGGTCTGAACACGCTGTACGCGGGCTCGCTGCCCAGTGGTTACAGCCCCATGAAGAAGCAGGGCGCCATCATCCTCGGCAGCGGCGGGGACTGCTGCAACGGCAACACCAACCTCAGCGTCGGCACCTTCTACGAGGGCGCCATCACCGCCGGCTACCCCTCCGACGCGACGGACGACGCCGTACAGGCGGCCATCACCGCGGCCGGGTACCGCTGAGCTGCGCGGGCGGCGACAGCGCCTCCAGGACCTGGGTGCCGAACGAGATCCGGAAGTTCTTCACCCAGTTCTGATCCCCCGCCCGGCGCCCGCCGGGCAGCACCCCCCACCATCGAAGGAGTCACGATGTCCCTACGGCCACGGCCCCGCACCCTGCGGCACGCGCTGCTCGCCACCGGAGCAGCCGCAGCGCTGAGCGTCGGCGTGCTCACCGGAACGGCCCCGGCCGCGCCGGCCGCTCCCGCCGCCACCTCCCTGCCGTGCGATCTGTACGCCGCCGGGGGCACCCCCTGCGTGGCGGCCCACAGCACCACCCGCGCGTTGTACGCCTCCTACAACGGGCCGCTCTACCAGGTACGGCGGGCGTCCGACAACGCGACCCGCGACATCGGCGTCCTCAGCGCCGGAGGAGTCGCCAACGCCGCCGCCCAGGACTCCTTCTGCGCCGGCACCACCTGTCTCATCACCGTGATCTACGACCAGTCCGGCCGCAACAACCGCCTCACCCAGGCACCCCCCGGCGGCTTCTCCGGCCCCGCCGCGGGCGGCTACGACAACCTCGCCAACGCCACCGCGGCACCCACCACCCTCGCCGGTCACAAGGCCTACGGCGTCTACGTCGCCCCCGGCACCGGATACCGCAACAACAGCACCAACGGAGTCGCCAAGGGCGACCAGCCGGAGGGCATGTACGCCGTCCTGGACGGCACGCACTACAACGGCGGCTGCTGCTTCGACTACGGCAACGCCGAGACCAACAGCCGCGACAACGGCAACGGCACGATGGAGGCCATCTACTTCGGGAACATCAAGGTCTGGGGCTACGGCAGCGGCAACGGCCCCTGGATCATGGCCGACCTGGAGAACGGCCTGTTCTCCGGCGTCAACCAGCACTACAACGCGAACGACCCCTCCATCAGCAACCGCTACCTCACCGCCGTCATCAAGGGCGGCCCCAACAAGTGGGCCATCCGCGGCGGCAACGCCCAGTCCGGCTCGCTGTCCACCTTCTACAACGGGGTCCGCCCCAACGTCTCCGGCTACAACCCCATGAAGAAGGAGGGCGCCATCATCCTCGGGATCGGCGGCGACAACAGCCACGGCGCCGCGGGCACCTTCTACGAAGGCGTCATGACCTCCGGCTACCCGTCGGACGCCACCGAGAACGCCGTACAGTCCAACATCAACGCCGCGGGCTACGGCCGGTAGCCCGGGGCCGCCGCGCAACGCCCCTGCGAACGACCAGGGCGGGAAGGGGCTCGCGCCGCGCCGCGGCACGGGTCCCTTCAGCCTGCGTCCCCTCAGCCCCTGGCCCACCGCAGGGCCGGCTCCTTCCTGCGAAGAGGTCAGCCGAACAGGCGGCGCTGGATCTCCCGCCGGTAGTCCTCCAGCGTCCGGTCGAGGTGCGCCGCCGTGGCCTCGGCGGCCTCGTCGGGCCGGCCGTCGCGGATGGCACGGTAGATCGCCTCGTGCTCCTCGACCGCGGCCAAGGTGCCCTCTCCGAGGGAGTCATGGATGCCGATCGCGCTGGACTGGCGCTGCAGCCGACGGGCGTCCCGCACCGCGCTGCCGAGGAAGGTGTTGTGCGAGGCCGCGGCCAGCGCCGCGTGAAAGTCCTCGTCGGCCTGGTTGAAGACGTCGACGTCGCCATGGACGTACCCGTGCCGGCACTGCTGCATGGCGACCTCGATGTTGCGCAGTTCGGCCGGCGTGGCCCGGGTGGCCGCGAGCCTCGCAGCGGCCGTCTCCTGGACCCTGCGGAACTCGAACAGCATGAAGACGTGATCGAGGTCCACGGGCCGGAAGAAGCCGCCCCAGCGACTGCTGATCAGCATGCCGTCGTCGTCCGCGACGAACAGTCCGCGCCCCTTGTGCGCCCGGACCCGGCCGAGCGCCGAAAGGATCTTCACGGCTTCCCGGACCACGGCTCGGCTGGTGTCCAACTGCTGGGCCAGGTCGTTCTCGGTGGGCATCCGGTCGCCGGGGACCAGGCGCGCCTCGGCGATGAACTCGAGGATCCGCTCCGCCACGATCTCGTACCCCGGCCGGTAGTCGCGCCGCTCGTCCGCGCCGTTCACCACTGCCGCCACGGCGGGCGTGTCCTTCATGTGTGCTGCCTCCGGGTGACTGCGACGACGACGGCCGATCGACCTTCGCGCTGCGCCCATCGTACCTCAGGCGATGATAAGTCGTACTCATTTTTCGCCAGTGGAGGTCAAGTGGAGCATCAGTGATGGGCGGTATGCGCCCTAACATCCGGTCTCTGCTCCGAGGAGATGTCTTCATTGCGTACGTCGAGCAACGAAAAAGCCGTACCCACCCCTTGACTCCCCGTTCCATGTGGCGGCTAATTTCTTCCGCGGCGGTACGACAGAGCCGCCTGCAGCCGCACGCGAACCCCATGGAGTCGCTTATGTCCGTCCACAAGCCTTCGTTGCTGGCCGGCTGTGTCGCCGCCGTACTGTTCACCGTGGCCGGCTGTGGCAGCGGCGGCGGTACCTCCGGTACGACCACCAAGGACGGGTTCGCGCAGGCCGCCCAGGACGACGGGGCGTTGACCGTCTGGGTGGACGCGACCCGCATGGCCGCCGCGAAGCAGTACCAGGCGTCGCACCCGGGCGTGAAGCTGCACATCGTCAGCTACGACGGTGACGCCAACGGGTCCAACTACCTTCAGACCAAGGTCCAGTTGTTCAACCGTACGGGCAAGGGCTGGCCGGACGTCGTCTTCAGCTCGCAGAACAACGAGGCGAGCTGGGCCGTCGACGCGGGCTTCGCGGCGCCGCTGAACAAGGGCCTGATCCCGCAGGCGACCCTCGGCGGGTTCGCCAAGGGTGCCAACGACGTCTGCACGGTGGACGGGACCCTGTACTGCCTGCGCAACGACCTCTCCCAGGTGGTGCTCTGGTACAACGCGCCGCTGCTGAAGCAGTTCGGCTACGCGGTGCCGACGACCTGGGAGGAGTACCAGACGCTCGGTGAGAAGGTCGCCAAGGAGCACCCCGGCTACCTCGTGGGCGACGCGGGTGACACCTTCACCCCCGAGATATACCTGTGGGCGAGCAAGTGCGGCGCCAACCACATCACCGGCCCCAAGGCTGTCTCGGTGAACACGACCAGCGAAGCCTGCACCAAGATGGCCAAGCTGCTGGACGTGCTGATCAAGAACAAGTCGATGTCGATCAGCGGCGTCTTCAGCACCGACTTCGCCAAGAACGAGGCCGGCAAGGTCCTGCTCATGCCCGGCCCGGCGTGGTACGGCGGCGCGGTCTTCAACAGCGGGCTCAAGACCCCGGCCAAGCAGATCGCGGCGGCACCCCTACCGCAGTGGCAGGGCGACACCTCGCCCTCGACCGGCAACGTCGGCGGCGGCACCTGGCTGCTGTCCAAGCACTCCACCCACATCAAGGCGGCCACCGACTTCCTGAAGTGGGTCACCACCGACAACGCCTACCAGGGCGAGAAGGCCCCCGGCTTCCCGGCCTACGCGCCCGCGGCCGACAACTGGCTGAAGGCGCAGGCCGCTTCCGGGTACTTCGCCGGCGACCTCACCGCCCTCAAGGACGCCTCCTCGCAGGTGTGGCCCGACTGGGGCTCGGGGCAGTTCAGCCAGGAGGCGATCTGGGCCGCCACCGTCAAACCCGGCCTGACCCAGGGCAAGACCGTCGAATCGCTGCTGCCCGCCTGGCAGGACGCGATCGTCAAGTACGCCCAGGCCGACGGATACAAGGTGTCCCGGTGACCCTCTCGCCCTCCTCGGCCGGCCCTGCCCGGGGGCGCCCTCGCGGCACCACCCGGCAGAGCCGGGCCGGCATGGCATTCGTCGCCGGCTACGTACTGCTGCTGATCGCCTTCGGCGTCCTCCCGACCTGTTACGCGATCTACTTCGCCTTCACCGACGCCGGGGGCGCGTTCACCGGTCTCTCCAACTTCGTCACCACGGCACAGGACTTCCGCTTCGTCGGCTCCCTGGGGCATGTGGCCCTGTACCTGGTGTTCTGGCTGCTGTCGCTCGTGGTGTTCGTGGTGGTCCTGGCGCTGCTCCTGCACCGGCTGTCCTCCGGAGCGCTCAGCCAGGCGCTGCGCTTCCTCTACTACGTCCCCGGGGCCCTGGCCGGTGCCGCGAGCGTCCTGGTGTGGCTGTTCATGCTCGATCCGACCGTCAGCCCCGTCAGCTCCCTGCTGGGGGCGCTGGGGTTCCACACCTTCGGCGACGTCATCGCCCCCGGCAACCTGGCCCTGCTGTTCACGATCATCGCGTTCTGGACCGGCGCGGGCGGCTGGATCGTCGTCCTGTACGGCGCCCTGAACAACATCCCCAAGGACGTCATGGAAGCCGCCCGCATCGACGGCGCGAACGGCTGGCAGACCGCCTGGCGGGTGCAGATCCCCATGCTGCGCAAGTGGATCGTGTACATGGTGATCCTGGCCTTCGCGGGCGGCGCCCAGCTGTTCGTCGAGCCGCAGCTGCTCTCCCTCGCCAGCAACGGCGTGGCCGGCCGCGACTACTCGCTCAACCAGCTGACGTACGACTTCGCCTTCCAGATGAACAACATCAACGGAGCCGCCGCCGTCTCCGTGGAACTCCTGGTCGTCAGCGTGTCGGTCGCCGGTGTCTTCGTCGCACGATCGGGGTTCTTCGATGCCGACTGACACACGATCCACCCCTCCTGCCACCGCGCCTCGCGCGAAACGGGATCGGAACGCCACCACCCGGCACGGCGAACCACGGCCGCGCCACCGTCCACCGCGGCAGGCGGCCTCCCGGCTGCTGGCGGGTTCGGTGCTCACCGTCTTCGTGGTGTTCTTCGTGCTCCCGGTGATCTGGCTGCTGCTCGCGGCGACCAAGACCGACCAGCAGCTCGTCCACGACAACCCGCTGTCCTTCGGATCCTGGCACGCGCTGAAGGCCAACTGGCACGCGCTCACCGCCTTCCAGGACGACGCCGTCCTGACCTGGCTGCGCAACTCCGCCCTCTACGCCGCGGTCTCCCTGGCCATCACGCTCTGCCTGGCCGTACCGGCCGGGTACGCCCTTGCGATGACCGAGTTCCGGGGCCGGCGCGCGCTGCTGATCGCGACCCTGGTCGTGATGCTGATGCCCAACGCCACCCTGGTGGTACCGCTGTTCCTGGAGATCAACGCGGTCCACCTGATCGGCACCATGTGGTCGGTCATCCTGCCGTACTCGTTCTACCCGTTCGGCGTGTACCTGACGTACATCTACTTCGCCACCGCCGTTCCCAAGGACCTCCTGGCCGCGGCCCGGATGGACGGCTGCTCCGAGTTCGGCGTCTTCCGCCACGTGGCCCTGCCGCTGGCGACACCCGTCATCGCGCTGGTCGGGTTCTTCAGCTTCGTCGCCAACTGGACCAACTACTTCCTGCCCTACGTCATGCTCCCCGACAGCGACCAGATGCCCGTCCAGGTGGGTGTCGGCAGCCTGCTCAGCAACGTGCCGTCGTTCAACCCCACCGTCGGCGACCTCGCGATCCAACGCCCCCAGCTGGCCCTGGCCACGCTGGTCGCCATCACACCTGTGCTCGTCGTGTTCCTGTTCGCCCAGCGCTTCCTGGTCAGCGGAATGCTCGCCGGCGCCACCAAGGAGTGACCGCTCTCATGCCCTTCGACTCCCACCCCGACGCCCGCGCCGAGGACACCCCGCCCGCCGTCCTCGATGTCCGGGCCACGGTCCCGCTGCTCGAACCCCCGGGCTGGGCCGTCGCCCAGCGCGCCCTGTTCGACCTGCTGGACCACGCCTGGCGTCGCTTCGAACGCGACTTCACCGGCCCCGACGGACGCCTGAACTACACCAGCCGGCTGACCACCCGCGACGGCGTGGACGACTTCTACGAGGTCTTCTTCAACTGGCCCCAGCTCTACCTGCTCGGTGGCGCCGACGACCTCCTGCCCGCCAGCGAGAAACACTGGGAAGGCGTCACCAGGCAGCTGACCGAACTGGACATGCTGCGCGACGAGTACGAGCGCGGCTACGACTGGTTCCACCAGGGCGAAAGCCTGCTGCTGCTGTACTTCCTGTGCATGGCCGCCCCCGACCGCTGGCGTGAGCGCGCCCTGCGCTTCGCCGAGCTGTACGTCGACCCCGCCCAGGGCAACTACGACCCCGCCCACCGCATCATCACCCGCCCCCACAACGGCAGCGACCCCGACCGCACCGGCCTCTTCGACGGCGACGTCTACCCCTGGCTGCCGAAGGAGGCCGAGACCTACGGCTACCCGCTCGAATGGCTCCCCGACGCCCAGGACGGCCCCTACCCCCTCTCCGCGGACCCGCGCCTGGGCGACCAGATGCGCGACCGGACGGGCGTCGGCGACACCACGATGAACCTCGCCGCCGCCGGACTGGTCCTCAACGCCTGGATCCTGACCGGCGAGGGACGCTACCGCGACTGGATCGTCGAGTACGTCGGCGCCTGGCGCGAACGCACCGAGGCCAACGGCGGCCTGATCCCGGACAACGTCGGCCCGGACGGGGTCGTCGGCAGCCTGCTGGAAGGCCGCTGGTACGGCGGCCACTACGGCTGGTCCTGGCCGCACGGCTGGCACAGCCTCGGTCACGCGGCCTGCGTGGCCGCGCTCGCGGCGGCCACCGTCACCGGGGACGACGACTACCTCTCCATGGTCGCGACCTCCCTCGACACCCTCATCGGCCACGCCAAGGTCATGCCCCACACCGAGGCCGACTCCAGCCTGCCCTCCAAATGGGCGGTCGAACTCGGCCCCGACGACGTCCACACGCCCACCCTCCATCTGCCGTTCCGCCACAACGACTCCGGCTGGTTCGACTACAACCCGGCCACACCCCCCGTGCCGGTGGCCCTGTGGCACCACACCTCCTCCCAGGCCGACCGGGCCCGGCTGGAGCACCTGCGCGAGGCCGACGGAATCGACTGGCGCACCGTGCGGCCCTTCCGCGCCAAGGAGGAGTCCGGCCACGAGAAGGCCTGGTTCGCCTTCCTCGCCGGCGACGACCCCGACTACCCCGAGCGCATCCTCGCCACCGCCCAGGCCCAGATCCGCCACCGCCTGCGCCGTATCGACCGCTACCGCGACCTGGACGTGCCCGAGGCCGACATCCACGTCTGGCAGCAGTGCAACCCGGTGGCCACCGAAGCCCTCGTCCAGCTGACCTGGGGCGGCCCCCAGGTGCTGTACAACGGCGGCCTGCAGCAGGCCCGGCTGCGCTACCACGACGCCGACGCCCGCCGCGCCGGCCTCCCCCAGGACGTCGCCGCCCTGGTCACCTCCATCGACCCGGAGGCGACCACCGTCGAACTCGTCAACCTCGCCCCCGAGACCGACCGCACGGTCGTCGTCCAGGCGGGCGCGTTCGCCGAGCACACCATCACCGCCGTCCGGTACACGACCTGCCAGGACGACAGCTGGATCGGCGACATGTACGACTACGGCCACACCGAGCCCGTCGTCACCGAGACCGAAGCCGTCTGCGACGGACCGTACCTGACGGTCCGGCTGCCCGCCTCCACCCGCATCCGGCTCACCCTGCGGCTCGGACTTCGCACCCGCACGCCCAGCTACCGGACACCGTTCGACACCGCTGCCCACCCGACCAACTCCACCGACCCGACAGGGGAACCGGCGTGAAGCGCATCGCCCAGACCATCAGGCTCCGTCCCGAACACCGCGAGGAGTACCTGCGGCTCCACTCCGCCGTCTGGCCCGGCGTCGAAGCCGCCCTGCACCGGGCGAACATCCGCAACTACAGCATCTTCCTCCACGGTGACGTGCTGTTCGCCTACATGGAGTACATCGGCGAGGACTTCGCGTCGGACATGGCGTCCATCGAGGCCGACCCCGAGACCCAGCGCTGGTGGAAGCACACCGACCCGTGCCAGGAATCCTTTCCCGACCGGGGTGAGGGCCGCCAGTGGAGCGAGCTCCCCGAGATCTGGCACCTGAGCCCGCCCGGCGCCGACGCCACCGCCTGAGCCCGGCGACCGGCCCCCGGACGGCGGCTGCCGCCGCCGACGCCGCCCGGGACGCGGGCATCCGCCACTTCGACACCGCGCCGCACTACGGTCTGGGCCTCTCCGAACACCGGCTCGGCACCGCCCTGCGCGACCGGCCCCGCGGAGAGTACGTCGTCTCGTCCGAGGTGGGCCGTCTCCTGGTCCCCAACGAACGGCCGCGACGCGTCGACGACCAGGGTTTCGTCGCCTGCCAGAAGCCGGTTCCGGACAGAGACGTCCAGGTGACCGTCGGCACGCCGGGGCGATGGCCACGCTGATTGCTCCACTCGTGGGTACCGGACCCCCGTTCGGCGGTACGGAGGCCGATCGGGGGCCCCTCTTCCGACCGCAGCCGGAAGGATGGCCGGTGACTCGCCTCAAAGGCGCGGATGGCCCGCAGCGTCTGGAGAAGCAAACCCGTGACTGTTCTCAACGAACCGGAGCACCCGGCTCCCGACTACTACGAGAGTGAAGTGCCGCTGCGCGGGCGGCAGCCGGGAAACGTCGTCGTCAAGTGGCTGACCACCACCGACCACAAGACCATCGGAACGCTGTATCTGACCACGTCGTTCGCGTTCTTCCTGATCGGCGGCGTGATGGCGCTGCTCATGCGCGCCGAACTCGCCCGGCCGGGTCTGCAGATCCTCTCCAAGGAGCAGTACAACCAGGCGTTCACGATGCACGGCACGGTCATGCTGCTGATGTTCGCTACACCGCTGTTCGCCGGCTTCACGAACTGGATCATGCCGCTCCAGATCGGCGCGCCGGACGTCGCCTTCCCGCGGCTGAACATGTTCGCCTACTGGCTCTACCTGTTCGGCTCCACCATCGCCGTCGGCGGCTTCATCACCCCGCAGGGCGCGGCCGACTTCGGCTGGTTCGCCTACACACCGCTCTCGGACGCCATCCGGACGCCGGGGCTGGGCGCCGACATGTGGATCATGGGTCTGGCCTTCTCGGGCTTCGGCACCATTCTCGGCGCGGTCAACTTCATCACCACGATCGTCTGCATGCGTGCGCCGGGCATGACCATGTTCCGGATGCCGATCTTCACCTGGAACGTGCTGCTGACCGCCACCCTGGTCCTGTTCGCCTTCCCCGTCCTCGCCGCCGCGCTGTTCGCCCTGGAGGCGGACCGCAAGTTCGGCGCCCACGTCTTCGACCCGGCGAACGGCGGCGCACTGCTCTGGCAGCACCTCTTCTGGTTCTTCGGGCACCCGGAGGTCTACATCATCGCGCTGCCGTTCTTCGGCATCATCACCGAGGTCATCCCGGTGTTCTCGCGCAAGCCGATCTTCGGCTACATGGGCCTGGTCGCCGCGACGATCGCCATCGCGGGTCTGTCCGTCACCGTCTGGGCGCACCACATGTACGTCACGGGCGGTGTGCTGCTGCCGTTCTTCTCCTTCATGACCTTCCTGATCGCGGTACCGACCGGTGTGAAGTTCTTCAACTGGATCGGCACCATGTGGAAGGGCTCGATGTCCTTCGAGACGCCGATGCTCTGGGCGGCGGGCTTCCTCGTGACGTTCCTGTTCGGCGGGCTCACCGGAGTCATCCTGGCCTCGCCCCCGATGGACTTCCACGTCTCCGACTCGTACTTCGTGGTGGCCCACTTCCACTACGTGGTGTTCGGTACGGTCGTCTTCGCGATGTTCGCCGGGTTCCACTTCTGGTGGCCGAAGATGACGGGCAAGATGCTCGACGAGCGGCTCGGCAAGATCACCTTCTGGACGCTGTTCGTCGGCTTCCACGGCACCTTCCTGGTGCAGCACTGGCTGGGCGCCGAGGGCATGCCACGCCGGTACGCCGACTACCTCGCGGCCGACGGCTTCACCACCCTGAACACGGTCTCGTCGATCGCCTCCTTCCTGCTCGGCCTGTCGATCCTGCCGTTCCTCTACAACGTGTGGAAGACCGCCCGCTACGGCAAGCCGGTCGGCGTCGACGACCCGTGGGGTTACGGCCGTTCGCTGGAGTGGGCGACCTCCTGCCCGCCGCCGCGGCACAACTTCGTCACGCTGCCCCGGATCCGCTCCGAGTCCCCGGCGTTCGACCTGCACCACCCGGACATCGCCATGGCCGAGGCCGAGGCGAGCAGGCTGCACACATGACCGACGCGGGACATCGCGTGGGCGCGCCGGGAGCCGACGGGGACCTCGCCAACCAGGCCGAGGGGTTCCTGCTGTGGCAGGCCAGGATCGCCGAGGCCGAACAGCGGGCGCGGGAGTTCACCGAACGCCTGGACTGGCTGACCACGTCCCAGCGCGACGAGGTCGAACGCCACCACGTGGAGGACAGCCTGCGCCGGGCGCGGCAGGACCTCGAAAGGGTCGCCGCCCGGTGCCGGTCCCTGCGCGGCGAGTACGAGCGACGCTACCGCTCGCTGCGCGTGCGCTGCGTGGGCTGGACGGTGGCCGTCTGCGCGGGTGCGGTTCTTCTGGCGGCCGTGGCCCTGGTCCGCTGACGGAAGGACCGACAGCCCGTCACATCGGCTCGTCCGAGGTGCCGAGCCCCGTGAGGGCGCCCACCGGGTCCGGGTCGGGGGTGCCTCTGGGCCACCAGTCGTCGTGGCCCGGTTCGGACTCGTAGGCGTACCACAGGCCGTCCCGGCCCAGGCGGAGCTGGACGTGGCCGCCGGGGTGCGTGAGACGGTTGCGCCAGGGGCGGAACGCCGGCAGGTCGGCGGCGAGGAGCAGCGGCCGGGCCCGGTCGAAGCGGCCGGCCGGCGGGTCCCAGGGCTCCTCCAGTACGGCCAGGCCGTCCGGGCCGCCCTGCCGCCAGGCCGCGACCGCGCGTGCCAGGTCGCCCGGCGCCCGGCCCACGGCGTCCGCGAGCGACGCGTAGAGGGCGCGGGTGGACGCGGTCAGTCCGGACCCCGGGCGGGCGGCGGCAAGCCGTACCGCGTCCTGCCAGAGCGTCAGGTCGCCGACCGGGTCGTGTCCGGTGGCGAGCAGGGCGTGGGCGCGGGCCGCCGCGTCGGTGGCCAGCTGGTCCAGTGCGAAGGGGTCGGGGCCGCCGGGCACGCCCGGATAGACCGGGGGCTGCTCGGGGTGCGCCGGGAGCGGCAACGGCGGCGGCAGCGGCGGGAGCTGTCGGTCGACGAGCACCTCGGTGGCCCGGACGCCGGGCAGCGACTGCGGCCGCAGCTCCCGGGCCGCGCGGGCCGCGTTGCGCCGGGACAGGGCGTCGAGCACGTCCCGTTCGCCACGGCCCCGCAGCAGGAGCAGTACGAACGGGTCGGCGTCCAGCAGCCGTGCGGTCTGGTAGCAGAGGGCGGCCGCGTGCTTGCAGGGGTGGCCGACGTCGGGGCAGCTGCACCGGGGTTCGAGCTCCCCCGCGCCGGGCAGCAGCGGGACGCCGCTGTCGGCGAAGGCCTGCGGCAGCTCCTTGTCGAGAAGGGCCGCGATGTCTCCCGGCCGGTCGGCGGCGGCGTCCAGGAACCGCTCCCACTCCTCCTCGCCGAAGGTGCGCAGCCTCAGCTGCACGCGGTACGGCCGGGGCCGGCTGCCCTGGACGTAGGCCAGGACCGCTCCGGGGGTCACGGTGATGGCGTCCACCTGGCCCCGCTCGGCGTAACTCCGGCCCCGCGCCAACCGCTTGACGTCCAGCGCCCCCTCCTCCAGCGCCCGCACCCAGGCGTTGCCCCACCAGGTCCCGGCGAACCCCGAGGCAGTGCCGGAGGCACGGGACGGGAGGGAGGGGAAGGTACGGCGGAGTTCGGTGTCGCGGTGGGGGGTGGCCATGGTGCGCGGGAGACGGGGGGCACCCGGATCCGGAGTACCGGGAGCCGGGGTGCCGGGAGCCGGGGTGCCGGGAGCCGGGGTGCCGGGGGCCGGGGTGGACGGGGACGCGGTGGACGGGGAGCTGGGGGTGTCGGCGGGCCTCCTGCGGGTGGCCTCCGGCGTCCGGTGGCCGGGAGCCGGGGCTGCGGTGTTCGGCTCCGGGGGGTTCGGGGTGGCCACGGCGGACGGAAGCTCGAACTCCGGCCCGTGCTCGCCCTCGAAGGGCGGCTCGGAGTCGTCCGCGTTCGGCATGCGGAACGCCGTTGCCAGGAACTGTTTCAGGTCGCGGGCGGTGCGGGTGCGTTCCGTGGCCGTCGCCGCGGACGGTGCCGGGGCCCGGTTCGGGCGCCGTTGTGCCGCTTCCGCCGCCGCGGCCTCTCCGGCGCGCCGCGCCTCGGCACGCGCCGCCCGCAGCGCCTCCCGGGCGACGTCACCGGGACGGCCGGCCGGGCGATCGACGGCCGGACGGTCGGCAGTCGGACGGTCGGCAGTCGGCGCCCCGGCCCCGGTCGCGCCCTCGGGTTCGGTGTCCCGCCGCTCCGCCCCCTTCGCCGCGGCGGCCGTCCGCAGCGCACGGCGCACGGCGTCACCGGGCCGCGGCACCCGCCGCTCCGGAACGGCCCCGTCCGGCGCGTCCGGCGCCGCAGAGGCAGCAGGTTGCTCCGCCTCGGCCGGAACCATCTCGTCGGCGCCGGACTCCGCCCCGCGGTCCCGTGCCGCTCGCAGCGCGCGCCGGGCCGCGTCGCCCGGCCGGTGCCCGTCCTCACTCATGACGTCCTCGCTCATGACGTCCTCCGCAGCGACACCAGGTCGGACAGCTCCCGGTCCGTCAGTTCGGTCAGGGCCGCCTCGCCGGTGCCGAGGATCGCGTCCGCGAGGGCCCGCTTGGACTCCAGCATCTCCGCGATGCGGTCCTCCACCGTGCCCTCGGTGACCAGCCGGTGGACCTGGACGGGCTGGGTCTGTCCGATGCGGTACGCGCGGTCCGTGGCCTGCTCCTCCACCGCCGGGTTCCACCAGCGGTCGAAGTGGACGACATGACCGGCGCGGGTGAGGTTGAGCCCGGTGCCGGCGGCCTTCAACGACAGCACCAGGACAGGGGTGGCGCCGGCCTGGAAGCGGTCCACCATGCGCTCCCGCTCGGGTACCGGCGTACCGCCGTGCAGCAGGTCGACGGGGACCGCGCGGGCCTGGAGGTGCCCGGTGATCAGGCGTGCCATGCCGACGTACTGGGTGAAGACGAGCACCGAGCCGTCCTCGGCGAGCACGGTGTCCAGCAGTTCGTCGAGCAGGGTCAGTTTCCCGGAGCGGGCGGCGAGGCCGTCGGCGCGGGCCTCCTCCTTCAGGTACAGCGCGGGATGGTCGCAGATCTGCTTGAGGGCGCCGAGGAGCTTGAGCACCAGGCCCCGGCGGGCGATGCCCTCGGCCGTCTCGATGGCGAGCAGCGACTCGCGGACCACCGCCTCGTAGAGCGCGGCCTGTTCGCGGGTGAGCGGGACCGGGTGGTCGGTCTCCGTCTTGGGCGGGAGTTCGGGGACGATCCCGGGGTCGGACTTCCTGCGGCGCAGGAGGAAGGGGCGCACGAGTCGGGCCAGTCGCGTCACGGCCGCCGCGTTCTCGTCGGCCCCGCCGTTCTCCACGGCGCGCGCGTGCCGGGCCCGGAAGGACTTCAGGGGGCCGAGGAGTCCGGGGGTGGTCCAGTCGAGCAGGGCCCAGAGTTCGGAGAGGTTGTTCTCCACGGGGGTGCCGGTGAGGGCGATGCGCGCGGGGGAGGGGATGGTGCGCAGGGCCTTGGCGGTCGCCGAGTACGGGTTCTTGACGTGCTGGGCCTCGTCGGCGACGACCATCCCCCAGGGCTGTTCGGCGAGGCGTCCCGCGGTGGCGCGCATGGTGCCGTAGGTGGTGAGGACGAAGCCGCCGTCGAGGCCGTCCAGGGTGCGCTCGGGGCCGTGGAAGCGGCGCACCGGGACACCGGGCGCGAACCGGGTGATCTCCCGCTGCCAGTTGCCGAGCAGCGAGGCCGGGCAGACCACCAGGGTCGGTTCGGTGCGGGCGCGCTTCAGGTGCAGGGCGATGACGGTGATGGTCTTGCCGAGGCCCATGTCGTCGGCGAGGCAGCCGCCGAGCCCCAGGGAGGTCATGAGGTCGAGCCAGGCCAGGCCGCGCAGTTGGTAGTCGCGCAGGGTGGCGTGCAGTCCGGCGGGCGGCTCGGCGGGGCGGACGCCGGCCGTGAGGCGGTCGCGCAGGGCCGCGAGGACGCCGACGGGGACCGCCTCGACGGTCTCGCCGTCCACCTCGGCCTCGCCGGTGAGCGCCATGGACAGCGCGTCGACCGGGTCGAGCAGGCCCAGTTCCCGCCTGCGGGCCTTGCGCACGAGGGCCGGGTCGACGAGCACCCAGCGGTCCCGCAGGCGTACGACGGGGCGGTGGGCCTCGGCGAGGGCGTCCATCTCGGCCTCGCTGAGGGGGTCCCCGCCGAGCGCCAACTGCCAGCGGAACTGGAGGAGTTCCTCCCCGTCGAAGAAGCCGGTGCCGTCGGTGGCGGAGCCGGGGGCGGTCCTGACGACCGCGGCCGCGGTCAGGTCCTGTGCCAGGTCGCGGGGCCAGTGCACGGCGACCCCGGCCGCCGCGAGCCGGGTCGCGGCCACTCCGAGCAGGTCGCCCAGCTCCTCCTCGGAGAGCGCGAGGACGTCCGGCACGTCCTGTTCCGCGAGCCGGTCCAGGGGCGGCCACACGCGCGCGGCCCGGCGCACCGCCAGCGCCGCGTCCACGCGCGCGCGGGGGCCGAAGGCCGCGTCGGACCGCCCGGCCCACAGGGCCGCCGCGTCGGTCAGCAGGGTCGGGTCGGCCAGGCTGTGCACCTGGACGATCGCCGCGCCCGCGCGGTGCGCGCCCTCGCCGTCGTCGAACAGGTCGGAGGCCGACAGGTCCAGGCGCAGCGAGATCCGCACGCCGGCGTCCATGCCGGCGGCGACCTCCGCGGCCCATTCCCGGGCGTCGGGCAAACGCTGGGCCTCGCGCGCGGCGAACGGCCGGCCCGAGGTGTGGGGCGCGGCCGGGGTGCGGGGCAGGGTGTCCGCGACCGCGTCGAGGAAGGAGCGGATCAGCGCCTCCGGCTGGGGCAGCAGGAGCGGGCCGGGGCCGGGCAGCGGGACGGCGTGGCCCTCGGCGGGCAGGGCGGCGGCCACCGCGCGCAGATGGGCGATGTCGGCGGGCTCCAGGGGGCCGGCTCGCCAGGCGTCGTGTCCCGCCGGGGTCAGGCCGGGCAGCAGCCGGCCCCGGGCGGCGAGCCGCAGCGCGTGCTGGGCGGCCGCTCCCCAGCAGGCGGTGGCGGGGTGGGCGGCCGGGTCGCGGCGGGCCCTGACCAGCACCGGGAGGGCGTCGCCGACCGGCAGGGTGAGCGCGGGCACCTGCCGGCGGCGGACCCCGGCGCCGTTCCGGCGTACGACGGTCAGCTCCTGGCTCTCGCCGGGCAGGGGGCCGCCGTCGGGGTCCCAGAAGGCGATCCGGCCTTGGCGGGGAAGGTCGGCGGGCAGGTAGACCGCCGCGAGGCGCACGGGCACGTCCGCGTGCGTCCCGGCAACCGCGCCGCTCATACGTTCTGCCACCTCCCGCCCGTGCGTCGGATCAGATGTCTTCGACTGTACGGGCGGGGTCTGACAATCGGCCCCGGCGACCGGCCGGGGCCGGATGTCACGGCACGGTGCGCGAGACGACGTAGACCATCGGGAACTCGGGGTCGGCGGTGTTCACGACCACGTCCTGGGTGGGCGCCGGGTTCTTCTGGTCGTGCGTGAGGCCCGCCCAGGGTCCGGCGCCGGTGAACTTCCAGCCGGTGATCTTCTGGTCCCGGGAGCTGACGGTGATGTCGTTCTTCCTGAGCGCGTCCCGGTTGACGCCCATGCCCTCCAGGAAGCTGTCCAGTCCGGCGCTGTTGGTGCGGAACTGGACGTAGAGACGGCTGGTCTTCCAGTTGTTCGTCTCGTAGCAGGCG
Organism: Streptomyces sp. NPDC021562; assembly: GCF_040640875.1. Classification (NCBI taxonomy): domain Bacteria; kingdom Bacillati; phylum Actinomycetota; class Actinomycetes; order Kitasatosporales; family Streptomycetaceae; genus Streptomyces; species Streptomyces sp. NPDC021562. The sequence continues at coordinate 227,170 of NZ_JBFACN010000011.1, forward strand.
ATCCTGTCGGCGGGGTGCGGGACCGGTACCTGGTAGAGGCGCCGCTGCACCTTCGAGGGCCAGCCCTCGGCGAGGCCGGTCGCCGAGTACCTGGACTCCTTGTCCTTGCCGCTGTCGCGGCTCTGGGCGGCGGAGATCACCAGATAGCCGGCCGGCACGCCGATGAGCAGCACGATGATGAGCAGGGTGAGCGCCCGGCGGCGGGCCTTGTGGCCGGGGGTCTCCGGCGGGCGGCCCGGTTCGTCCGGGGGCGCCGCCTGGCGGGGCAGTGCAGCGGTCATGCGGTGTCCCGGGTACGGCGGGCCTCCGCGTACCGCTCGTAGCGCTCGTAGCGCTCCACCCGGCGCCGGTTGGCGCGCCGGAACCGGCGGGCGACCAGGCGGGCGAGGTCGGCGGCGCCGACCATGCCGGCCTCGGGGCCCAGCTGGGCGCGGGCGATACGGGCCTCGGGGCGGTAGCCGCGCCCCGTCAGCTGGCGTTTGAACGCGTCCCGGGCGGGGCCGATGAGCAGGTCGTCGGCGGCGCTGACGCCACCGCCGATCACGAAGCAGGACGGGTCGAGGGCGGCGGCGAGGTTGGCGATGCCGACGCCGAGCCACTGGCCGATGTCCTGGAGCAGCTCGATGCACATGGCGTCGCCCTCGCGGGCCAGCTCGGTGATCATCGGGCCGGTGATGTCGTTGACGTTGCCCTTGACGTGCTCGATGATCCCGTAGGCCACCGGGGAGTCGGCCACCGCCAGCTCCCTGGCCTCCCGGACCAGCGCGTTGCCCGAGCTGTACTGCTCCCAGCAGCCGCGGTTGCCGCACGGGCAGCGGTGGCCGCCGGGCACCACCTGCATATGGCCGAACTCACCGGCGACGCCGAACTTGCCGCGCTTGACCTGGCCGTCCTCCAGGATCGCGCCGCCGATGCCGGTACCGAGCGTGATCATGACGAGGTGGTCCTCGCCGCGTCCGGCGCCGAAGCGCCACTCGGCCCAGGCGGCGGCGTTCGCGTCGTTGTCCACGAGGACGGGTACGGCGAGCCGGCCGGCCAGGCGGTCGCGCAGCGGTTCGTTGCGCCAGGACAGGTGCGGGGCGAACAGCACGCGGTTGCGGTCGGCGTCGACCCAGCCGGCCGCGCCGATGCCCACCGCGTGCACGTCGTGCCGGTCGGACAGGTCCAGGACCAGTTCGACGATGGTGTCCTCGACGACCTTCGGGCTCTTGGACTTGTCCGGGGTCTCCGTGCGGAGCTTCTCCAGGATGTTGCCGTCGGCGTCCACGACGCCCGCCATGACCTTGGTGCCGCCGATGTCGATGCCGACCGTCGGCACGCGCGGGGCCGTCAGGTGTGACCGGCGTTCCCTGGTGCCGACGGTGCGCAGGACCGGGGCTCGGCGGGAGCCGATGGGGGCGGTGAGGTCGCGGTAGGTGCTCATCGGGCTCGATTGTGCCTCACCGGGAGGGGTGGCGCCGTTCGGGGGAGATAAGGAACGGGGCCGCCCGCCGCCGTCCGCCGCCCCACGGTCACATTGTCCGGACATGGTGACCGCCGGGGGAGCCGCGCCGGTCCCGGGCCGCGCCGGGCGGCGCTCAGGACCGTACGAGCAGCTGGAACTCGAAGGAGTAGCGGCTCGGCCGGTAGATGTGGTCGCCGAACTCGACGGCGCGGCCGGTGTCGTCGTAGGTGGTGCGCTGCATGGTGAGCAGCGGGGCGCCCTCCGGTTCGGCGAGCCGCTCGCCCTCGGCGGCGGCCGCGCCGCGCGCGCCGATGGACTGGCGGGCGCTGTGCAGGGTGATCCCGGCGGCCCGCATCAGCCGGTAGAGGCCGGTCGCCTCCAGCTGCCCGGAGTCGAGGTCGAGCAGACCGGGCGGCAGGTAGTTGGTGAGGTACGCCATCGGCTCGCCGTGCGCCAGCCGCAGCCGTTCGATCCGCCGCACCTCGGTGCCCTCGGCGACCCCGAGCGCGGCCGCGACCTCTGCGGAGGCCGTGACGACGGTGTTGACCAGGACCTTGGTGGCGGGGCGCTGGCCGGCCGACTCCAGGTCGTCGTAGAGGCTGCTGAGCTCCAGGGGGCGTTTGACCTGGCTGTGCACGACCTGGGTGCCGACGCCCCGGCGACGGACCAGGAGGCCCTTGTCGACGAGGGACTGGATGGCCTGCCGGACCGTGGGGCGGGACAGGCCGAGCCGTGCGGCCAGCTCGATCTCGTTGCCCAGCAGGCTGCCGGGGGTGAGCGAGCCGTGCTCGATGGCCGCCTCCAGCTGCTGGGCCAGCTGGAAGTACAACGGGACCGGGGAGCTGCGGTCCACACGGAGGTCGAGCGTCACGGTCGGGTCCACATCTGGTTTCGGCACGGGCCCGAGCGTATCCCCGTGACGGGTTGACGGGAAGTTGTGTAGTTCGATTGTCCGGACATATGGATTGACAGCGTGCGGGGTGCACCAGCACCTTGTTCCCATGCGCATCGGGGTCATCGGTACGGGCCGCCTAGGCACCATCCACGCGAACACGCTCAGCCGCAATCGCGAGGTCGGGTCGCTGATCCTCACGGACGTGGATCCGGCGCGGGCCCAGGATCTGGCGCTCCGCCTGGGGGAGACGGCGGCGCCCGGCACCGACGAGATCTTCAAGTGGGGCGTGGACGCCGTGGTGATCACCACGGCGACCTCGGCCCACGCCGAACTGATCGGTCGGGCAGCACGCTCCGGGCTCCCGGTCTTCTGCGAGAAGCCGATCGCCCTCGACCTGCCGGGCACCCTGCACGCCCTCGCCGAGGTGGAGCGGGCCGGCACGGTCCTGCAGATGGGCTTCCAGCGGCGCTTCGACGCCGGGTACGCGGGCGCCCGGGAGGCGGTGCGCTCGGGGCGGCTCGGGCGGCTGCACACGGTACGGGCCCTGACCTCCGACCAGTCGCCGCCGCCGCCAGAGTGGCTGCCGCTGTCGGGCGGGCTGTTCCGGGACACGCTGATCCACGACTTCGACATGCTGCGCTGGGTGACCGGCCGGGAGGTCGTCGACGTGTACGCGACCGGCTCGGACGCGGGACCGGCGATGTTCCGCGAGGCCGGTGACGTGGACACCGGCTCGGCGCTGCTCACCCTGGACGACGGCACGCTGGCCACGGCCACCGCGACCCGGCTGAACGGCGCCGGGTACGACGTGCGGATGGAGCTGGCCGGGGAGCGGGACACCGTGGTGGTCGGGCTGGACGACCGTACGCCGGTGGCCTCGACCGAGCCGACCGGGCCGCCGCCCGCGGACAAGCCCTGGCCGGGTTTCCTGGAGCGGTTCGGGCCCGCCTACGAGGCCGAGCTGTGCGCCTTCGTCGACGTGGTGCGCGGCACGCGGGACAACCCCTGCGACGGGCGCGAGGCGCTCCAGGCGCTGCGGGTCGCGGAGGCCTGCGAGGTGTCCCGGCGCGAGCGCAGGCCGGTGGCGCTCGCGGAGATCCCGGACCGGCTCGGCTGACCGGCGTCGCCTACCAGCGGACGGGCAGCCGCCGCACCCCTCTCATCAGCGTCCCGGGCAGCCACTCCCCCGGCTGCCCGTCCAGCGCCAGGTCCGGGGCCCGCTCCAGCAGGGAGCGCAGGGCGATGCGGCCCTCCAGGCGGGCCAGGGGCGCGCCCAGGCAGTAGTGGATGCCGTGGCCGAAGGCGAGGTGGCCGCGGCTGTCCCGGCGGATGTCGAAGCGGTCCGGCTCGGCGTACCGGGCGCCGTCGCGGTCGGCGGCGGTCAGGCCGATCATCACCGGGTCGCCCGGGGCGATGGCGGTGCCGGCGATCTCCAGGGGCTCGGCGGCGTACCGGTACGTCGCGTTCTCCACCGGCCCCTCCCAGCGCAGGATCTCCTCGACCGCGCCGTCCAGGAGGGTCATGTCGGCGCGCAGGGCGGCGAGTTGGTCCGGGTGGGTGAGCAGGGCGAGGACGCCGTTGCCGATGAGGTTGACGGTGGTCTCGTGGCCGGCGATCAGCAGCACGAAGGCCATGCCGCGCAGTTCGCCGACGGAGAGCCGGTCGCCGTCCTCGGCGGTGGTGCGCAGCAGGTCGCTGAGCAGGTCCCCGCTCGGGCCCGCGCACCGCTTGTCCTCGATCAGCTCCGCCAGGTAGTCGGCGAGCGCGCTGAACGCGTCGTACTCGCTGCCCGGACGGCTGGACGTGACCGCCTCGTTGGAGAGCTTGCGGAAGCGGGCGCGGTCCAGTTCGGGGACGCCGAGCAGCTCGCTGATCACCGTGATGGGCAACGGATAGGCGAGGGCGTCGAGGAGGTCGGCGCGGCCGCGCGGCAGCATCTCGTCCAGCAGCCGGTCGGTGATCTCCTGGATCCTCGGCTCCAGTCCCGCCACCCGGCGGGCGGTGAACGCGCGGGTGACGAGGGAGCGCAGCCGGGTGTGCTGCGGCGGGTCCGCGGCCAGCAGGTGCTTGCCGATCAGTTCCTCGTCGAGGAACGTGAAGCCGGTCTTCGCGGTGTCCTTGGCCAGTCCCGGGTCGGCGAGCGCGGCGCGCGCCTCCTCGTACCCCACGACCAGCCAGGTCTCGTGGTACTGCCCTTCGGGCAGCGGCCACCGCACCCGGTGCACCGGGCCGCGTTCGCGCAGCCGCGCGTACACGGTGTGCGGGTCCGTGCGCAGTGTCTCGCCGTACTGACCGAGGTCGGTCACCTGCATGTCGTCGCTCCCCCTTCAGGCGGTCCCCGAGGCCGTCCCGTACCGGGAGAACGCGCGGGGCTCCCGGTTGGTGCCCCCTGTCCCCCTGTTCCTCTACTCCTCCAGCAGCCCCGCGTCGTACGCCAGCAGGGCGATCTGGACGCGGTTGTTCAGACCGAGCTTGGCCAGGATGCGGGAGACGTGGGTCTTGACGGTCGCGACGCTCATGAAGAGACCGGTGGCGATCTCGGCGTTGGCGAGGCCCCGGCCCACCGAGACGGCGACCTCGCGCTCGCGGTCGTTGAGGACGGCGAGCCTGGCACGCGCGCGTGCCTGCCGGGTGTCGGCCCGGGAGGCGGCCGCGTGCCGCATCAGCTGCCGGGTGACGGCGGGCGACAGCACGGGGTCGCCGGCCGCCACCCGGCGCACCGCGTCGACGATCAGGGCGGGCGGGGTGTCCTTGAGGACGAACCCGGCGGCTCCGGCGCGCAGCGCGTGCAGCACCTGTGCGTCGGCGTGGAAGGTGGTCAGGACGACGACCTGCGGGGCGTCGGCACGCGCGCGCAGCCGCTCGGTGGCGGTGAGCCCGTCCACGCCCGGCATCCGGATGTCCATCAGGACGACGTCGGGCCGGGTGCGGTCGACGAGCGCCTCGACCTCGTCGCCGTCGGCACCCTCTCCGACGATCTCGATGTCCTCGGCCCCGCCGATCATGAGGGCCAGCCCCGCCCGCACCAGCGGGTCGTCGTCGACGAGCAGCAGTCTGATGACGGTCATGGTTCCCAAGTAATCACGCGGCGCCCCGCCACCGGGCCGTCATGCCGTGGTCCGGGCGGCGGCCCAGGGCAGCCAGGCCCGTAGCTCGAAGCCGCCGGCGCCGGTGGTCCGGTGCTCCAGCCGGCCGCCGGCCAGCACCGCGCGTTCGGTCAGGCCGATCAGGCCCTGGCCGGAGCCGGGCACCGGCGGCGCCTCGGCCTCGGGGGCGGGGTTGTGCACGGTGATGTCCAGGCCGTCGCCGGGGGCGCCGGTGACCCGGACGGTGACCTCGGCGCCGGGAGCGTGCTTGCGGGCGTTGGTGAGGCCCTCCTGGGCGATGCGGTAGGCGGTGCGGCCGACGGCTGCCGGAACGGCCGCCGGTTCGCCGACCCGGTTGTCCAGGGTGACCTTCATGCCGGCCCGGCGGGACTCGGCGACGAGCGCGTCCAGAGCGGCGAGCGTCGGCTGCGGGCGGCCGCCGGCCTCGTCGCCGTCCGCCGCGCGCAGCACACCGATGATCTCGCGCAAATCCTGGAGGGCCTCGTGGGAGCTCTCGCGGATGACACCGGCCGCGCGGGCGATCTCCTCCCGGGGCGCGTCGGGCCGGAACTCCAGGGCGCCCGCGTGCACGCTGAGCAGGGTCAGCCGGTGGGCGAGCACGTCGTGCATCTCGCGGGCGATGGCCTCCCGGGCCAGCCGCTGGGCCCGCTCGACCCGCAGCCCTGCCTCGGTCTCGGCGCGCCGGGCCCGGTCCCGCAGGGTCAGCATCAGCTGCCGTTTGGTGCGGACGAACAGGCCGAGGCAGGCCACCAGGAGGGTCAGCAGCGCGGCGAGCACCACGACCACGAGGTAGGGCAGGTCGGGATCGGGGCGAAACCAGTAGAAGAGCGGGACCAGGGCCAGGTTGACGACGGTGATCCAGGCCAGGTGCCGGAAGGGGCGGTGCACGGCCAGGGTGAACAGGGCGACCATGGAGGCACCGCCCGCGGTGGCCGAGACGAAGCTGACCGGGACCATCGCCAGGGCCAGGCCGAGCGGCCGTCGGCGGCGCAGCCAGACGGCGCAGCAGGCGAGGCCGCCGATCAGCTGGTCGGCGACGGCGAAGGCGTGCGGGAGGTCCGTCTCGTGCCGGACCGTCTGCGCGCCGGCCGCGCCCACGAGGACGGCCAGCAGGAAGCAGCTGGAGTCGACGAGCCAGTCCCGCGCGGTACGGCGGGGGCGCCGTCCGGCGGCGTCGGGGTCGGGGTCGAGTTCGTGCAGCACGGAGGACGGGAAGAGCCACCGCCTGCCCTCGAACGTCCGTACTGGGTTGTCACCGCTCACGGTCGGCAAATCTACGCAGGACCGGCCGGCGGGGCCGCCCCGGGCGCGGGATCGTCGACCGAAGTCGAACGCGCGTGGACTTTCGGTGCGTCACGCGCGCGTGCGGGTGGCCTTGTGGCGGACGCGGCTCGCCCCGCGGCCGATGACATGGGGGAGGCCGCGGGGCGAGGGTGGTGCCGGGTGAGGAGGGACTCAGCAGTCGAAGTCGATCAGGTCGAACGTGGCGTAGTGGTCCGCCGTGTAGTAGTCCTCCTGGCTCTCCTCACCGGTCACGATGCGTCGTGCGCCGCGCGTGGAGGAGCCGGGGGTCTTCACCGTGTACTCGTGGTAGTAGCCGCTCGGCTCACTGGGCAGCACGTGCTCCGAGTTGCGGAAGACGACCCCGTCCTGGGAGTACGGGAACGGGCCGTCCGACGCGATCAGGTCCAGCGTGTCGTACGCCTGCGAGGGCAGGTCGCCGTAGCAGATGCTGCCGACCGAGGTGGCGGCGGCGTCCGCCGTGGTGGCGGTGACCGTACCGCCGACGAGGAGGGCGGACAGCAGGGCGCCTGCGGCGCCGACGCGGGTGATGCGTGGGGGGAATCTCATGGCCCCATGATGACGCGCGTAGACGATGGCATGTCAATGACAACTCCGCAGAATTTCCCCTCAAGTCCCTTTCGTTTTCACGGAGTTAACCTGACCCGCGCCGCCGTCAGGCCCTCACCCCGCGTGCGTGGAGAACAGCCCGCCGGTCGGGCCCTGCTTGTCACCGCCCTGGGCCTTCTTCAGCGCGTTGGCGAGGCTCTCGATGGTCAGGGACTGGAGGATCACCCGGCCGTTGCCCTCCAGGGTGGCCAGGGAGAGACCCTCGCCGCCGAAGACGGCGTTCATGAGGCCCTGGCGGTTGAGTCCGCCGACGCGCTGGACGCCGTAGTGGATGCCCTCCTCGAAGGCGACGACGCAGCCCGTGTCGACCTCGATGCGGCCGCCGAAGTCGGCGGGGTTGAGGTCGATGAAGTTCCCGGCGCCGGCGATGATCACCGTGCCGCGGCCGGTGAACTTCTCCAGGACGAAGCCCTCGCCACCGCTCATGCCGGTGCGGCCGCCGGCGAAGGCGATGCCGAACTCCACGGTGGACTCGGCGGCGACGAAGGCGTCCTTCTCCGCGAACCACGCGCGCGTGCCGTCGAGTTCCAGGGCGCGCATCTCGCCGGGGAGCACGCCCGCGAAGCCGACGGTGCCCTCGCCGCCCTGGGACGTGAAGTACTGGAACGCCAGTGACTCGCCGGCCAGCATGCGCTGGCCGACCTGCATGGCGGTGCCCATGGCCTGGCGCAGCATGCCGCCCATGCCGCCGCCACCGCCCTGCGGTTGGCCGCCGTTGCCCGACGGGCCGCTGAGCCGCGTCTCCATGGTCACGTTCGTCGTCTTGAACAGGAACTTGCCGGCCTCGCAGTAGACGGTCTGGCCGGGATGCAGGTTGACGACCGCCATCTGCATGGCGTTGCCGACGATCTCTTGCTGAAGGGTCACGGGAGAAGAACGTAGCCGAGGGACCCCCGGTTCCCTCCGGCCGGTCAGGAAAGTTCGCGGTACCTCACGGAGAGCGCCGCCGCTCCGGCCTCCGTCGGGGACCCGAACAACCGCAGCCGCGAGATGCCGCCGTCCGGGAAGATGTCCACGCGCGCGTGCGTGCCGACGGCGGGCGAACCCAGGACGAACCGGTGGTTGGTGTCGGGCTGGAGGCGGGTGCGCGGGAGGACCTCCGCCCACTCACCGTCCTCGCCGTCCTTCACCGACACCGACGCCCAGCCCGCGCTGTTGCCCTTCAGGTACGCCGTGTCGATCTCCAGGGCGCGGATCTGGGACTGGGCCACCAGCCGGTAGCGGATCCAGTCGTGGCCCCGGTCGCGGCGGCGGCGCGTCTCCCAGCCGTCGTCCATCTTGCGGGAACGGCCCGGCTGGATGGTGTTGGTGGCCGGCGAGTAGAAGAGGTTCGAGGCGTCCTCGACCCGGCCGCCGTTCTCCAGGGCCACCACGTCGAAGGTGCCCAGCGCCGCCAGCCAGAGCGGGTCGGGTACGACCTCGCCGTACACGCGCAGGCGTGCGATACCGCCGTCGGGGTGCTGGTTGACTCGCAGGTGCGTGAAGCGCTGCTCCAGGGACACCGTGAAGCCGTTCGCCGCGTGGCCGCCCACCGGCGTACGGGGCACCAGTGTGGTCCACTTCACGTCGGCGCCGAGGAGTTCGTCCGGTGCCGGCGAGCCGGCGGCCGACGTGCCCTCGACGGACACCGCCTGCGGGTAGTTCCCGCGGAAGTGGGCCGTGTCGACGACGATCCCGCGGACGACACCGGGGGCCCCGAGGCGCACCAGCGCCCAGTCGTGGTCCTCGTCCGCCGGCCAGGGGTGCTCGGCCGAGACACCGCGGCGGCGGCGCGTCTCCCAGCCGTCCATGATCTTGCCTTTGTGCCCGAAGTGCTCGGGGTCGAACTCGGCGCGCCCGGCCACCAGCAGGTTCTCCCGCTGGGCGAAGAACTCGTCGTTGGCGGCGACCACCCCGGCGCCGAGCTGCCGTCCGGCGAGGTTGACGTACTGGGTGAAGGGGAAGTCGGCGGTGCGATAGTCCGCGTACGGGTCGCCGCCGGAGTAGGGGTGCGCGTCGCCGGTGAAGGTCGGGATCGCCGTCAAAGAAGGTCTTCCTTTCGGGGTCGGCCGGTGCGGGTGCGGGAGGGGGCGGAAGGGCGTAGGGCCGGAGCGGGCGGAAGGTCAGGGAGTGCGGGTGAGGAGCCGGCCCCGCGGGGCCGTGAACGCGCCGTCCGCGACGATGCGTTCGCCGCGCAGCCAGGTGGACTTCACGACCCCGAACAGGGTCTTGCCCGCGTACGCGGTGACGCGGTTGCGGTGCTGGAGTCCGGCCGGGTCCACGGTGAAGGTCCGGTCGGGCGCGAGGACCGCGAAGTCGGCGTCCCGGCCCACCGCGATGGCGCCCTTGCGGCCGTCGAGTCCGACGAGCGCCGCCGTACGCGCGGACATCCAGCGGACCACGTCCTCAAGACCGTGGCCGCGCCCGCGGGCCTCGGTCCACACCGCGGCGAGGCTGAGCTGGAGGCCGGAGATGCCGCCCCAGGCGGTCGCGAAGTCGGCGGTCTTCAGGTCGGCCGTGGACGGTGAGTGGTCGGTGACCACGCAGTCGATCGTGCCGTCGGCGAGCGCCTGCCAGAGCAGGTCCTGGTTGGCCGCCTCCCGGATCGGCGGGCAGCACTTGAACTCGCTGGCGCCGTCCGGGACCTCCTCCGCGGTGAGGGTGAGGTAGTGCGGGCAGGTCTCGACGGTGATCCGTACGCCGCCCCGCTTGGCCTCGGCGATCAGCGGCAGGGCGTCGGAGGAGGACAGGTGCAGGACGTGCACGCGCGCGTCCAGCCGTCCCGCCTGCGCGATCAGCTGGGCGATCGCCGTGTCCTCCGCGTCGCGCGGGCGGGAGGCCAGGAAGTCGGCGTACTTCGGGCCGCCGTGCTGCGGGGCGGCCGCCAGGTGGTGCGGGTCCTCCGCGTGCACGATCAGCAGTCCGCCGAACGAGGTGATCTCCGCCAGTGACCGGGCGAGCCGCTCCTGGTCGAGGTGCGGGAACTCGTCGACACCGGAGGGTGACAGGAACGCCTTGAAGCCGAAGACGCCGGCCTCGTGGAGCGGACGCAGGTCCTTGACGTTGTCCGGCAGCGCGCCGCCCCAGAAGCCGACGTCGACGTGTGCCTTGTCGGCCGCGACCGCCCGCTTGACCCGGAGGTGGTCGACCGTGGTGGTCGGCGGGAGGGAGTTGAGCGGCATGTCGACCAGGGTGGTGACGCCGCCGGCCGCCGCCGCGCGCGTGGCCGTCCAGAAGCCCTCCCACTCGGTGCGGCCCGGGTCGTTGACGTGGACGTGGGTGTCGACCAGACCGGGCAGCAGGACGTCGTCGCCGAGGTCCTCCAGGCGGGCGCCCCGCGGGAGCGGAGCGTCGTACGGCAGTACGGCGGTGATCGTCCCGGCGGACACCGCGACCGCGGCGGGCCGTGTCCCCTCCGGGGTGATGACGCGCGTCGAGCGCAGCACCAGTTCAGCCTCGGACACCCGGACCCCTCTCTCTGCCGCCGCCGTTTTACTTCCGGGAAACGGGATTTACACCCACGTAACGGAATTCAACGTTCTGTTGAAGGAGTCTTCACTCCCGCTCCCCCGCCGTCAAGGGTCCACCGTTCTCCGGCGCTCCCCGCACGCCCGCTCTGGACCTTTCCACAAAGCGGAATTAGAATTTCAACAGGCAGAACGTAGCTACGTACGACCGGGGAGTCAACCGGCCGCCGGGTAGGCTTCAGCTCTCCCGGTCAGCCTCGAAAGGAACGCGCCGTGCCGACGTCCAGCGCCAGCGCCCACGACTCCGCCAAGTCCAATGGCGGCGGGGTCCAGTCCCTCGAGCGCGCCTTCGATCTGCTGGAGCGGATGGCGGACGCGGGCGGCGAGGTCGGCCTGAGCGAGCTGTCCGCGAGCAGCGGGCTGCCCTTGCCGACGATCCACCGGCTGATGCGGACGCTGGTCGCCTGCGGGTACGTACGGCAGCAGCCGAACCGGCGGTACGCGCTCGGCCCCCGGCTGATCCGGCTCGGCGAGTCGGCGTCGCGACTGCTGGGCACGTGGGCGCGGCCGTACCTCGCGCGACTGGTCGAGGAGACCGGGGAGACGGCGAACATGGCGCTGCTCGACGGGGACGAGATCGTGTACGTCGCTCAGGTGCCGTCCAAGCACTCGATGAGGATGTTCACGGAGGTGGGGCGGCGGGTGCTGCCGCACTCGACCGGGGTGGGCAAGGCGCTGCTCGCGGGGGTGCCGGACGCGGAGGTGCGGGCGCTGCTCGCGCGCACCGGGATGCCGGCGGCGACCGAGAGGACGATCACCACCGCGGAGGGGTTCCTGACGGCCCTGGCCGAGGTGCGGCGGCTCGGGTACGCCGTGGACGACAACGAGCAGGAGGTCGGGGTGCGGTGCCTGGCGGTGTCGGTGCCCGACTCGCCGACGGCCGCGGCGATCTCGATCTCCGGGCCCGCGGGGCGGGTGACCGAGGCGGCCACCGAGAAGATCGTGCCGGTGCTGCAGCAGGTGGCCGTCGAACTGTCCCGGGCGCTGGCGAGTTCGGGCGCCTGAGGGCCGGGGACCGGCTCACCGTCCGCGGGCGCGGGTCGGGCGGGACCGCCCCCGACGGGACGCTCAGGTGCGCGGCGTCTCGCCGAACAGGTCCACCGCCCGGCGGACGCCCGACAGGCCCGGCGACAACGCGCTCACCGAGCCGATCGCACCGGCGATCAGTAACAGGGAACGGCGCAGGCGCGGGATCTCCGGGATGCCGCCCGTGGCCATCGCGGCCAGCGCCGCCAGTTCGTCCTCGGCTATCGCGCGGTCCGGGAACTCGGCCGGGTGCGCGGCCAGTTCGCGGCGCAGCCTGGACACCGCCGTGCGTAGTTCCGTGATCCTCGGATCCTCGTCGCTGCCGGTCACCGGCCTCTGCCCCAAGCTCCGCAACACAGCTCCCCCCTCGCCAGGTGCCCCGCGGCGCTGATCGAGCGCCTCGGGACGCGGGTCAGTAAACGCCCTCCCGCCGGGAAAGCGCTACAGCGCGGACCGAAATTCAGCCCTGCGGAACCCGCTCGGCGAGCCGTCGTCGGGTATGCAGGACCCATGACCGACACGCATCGACGGATCGCCGCACTGCTGCTCGCCGCCGGCGGTGGCAGACGGCTCGGCGGGCGGCCCAAGGCGCTCCTGACGCACCGGGGACGGCCACTGGTGGAGTACGCGGCCGGGGAGCTGCGGGCGGGCGGCTGCGGGCCCGTGCACGTGGTGCTGGGGGCCGGCGCGCACGAGGTACGGGAGCGCGCGGCGCTCGACGGGTGCGTGGTCGTGGCGAACCCCCGCTGGGCCGAGGGCATGGGGTCCTCGCTGCGGGTGGGGCTGGAGTCGCTCGCGGGAACCGGGGCGCCGGCCGTCCTGGTGGCGCTGGTGGACCAGCCCGGGATCGGGGCGGCGGCGGTGGCACGGGTCGTCGCCGGCTTCCGGGACGAGTCGTCGCTGGTGTCGGCCGCCTACGACGGGGTGCGCGGGCATCCCGTGCTGCTCGGCGCCCGGCACTGGGCGGGGATCGCGGCGAGCGCGACCGGGGACCGGGGCGCCCGCGGCTATCTCCGGGCACACCAGGCGGCGATCACGCTCGTCGAGTGCGGGGACGTCGCCGAGCCGTACGACATCGACACCGAGGCCGACCTGGTCCACCTGGAGTGAACGGGACGGCACCGAGCGCCACCCTCCCTCGACGCAGAGAATCTCGACGTCAACAAACCATTGAACTTCCACGATGAGGAAACTAGTATCCACTGCTCAGAAGCTCCCGTGCCACTGCGCGGGCGTGCTTCGCTCCACCGGAACGACTGGCACCCGGTGCCACCGCTGAAGGAAGTGACAGCTCATGTCCGCACCAGCGCCGTCTGGGCCGGCCATCGTCGACGCCGAGCCCCTGCCCCGGCAGGAGGAGGTCCTCACCGACGCGGCGCTCGCCTTCGTGGCCGAACTGCACCGGCGGTTCTCGCCGCGCCGCGCCGAACTCCTCGCCCGCCGCGCCGAGCGCCGCGCCGAGATCGCCCGCACCTCGACCCTCGACTTCCTCCCCGAGACCGCGGCGATCCGCGCCGACGACTCCTGGCGGGTGGCCCCCGCCCCCGCGGCCCTCGACGACCGACGGGTGGAGATCACCGGTCCCACCGACCGCAAGATGACCATCAACGCCCTCAACTCGGGCGCCCGGATCTGGCTCGCGGACTTCGAGGACGCCTCCGCGCCCACCTGGGAGAACGTCGTCCTGGGGCAGCTGAACCTGATCGACGCCTACACCCGGAACATCGACTTCACGGACCCGGCGAGCGGCAAGTCGTACGCCCTGCGGCCGAACGAGGAGCTGGCGACGGTCGTCATGCGGCCGCGCGGCTGGCACCTGAACGAGCGGCACGTCGAGGTCGACGGCGAGCAGGTGCCCGGCGCCTTCGTCGACTTCGGGCTCTACTTCTTCCACAACGCGCGGCGGCTGCTCGACCTCGGCAAGGGACCCTACTTCTACCTCCCGAAGACCGAGTCGCACCTCGAAGCCCGGCTGTGGAACGACGTGTTCGTGTTCGCCCAGGACCACCTCGGCATCCCGCAGGGCACCGTCCGCGCCACCGTGCTCATCGAGACGATCACGGCCGCGTACGAGATGGAGGAGATCCTCTACGAACTGCGCGACCACGCCTCGGGGTTGAACGCGGGCCGCTGGGACTACCTGTTCTCCATCATCAAGAACTTCCGTGACGGCGGGCCGAAGTTCGTCCTGCCGGACCGCAACGCGGTGACGATGACCGCCCCCTTCATGCGGGCGTACACCGAACTCCTCGTCCGCACCTGCCACAAGCGCGGTGCGCACGCGATCGGCGGCATGGCGGCGTTCATCCCGTCCCGCCGCGACGCCGAGGTCAACAAGGTGGCCTTCGAGAAGGTCCGCGCCGACAAGGACCGCGAGGCGAACGACGGCTTCGACGGCTCCTGGGTCGCCCACCCCGACCTGGTCCCCATCGCCATGGAGTCCTTCGACCGGGTCCTCGGCGACCGGCCGAACCAGAAGGACCGGCTGCGCGAGGACGTCCAGGTGACGGCGGCCGACCTGATCGCCGTCGACTCGCTGGAGGCCAGGCCGACCTACGCCGGTCTGGTCAACGCCGTGCAGGTGGGCATCCGTTACATCGAGGCGTGGCTGCGCGGCCTGGGCGCGGTGGCCATCTTCAACCTCATGGAGGACGCGGCCACCGCCGAGATCTCCCGCTCGCAGATCTGGCAGTGGATCAACGCCGGCGTCGAGTTCGAGAACGGCGAGCGGGCCACCGCCGAGCTGGCCCGCAAGGTCGCCGCCGAGGAACTCGCCGCCGTCCGAGAGGAGATCGGCGAGGAGGCCTTCGCGGCCGGACACTGGCAGCAGGCCCACGACCTGCTGCTCCAGGTCTCGCTCGACGAGGACTACGCGGACTTCCTGACCCTGCCCGCCTACCAGCAGCTCCGCGGCTAGGACGTGTCGCGGTCCTAGGCAGGTGTGTCCGAGTGGCCCAGAGACCTTCCCGGGGCCACTCGGTCGCGTACCGCCTGCTTCACCGCCGTGGGCTCGGGGAAGCCCTGTTCGCGCCGGTCCCACACCACCTCGTCCCCGACGCGGACGACGAAGACCCCGCCCTTGCCGGGCCGGAGCACCAGCTCGGTCAGCTCGGTCTCGAAGGTGGTCAGCAGCTCCTGCGCCAGCCAGGCCGCCCGGGGCAGCCAGCGGCACTGGGTGCAGTACTCGATCTCGACGCGTGCGTGGTCGCTCATCCGAGGTGCACCGACCAATCCTGTTCCGCCGCGGGTTTCCCGTGCAGGTCGGGCACCTGCTTCAGCCAGGCCGGGCGCCCTTGCCTGGTCCTGGCCGCTCGGGCCGCCTCCTCGGAGGCGAGCTGGTCGCGGCCCGGGAAGTCGGTGGGAAGCCACCGGGCCGAGCTCCGTGCCCGCGCCAGCAGGTAACCGGCATAGGCCTCGCGCATCTCGTCCGGGGTGCCGAAGTCGGTGAGCCAGGCGTCCGGGACCTCGGCGAGGATGTCCCCGAGCAGCTGTTCGGTCACCTTGGGCGCGAGTTCGGCGTCCGCCGCCCGGGTGTCGGGGCCGTACCGGCCGAGGGCGTGGTGACGGAAGTCGTAGGCCTTGTCGGGCGTCGAGGTGTCCCAGCGGTGGTGGAAGACGAGGGCGGCGCCGTGGTCGATGAGCCACAGGCGCGGCCGCGCGATGCCAAGGGCCGGCCAGACCATGAGGTTGGAGCTGTGCACCGTACGGTCGACATTGACGGTGAGCGCGTCCAGCCAGACGATCCGGCCCGCCTCCAGCGGGTCCACCGGGAAGACCTCGGCGATCTCCGGGGTGAAGTCCCTGGCACCCGGCAGGAAGTCCATCCCCAGGTTCACCCCCGCGCTGGCCGCGTGCAGCTCGCGCACCTCCTGGTGCGGCTCGTGGGCGGCGATGGCGGGGTCGAAGCGCACCGTCACCAGCTCGGGGAATCGCAGCCCGAGCGCCCGCGCCAGCTCCCCCACGATCACCTCGGCGACCAGTGCCTTGTGCCCCTGCGCCGAGCCGGTGAACTTCACCACGTACGTGCCCAGGTCGTCGGCCTCGACGACTCCCGGGACGGACCCCCCGGAGTGGAGCGGCGCGAGATAGCGGGTGGCCGTGACCTCTCTGAGCATGTCCGCCCCTCCTGTCCGGCCTGCGGCGTGAAGTGACCATGGTAGTCGCGCCTGGCTGTCGCCCGCCGCCCCGCGGCCAGCGCCCGGGCGGGTCCGCGGGGCGGCGGGCGACAGGCGGCGGGGCGGCCCTCGCCTCAGGAGGACGGTTCGGGCCAGACCGCCATGGCGTACGCGGCCACGCGGCGCAGCTCTTCGGTGGTCGCCCCGTCCCGGGCCTGCTGGGACAGGCCCTGCACGACCGCGGCGAAATAGACGGCCAAGGCCCGGGTGTCGGTCCCCGCGGGGAGCGAGCCCAGGGCCTTGGCCTCGTTCAGACGCTCCTCGAAGGACCCGGTGTTCGCCGCCCTGCGGGCGCGCAGGTCCCGCTCGACGTCGGCGGTGCCCGGCGAGTAGTTGGTCGCCGCGGAGATGACCAGACAGCCCGCCGGGTGCGTGGGGTCGGTGTAGGACACCGCCGCCTCGTCCAGCATCCGGGCGAAACCCGTGCGGGCGTCGCTCTCCTCGGCCAGCGCGTTCCCCATGAACGCGCCGAAGGTGCTGCCGTACCGGTCGACGACCTCGGTGAACAGGGCGCGCTTGTCGCCGAAGGCCGCGTACAGGCTCGGCGGCGAGATGCCCATGGCGGCGGTCAGGTCGGCGACGGACGTGCCCTCGTAGCCGTGCTGCCAGAACAGCAGTGTGGCCTGGACGAGTGCGACGTCGCGGTCGAAACTCCGCGGCCTGCCGCGCTTGGTCGTCGTCATGCCGGGATTTTACAGCGATCGCTAAAGAATGCGCGTAGGCTCATTACGTAGTCATCGCTACAGAAGTTCACCGCAGAAGTTCGCGACAGAAGTCCGGGACGAAGGGCAGACCATGGGCACGCTCACGGGGAAGACGGCACTGGTGACGGGCGGCAGCCGCGGGATCGGGCGGGCGATCGCCGAGCGGCTCGGCGCCGAGGGAGCGCTGGTGGCCGTGCACTACGGGCGCAACGCGGCGGCCGCCGAGGAAGTCGTCGAGGCCGTCCGGGCCAAGGGCGGCAGTGCCTTCGCGGTCCGGGCCGAACTGGGCACCCCCGGCGACGTGGCGACCCTCTGGGAGGGCTACGACCGCCGGGCCCTTGAGCACTCGGGCCGCACCGACCTCGACGTGCTGGTCAACAACGCGGGCGTCACCCCGCGCGGCGAGATCGAGGACACCACGCCCGAGACGTTCGACGAGGCGGTCGCCGTCAACATGCGCGCGCCGTTCTTCCTCGCCCAGCAGGGGCTCAAGCGGCTCCGGGACGGCGGACGGATCGTCAACATCTCGTCGGGCGCGACCCGGATCGCCCTCACCGACATCATCGCGTACGCCATGACCAAGGGCGCGATCGACGCCTTCACGCTCACCCTCGCCAAGGCGGTCGGCGGCCGTGGGATCACCGTCAACTCGGTGGCCCCC
This sequence comes from Streptomyces sp. NPDC021562, assembly GCF_040640875.1. Taxonomy (NCBI): domain Bacteria; kingdom Bacillati; phylum Actinomycetota; class Actinomycetes; order Kitasatosporales; family Streptomycetaceae; genus Streptomyces; species Streptomyces sp. NPDC021562. The sequence continues at coordinate 244,599 of NZ_JBFACN010000011.1, forward strand.
GGCATCGTCGACACCGACATCAACGCGTCCTGGCTGCGGGGCGACGAGGCGGCGCAGCAGTCCGCCGCGGAGCTCTCGGCGCTCGGCCGGGTGGGCCGCCCCGAGGACATCGCCGACGTGGTCGCCTTCCTCGCCTCCGACGACGCGCGCTGGGTGACCGGACAGGTCGTCGACGCCACCGGTGGCTCCCAGCTCTGACCTGCGGCCGGAGGCGGCGCAGGCCGGGCCGGGCCGGGGCGGTCGGGCGACGTGGTCTCAGGCCAGCGGGTTGGGCAGCGGCAGGTACCTCGCGTCGGCGCCGTCCGCCCCGGTCCAGCGCAGCAGCAGGTTCGTCTTGCCCGGCAGGGCGGGCGACGCCAGCAGTTCGGTGACCTCCGGGATCCGGTGCCGGGCCAGCTCCCGCCTCGCCGCGGGCCACGGGTCGAACCCGGCGTGGCGCTCGGCGAGCGCCGCGGCGACCTCGGTGAGGTGGTTGACGACCAGGCAGTACACCAGCCGCTCCCACCCGGCGGCCCGGTCCACGTCGGTGAGCAGCTTGACCCCTTCGGCGTCCCGGAACAGCGCCTGCACCGGCGTGCCGTCCGCGTCCACGGCGACCAGGGTGTTCTGCAGGTGCGCCTCCAGTACGACGCCGTGCCCGTCGAAGGCCCTGAGGACGGGGGGTACGACCACCCGGAGGTACGCCTCCCACCAGGCCCGCGGATCGGCCGCCGTGGTCAGCGGGTCGCCGTCGAAGCCCTCCACCAGACCGGCGGCGAGCAGCGGGGTCGCCCCGGGCAGCAGTGGTCCGCGCAGCCCGTCCCGGACGATGACCGCGAGTTCCTCGAAGGCGAACCGGGCGGTGCGGTAGCCGCGGTCGCCGAGCCAGCCCGCCGGGTCCCGCGACGCGCCGAAGGCGGCGGTCACCGCGGTGTCCGTGCGGCGCAGCCGGCGCAGGTCGTGCGCCCACAGCCGGCGGATGTCGTTGGTGATGCGGACGTCCAGGCTGAACTTCAGGAAGAGATCGCGCACCGGCTCGTACACCGTGCGGATCGCCGCCGTCGGCCAGGCCGTGAAGTCGCTCTCGCCGAGGCGCAGCAGCCGGCCGTCCGCGAAGGCGGGGGCCAGGTCACGGGCGACCAGGTCGAGCTGCCAGGGGTGGGCGGGCAGCAGCCGGTAGCCGGGCGGTACGGCGGCCAGCCGGTCCAGCGCCCCCGTGTCACCCTCCTCGGCCACCTCGTCCTCGCGCACCCCGAGCAGCACCAGCGGGAACCGGGCGTGCGCCTCGGGGGCGTACGGCAACCAGGCGGTGACCGGGCCGCCGCCGCGTGCCTTGGGGGCGGGGTGGTAGGGATGGCCGGTGATGAGGGACTGCTCGGAGCGCAGGTACGGGTCGTCGGGCGCCGTCGCCCGGGCGCGTGCCGTGAGCAGCGCGGCGACCGCGTCCCGGCTGTCGATCATCTCGGCGGGCAGGTCGCCGTTGGAGAGCCCGGTGTGCCGGCGCAGCTCCTCGCTGACGAGTTTCACCAGTTCGGCGTGGCCGAGGCGGCGCCAGGCGCCGTCCGCGTACACCTCGGGGGCGGCGGGCCTGCGCTCGCCGCGCACGCGCAGCAGCCGCCCGCCGCCGGGCAGCCGGTAGACCCGCGGCCGCCCGTCCGCGGCGCCCGCAGCGGTGTCCGGGAGCGGCTGGGCCACCTCCCGCAGCAGGCAGTTCAGCAAGGGGGCGGCGGCGTACGCGTCGGCGCGCTCCGCGACGGCGTCGCTGGGGGGCATGAGGTCCACGCGTTCCATTCGTTCGCTACGTCCACACAGTCCGATCACGATCAGTATGTCTGTCGACGACGGCCATCATGACCGTCGTACCCGTCCCCCGAGGAGTCCCCCCGTGCACCGTCCCTCCCCCATCGAGAACCGGCTCGCCGCCGAGCTGGCCGAGGCGCGGCCGGATCTCGTCGACCGGTACTGGGCCGAGCTGCCGGGTGCGCGGGCGGCGGTGCTGACCCGGCTGTGGCGGGCGCTGGCGCACGAGCCGCTGCCGTGGGTGGAGCGCCGGGTGCGCGGGGCGCACGGTCTGGCCGTGCGGCTGGCCGACGGGCGGGCGCTGCACGGCCCGCACGCGGATCCGTTCGCCACCGGCGCGTACGTGACGACGGTCCGTCTGGACTCGGTGGCCTACGACGATCCGGCGCGGTTGACGACCGACCTGGGGTGGCCGCACGCGGCGGGCCTCGCGGCCGAACTCGGGCACAGCGCGGCCTCGCTCGCGCTCTCGCGGGCCGGTCAGCAGGCCGGTTCCCGGGAGTGGCCCGCACGGGACTGGCAGTGGGAGCAACGCGTCGTCGACGGGCACCCCTTTCACCCCAACTGCCGTTCGCGGCCCGGCTTCTCGGCGGCGGAGCAGCTCGCGTACGGGCCGGAGCACCGGCCCGTGGTGCGGCTGGAGGCGGTCCCGGTCCCGGCCGGGGACTGTCTGCTGACCGGTGACTGGCCGGAGGAACTGCGGGACGGCGGGCGGCTGCTGATTCCCGTGCATCCCTGGCAGGCCGCCCATGTCCTCAAGGGCGGCGCGGAGCCCTGGCGTACCGCGCACCCGCTGATGTCCCTGCGCACGCTGGCGCTTCCGGACGGGCCGCACGTCAAGACGGCGCTCAGCGCCCGGCTGACCTCGTCCGTGCGGGACATCTCCACGTACTCGATCGGCGCGGCGGTGACGCTGTCGTCGTTCGCGACGGATCTGGCGGCCCGCACCGACGGGCTCCTGCACGTCACCCGCACGCTGGGCGCGGCGACCGCCGACTCGCCGGATCTGGCGGCCGTGCTGCGCGAGTCGCCGCAGGCCTGTGCGGCGCCGGGCGAACGGGTGCTGCCGGTGGCGGCCCTGGCCACCACCGCCCTCCCCGCATCACCCTCCTGGCTGGCCGAGTTCACCCGCCTCACGCTGACGGTGGGGCTGCGGCTGCTGGACCTGGGGGTGGCCCTGGAGGCACACGGCCAGAACCTCCTCGTGGTGCTCTCGGGGACCGGCGCGCCGCTGCGCCTGGTCTACCGCGACCTGGCCGACATCCGGCTCAGCCCCGCCCGGCTGACCCGGCACGGCATCACCCCCCCGGAGCTGACGGGCCGCCAGGTCACGGACGACGAGACGGCGTTGCGCCGCAAGCTGTTCGGCTCGCTGGTCGCGGGCGCGCTGGCGGGCACGGCGGGTTCCGGTCCGGCCCTGGCGAACGCCCTGGCCACCGCCGCGGCACAGCTGCCCGGCACCCCCGATCTGACGGCGCTGCTCGAAGACCCCCTGCCGGCGAAGGCGTTGACCCTGATGCGGCTGTCGCCACAGGTGCCGGGGGACCAGTGGGCGGCGCTGCCGAACCCGCTCACGGGCGCCTGCTGACCGATGGGCCTCCCGCTGCCCGGAGTTGGCCTTCCGGCCACCCGCGCGTCGGCGCCGGGACCTCGTTTTGGAGCCCGGCACCCTGGATCAATAAGATCCGCCGATGATCAGAACACAACGGCCGGTGGCAGGAGTCTGCGCGCTGCTCGCCGCCCTGGCCGCCGGGATCGCGTTCCCCGGCCCGGCGGCCGCCGACGAGACCGACCAGGCGGCTCCCAAGGTGGAGCTCGTGCTCGACGTCAGCGGGTCCATGCGGACGGCGGACATAGACGGCGGGACGCGGATGGCCGCGGCCAAGCAGGCGTTCGACGAGGTGCTGGACGCGACGCCCGAGGCGGTCCAGCTCGGCATCCGCACCCTCGGTGCCAACTACCGCGGCAACGACCGCAAGGAGGGCTGCAAGGACACCGCGCAGCTCTACCCGGTCAGCACCCTCGACCGCACCGAGGCGAAGACCGCCGTCGCCACCCTCCAGCCGACCGGATGGACGCCGATCGGCCCGGCACTGCTCAAGGCCGCCGACGATCTGCAAGGCGGCTCCGGCACCCGCCGTATCGTCCTGATCAGCGACGGCGAGGACACCTGCCAGCCGCTGGACCCCTGTGAGGTGGCCCGGGAGATCGCCGCCAAGGGCATCGGACTGACCATCGACACCCTCGGCCTGGTGCCGGACGCCAAGACCCGCGACCAGCTCAGCTGCATCGCGGACGCCACCGGCGGCACCTACACGTCGGTCGAGCACAAGAAGGAACTGACCAACAGGGTCGGCCAGTTGGTGGACCGGGCCGCCGATCCGGTGGTGACGCCGGTGGCCACCGAGGGGACGGCCCAGTGCTCGTCCGCCCCCTCGCTGAAGTCCGGCCTGTACACCGACCGCGAGGAGTTCGGTCAGCAGCGCTGGTACAAGGTGGACGTCGAGCCCGGCCAGGAGCTGCGGACGTCGGTGAGCGTCGCGGCCGACCGGGCCGTCAACGCCGACTACGGGGTGCTGCTGCGCGCGGTGACCGCGAGCGGGCGCGAGATCGTGCGCGGTGAGGCCTCGGGGACGGGCCGTACGGACGTCATCTCGACCGGGTTGCGGTACCCGAAGGCGAAGAGCGACGACGAGGGCGCCACCGCGGAGACCGTCTGCCTCCAGGTGACCAACTCCTTCTCGGCCGCGGCCGGGGTGAAGACCAGTCCCGGTCTGCCCCTTGAGCTGACGGTCGACGTGGTGGACGGCCCCTCGAAGGCGAGCGACGTCGCCTCCTTCGGTCTCGGCCGCGGCTGGTGGCTGCTCGGCGCCCTGGTGCTGACCGGTTTCCTCGCGGGTCTGGTGTGGGGCTGGGTGTCGCGCTGGCGGATCGCGGTCTGGAGGACCAACTGATGCGGATCACACGAGTGCTGAGTGCGGCCCTGCTGGCGGTGGGCCTGGCGGCGGGTCCGGCGGTCGCCGACTCCTCCCCCTCCCCCAGCGCCTCCGAGGACAGCGGCGCGCCGACCCGGGCGGGCACCTCCTTCCGTACGGCGACGGAACTCGAACAGGGCCAGCGGGCCACGGCCGGCGGCTCCACGGGCGACTACCTGTACTGGTCGTTCCCTGCGGACGTCGGCCAGCGCCCCGACGTCACGGCGACGGTGAAACTGCCCGCCTCGCACGCGGCGCAGACCTGGGGGATCGACGTGTACGACGGTCTGCGGCGCCGGCAGTCCTGCCAGTACGGCGCCGCGACCCGCACGGCTCCGCAGGACGCCTCCTCCGTGGAGCTGGCCTGCGTGCTGCGCACGGTACGCGCCTGGTCCGAGCCGTGGGCGAACGACCCGCTGCCCGGCACGTACTACATCAGGCTGACGGTGCTGAACCTGAGCGCGGCCGACCTCGGCCAGCCGGTCAGCGCCGAGGTGCGGGCGGACTCGAAGGACATCGGCGGCTCGGCGGCGGTGGACGGTTCGCTGGCGAAGCCGCTGGTGCCGGGCATCGCCGTCCAGTCCGAGTCCGGTGACGGGGACAAGAAGGCCGCCGTGCTGTCCAGCTTCGGCTCGAACGACGGCTGGTCGTCCGGCTGGTGGACGGACCGCTGGGTGTGGACCGCGGTCGGCGGGGTGCTGGCCGCGCTCGCCGGCATCGGCGGGTACGCGCTGACGCGGGGGGCGGGCCGCCCGTCGCGGGTGCCGCCGGGCGCCTGATCCTGGACGAACGGTGTCGACCGGGCCCTCCGTTCGCGGTGGGCCCGGTCGCCGTCTCAGGCCTCGCGCAGCGCCTTGGCCAGTGCGCCGTCGCCCGTCACCGTCACCCGCCCGCCGCGTACCGCGTCCGGCAGCGCCAACTCCCCCCGGGCCAGGGCCGTACAGGTCTCCGTGTCCAGCAGGAGCCGGGCGTCGGGGTCCGCGGGGGCCGGGCCGTCGCCGTACACCGGGCCGTCCTCCGCGCCGACGCGCAGATGGAACTCGCCCTCCTCCAGACGCACTTCGACCAGCCCCTCGCCTTCCAGGAACCGCAGCAGCGGCAGCGCGAACCAGTGGGCGCGGGCCGCGTCCGTGGGGCGCCGCTCGCCCAGCTCCGGCTCGCCCCACGTGCCCAGCGCCTGGAGCACCGGCAGCAACGCCCTTCCGCGCGCCGTGAGTTCGTAGACGTAGGCCGCACCGGGCGGGGGCAGCCGCCGCCTGGTCGTGAGTCCGTCCCGCTCCATGTCCTTCAGCCGGGAGGCGAGGACGTCCGTGCTGACGCCCGGCAGATCCGCGTGCAGGTCGGTGTAGCGGCGGGGACCGGCGAGCAGCTCCCGGACGATCAGCAGGGTCCAGCGGTCGCCGACGACGTCGAGGGCGCGGGCCGCGGAACAGTACTGGTCGTAGCTTCGGCGAGGTGACATGCGACGCAGTCTAGACAAGGTGTTGGACTTTCCAAGCTCCCACTTGGTAAAACCAAGCAACACGAGTTCCCGGAGGGGCGCATGGAGTTCCGGCAGTCCAACAAGCTCAGCGAGGTCTGTTACGAGATCCGCGGGCCGGTGATCGAGCACGCCAACGCGCTGGAGGAGGCGGGCCACAGCGTGCTGCGCCTCAACACCGGCAACCCCGCGCTGTTCGGCTTCGAGGCGCCGGAGGAGATCCTCCAGGACATGATCCGGATGCTCCCGCAGGCGCACGGCTACACGGACTCGCGGGGCATCCTCTCCGCCCGCCGGGCGGTGGCGCAGCGCTACCAGACGCTGGGCCTGGAGGTCGGCGTCGACGACGTGTTCCTCGGCAACGGCGTCTCGGAGCTGGTCTCCATGGCCGTACAGGCGCTGGTCGAGGACGGCGACGAGATCCTCATCCCGGCCCCCGACTTCCCGCTCTGGACGGCGGTGACCACCCTCGCCGGCGGCAAGGCGGTGCACTACCTCTGCGACGAACAGGCCGACTGGTACCCGGACCTGGCCGACATGGAGGCGAAGATCACGGACCGCACGAAGGCCGTGGTCGTCATCAACCCGAACAACCCGACCGGCGCCGTGTACCCCAGGGAGATCCTGGAGGGCATCCTCGACCTGGCCCGCCGGCACGGCCTGATGGTCTTCGCGGACGAGATCTACGACCAGATCCTCTACGACGACGCCGTCCACCACTCGACCGCGGCCCTCGCCCCCGACCTGGTGGTCCTCACCTTCTGCGGGCTGTCCAAGACCTACCGGGTGGCGGGTTTCCGCTCCGGCTGGCTGGTCGTCACCGGCCCCAGGCAGCACGCGAAGGACTACCTGGAGGGCCTCACCATGCTGGCCTCCATGCGGCTGTGCGCCAACGCGCCCGCGCAGTACGCCATCCAGGCCGCGCTCGGCGGCCGGCAGTCCATCCGCGAACTCACCGCCCCCGGCGGACGGCTGCACGAGCAGCGCACGGTGGCGTGGGAGAAGCTCAACGAGATCCCCGGGGTCTCCTGCGTCAAACCGAAGGGCGCCCTCTACGCCTTCCCGCGCATCGACCCCAAGGTCCACCCCATCCACGACGACGAGAAGTTCGTCCTCGACCTCCTCCTCCAGGAGAAGATCCAGGTCGTCCAGGGCACCGGTTTCAACTGGCCCGCCACCGACCACTTCCGCATCCTCACCCTCCCCCACGCGGAGGACCTGGAGACGGCGATCGGCCGGATCGGACGGTTCCTGAGCGGGTACCGGCAGTAGGAGCCCGCGGAGCTGCCCGAGCCGAGCGCCACCGGCCCCGTACTGCTCCTTCCGGTGGACCCGCGGTACCGCCTGCGGGCGCGTGACGCCGCCGAACCGGAGCGCCGGGCTCTTAGCCTCTGACGCATGGCTGATGTCTTTCTCGTCCGGCACGGTGAGACCGAGTGGTCGCGGTCCGGACGGCATACCGGGTGGACCGACGTGCCGCTCACCGAGCACGGCAGGGACGAGGCACGGCGGCTGGAGCCGCTGATCCGCTCCCACCGCATCGGTGCCGCCTTCGTCAGCCCGCTCCGGCGGGCCCGCGAGACCGCCGAGCTGATCGGGGTGGACGACGCCCGGGTCGACCCCGACCTGCGGGAGTGGGACTACGGCGGCTACGAGGGCGTGACCACCGTGGAGATCCAGCGCACCCGGCCCGGCTGGTTCCTGTTCACCGACGGGGTGGCGCCCGGCCCGCCGGACCGTCCCGGGGAGACGCCGGAGCAGGTCGGCGAGCGGGCCGACCGGATGCTGGCCAAGGTCGACGCGGCCCTCGCCGACACGGAGGGGGTCGTGCTGCTGGTGGCCCACGGCCACTTCCTGCGCGTCCTGACCGCCCGCCGCCTCGGCCTGCCCGCGTCCGCCGGGGCCCTCTTCCAACTGGCGACCGGGACGCTGTGCCGGCTGGGCACGGAGCACGACCGGCCGGTGATCACGGGCTGGAACATCCGGCCCGGCGGGTAGCGGAACCCCGTTGTCAGTGCCCGGTCGTACGCTGCGAAGTGGCCGCTCAGCAGACGGCCGCGGACGCGGACCACCGGGAGGAGCACCGTGACCCGACCGCCCACCGCCGCACAGCGGCGTGTCATCGACGCCGCCGACCCGGTCACCGGGCGGCTGCGGGGTACTGAGGCGCAGCTCGCGGCGCTGGTGAAGCGCGGGCTCGCCTTCCGGCACCCGCGCCCGCCGCACGACCACTTCCTGACGCCGGCCGGACACCGGACACGGGAGAGTCCGGAGCCGCCGGCCGCGGCGGAGCCCGAGCCCGCCCCTGCCCACGGCTTCGCCGCGCGGGTCGGCGGGGAGGAGCGGGCCGACGACGGGCCCGCCCGGGCACGGGAGGTGCACAGCGCCTGGCAGGGACTCCTCGAACTGCGCCGGATGACCAATCCCGACGGCGCCACGGACCGCCCCTGCGGCTGGGAGCGGACCCATCTGGTGCGGGCCGCCGCGCTCGCCCTGGAGGCGGCCGGACACCCGCCGGAGGGACCGCAAGGGCCCGGCTACCGCGTCCGGGCCACCGTGCAGCCGGAGGCGGTCGCCGTGTACGCGCCCGACGGGGAGGGCCTGCGGGCGTGCGCGGGCACTCTGGAGGGGGCGGGCTGGCAGACCGGCGAGTACACCGAACCGCGGACCAGGAGGCGCTATCTGCTGGCATCGCCACGCCGAGTGTGAGCCCGTGCCAGGATGCCGACGAAGGATCAGCGTCGTACCCGAGAAGGGGAAGTCGTGAGCGAACCGTATTCCGTCCGCGTCACGGTCCGTGGCTACGAGACCGACGTCCAGGGCCACCTGAACCAGGCGGTGTACATCAACTACGCCGAGCACGCCCGCTGGTCGCTGCTCCAGGCCGCCGGGATCACCCAGGCCCGGCTGATCGGCCGGGGGGTGGGGCCGGTGGCCCTGGAGACCACCATCCGGTACGAACGCGAGCTGGTCGCGGGGGACGAGGTCGATGTGACCTGCGCGTTCGAGTGGGGCGGCGGCAAGACGTTCCGGATTCTCCAGAAGATCACCAAGGCGGACGGCACGCTCGCCGCCGAGGTCGACGCGGTCGGCGGGCTGCTGGACCTGAAGGCCCGCAAGCTGGTGGCCGACCCGCGCGAGATCTTCAAGGAACTCACCTCGTCCCTGGAGCTGTTCGGGCTCTGAGACACTCCGCGCCCGCCGCACCGGCTAGACGTCGAGCAGCTCCGGACGGTGTTCGGCGTCGTAGGCCGCCCGGGCCTCGGCCACGTATCCGCGGTTGCGCTCGGCCCAGTCGGTCAGCCGCAGCAGGGTCTCGTGCAACTCCACGGCCACCGGGGTGAGTTCGTACTCGACCTTCGGCGGCACCGTCGGATGGACGGTGCGGGTCACCAGCCCGTCGCGCTCCAGGTTGCGCAGGGTGAGGGCCAGCATCCGGCGGCTGATGCCCTCGATGCCGCGCTCCAGTTCGGTGAACCGGATGGGGCCGTGCGCGGCCGCGACCAGGATCTGCACGCTCCATTTGCCGGCCACCCTGTCAAGAACCTCGCGGACCGGGCACGCGTGGGCGTTCACGACCTGGGTGGTGACAGTGGTGTTCCTCCGGGACATCGAGCTGCCTCCCTACGTCGTCACCCTGACGACTTCGACGGCGATTGCGGAGGCCAGAAGGTCATGTCGACCACGACCGGCACACCGGCCGCACCGGTGACTCTTCCGAACATACCCGCGCCGGGCGTCCCTCGCCCTGCTGTGCGCGGGTGCGCTGATGACGATCCTGGACGGCAACATCGTCACGGTGGCGATGCCGGCCGTCCAACGCGACCTGGACTTCAGCGGTCCCGGGCCGGCCTGGGTGGTGAACGCCTAGCTGATCCCGTTCGGCGCTCTGCTGTTGCTGTTCGGCCGTCTGGGTGACCTGCTGGGCCGCAAGCGGATGTTCTCGGCCGGGCTCGCCGTGCTCACCGCGGCCTCCGTGGCCTGCGGGCCGGCCACGAGCCAGGGCGCGCTGATCGCCGCGCGGGCCGTGCAGGGCGTCGGTGGGGCGATGTCCTCGGCGGTGGTCCTCGGCATGCTGGTCGCGCTCTACCCCGAGCCGCGTGGACAGGCGCGCGCCATCGCGGTGTTCAGTGCGGTCGGGTCGGTGGGCGCCATCCTCGGCACGTTCCTCGGCGGGGCGCTGACGCAGGCGCCGAGCTGGCCCGCGACTCCGGCACCGGACCGGTCGGCGGCGCGGACTGGCCGGGCGCCGCCCTGGTCACCGGCGCGCTGTCGCTCACCGTGTACGTGATCGTCGGCGCCGGCCGCGCTCGCCGCGCTCGCCCTCGCGCTGCTCGTGGCGTTCGCCGTCCGCCAGGCCAGGGCCGACCGCCCCCTGCTGCGGCTGCGCATCCTGCGCTCCCGGTCGTCGAGCGGCGCGAACGGCGTACAGGTCCTGATGGTCGCCACCATGTACGGCTTCCAGTTCCTCGGCGCGCTCTACCTCCAACACGTCCTGGGCTTCGCTGAGTTGCACACCGGCCGGGCCTTCCTGCCGGCGCCGCTCGCGATCGGCGTGCTGATGCTCGGGCTGTCGGCGCGCCTCACCGGCAGGTTCGGGGGTACCGGGTGCTGCTCGCCGGGCTGGTGCTCATCACCGTCGGGACGGCCCTGCTGAGCCGGGCGCCCGCCGACGGCTCGTACGCGGCCGACGTGCTGCCGCCGATGCTGCTGATGGCGGCCGGGTTCGCCGCGGCCATGCCCCCGCTCACCGGCCTCGCCATGTCCGGCGCCCGCCCACAGGACGCCGGACTGGCCTCCGGTCTCTTCAACTCCACTCAGGTGGTGGGCGGTTCGCTCGGACTGGCCGTCCTGTCCACGCTCGCGGCGAGCCACACCGGCGGGCTGCTGCACCGGGGTGCCGAGCTGGTGCCGGCCACGGCGGAGGGCTACCGGCCGGCGTTCCGGGTGGCGGCGGTGATCGCGGCGGCGGCCCTGGTGCCGGCGGCGGTCACGCTCCGGCCGGACGGGGCGGTCACGGTCCGGCCGGACGAGGAATGAGCCTCAGTCCGTCTCGAACAGGCTCCGGTTGTCCTCGGCCCAGGTCCGGAAGGGCCGGGCCGGGCGGCCCAGCACCTCGGGTACGTCCCCGGTGACCACCGCGTTGCCGCCGGCCCGCACGAACGCCACCCCCGTCAGCACACCGTCGGCGCGGGGACCGTCCATGCCCCAGGCGGTGCGCAGGAAGTCGCGCGTCCCGTCCTCGGACAGGTCCCGGGTCGGGACCGGGCGGCCCAGCACCTCGGCGAGTACGGCGGCCTGGCCGGGGACGCTGATCGCCTCGGGACCGGTCAGGGTGTACGTCCGCCCCGCGTGCCCGGCCTCCAGCAGGGTCCGCACCGCCACCTCGGCGATGTCCCGCGGGTCGATCACGCCCGACGCGCCGTCCCCGGTCATGTTGGGCACCGGCTCGCCCGCCCGCAGCGCCTGGATCCAGGTCAGTGTGTTGGAGGCGAACGAGGAGGGCCGCAGCACCGTCCACTCGGCCCCGCTCTCCCGCAGCGCCCGCTCGCCCGCCACGTGCCAGAGCCCGGAGGGGCCGACGGCTCGGTCGCCGGTGCCGATGGCGGAGAGCTTCACGAGTCGCTCCACGCCCGCGGCCCGGGCCTGCGCGACCAGCGCCGCGTCCTCCCCCGCGTCGGGGCCGGGCGGCCTGAGCAGGAAGGCGGCCGTCGCCCCGGTGAACGCGGCGGCCACGGAGGCCGGGTCCGTGTAGTCCCCGCGGACCACCTCCACCCCGGCCGGCACCCGCGCGCTCGCGGGGTCGCGGGTGAGCGCCCGCACCTTCGCCCCGCGCTCGGCCAGCTGTCGTACGAGTTCACTCCCGATGGTGCCCGTGGCACCCGTCACCAGAATCATGCCGTCCACGGTGGGGCCGCCGGGGCGAGCGGCTCTTGGAAATTCCGGCACGGCAGGACCGCCCGGACGACCGTGCCGGGCGCCTACGGTGGAGAGGTGCCGATGACCACGACCGAGCCGCTTCCCCTCGCACCCGAGGTACTGCGCCCCTGGATCGCCGGGGTGCGGACCATGTCCTTCACCGAACCGCCCGACGGCACGTTCGTCCAGCTGCCCGACGCGGTGACCAAGGTGGTGCTGCGGGTGACGGGTGACGGGCGGCGTGACGTGCTGGCGATCGGGCCGCGGGTGCGCGCCACCTACCACGAGGGGAAGGGGCACATCGCCTGCGTGGAGCTGCGCCTCGCGCCGGGAACGGCCCGGCCCCTGCTGGGAGTCGCGGCCGCCGGGCTGGTCGGCCGGGTGGTGCCGCTGGACCGCCTGCCGGGCGCTGCGGCGCACCGGTTCGCGCGTGAGGTGCGGTGGCTGGACCCTCCGGCGGCGCTGCCGCGGATCGCCGAGGTGCTGTCCGGCCTGCTCGCCGAGCAGGCGGATCCGGCCCGGACGGCGCTGCTGCGGGCGGGGGTGGCCGCGCTGTCGGTGCGGATGGACCGGGCGCCCGCACGGGTGCGCGAGGTGGCCCACGAACTGGCTGTCAGCGAGCGCCAGTTGCGGAACCTGTTCGCCGATGGGGTGGGCGTCTCGCCGAAGCACTACGCCCGTATCGACCGCGTCCGCACGGTGGCCACCCGGGCGGGCAGTACCCGCTGGTCCGAACTGGCTGCCGCCACCGGCTACTTCGACCAGTCCCACATGACGACCGACTTCCGCACCCTGATGGGCGTCCCGCCCCGCTCCTACTTCAGCGGCCGGCTGCCGGCCACCACGCCGTGCCAGGCGGTCCGCCGTACGGTCATGGGATCGACTGCGGGGACGTGAGGGGCACCGCCGTCGCCGCCGGCTCCCTCGCCTCCGCCTCGCTCGCCGCCGCGCGGCGCCCGCCCAGGTGGTTGAAGACCAGGTTCAGCAGTACGGCCGTCACGCACCCGGTGGAGATGCCCGAGTCGAGGACGATCCGGGCGGTCCCCGGGAACGCGTGGTAGAAGTCCGGCGCGGTGATCGGGACGATGCCGACGGCCAGCGTGACGGCGACGACCAGGATGTTGTCGCCCTTGTCCAGACCGGCCCCGACCAGGGTCTGGATGCCACTGGCCGCCACCGAACCGAACAGGACCACGCCCGCGCCGCCCAGCACCGGACGGGGTACGACGGCGATCAGGGCGGCGGCGGCCGGGCACAGGCCCATCAGCACCAGGAAGCCGCCGCCGGCCGCGACCACGAAGCGGCTGCGGATCCGGGTCATCGCGACCAGGCCGATGTTCTGGGCGAAGGCGCTGCACATGAAACCGTTGAAGAGCGGGCTGAGGGCCGAGCCGAGGGTGTCGGCGCGCAGCCCCGCCGTGATGGTCCGTTCGTCGGCGGGGCGTCCCACGATCTCGCCCAGCGCCAGCATGTCCGCGGTCGACTCGGTCATCGAGACCACCATCACCACGCACAAGGAGAGGATGGCGGCGAGCTGGAACTGCGGGGCGCCGAAGTGGAAGGGGGTGGGGAAGCCGACCAGGTCGGCGTCCGCGACCGGGGAGAAGTCCGTGACGCCGCACGGGATCGCGACCAGGGTGCCCGCGACCAGGCCGATCAGCACGGCGATCTGCTGGACGAAACCGCGCGTGACCCGCCGCAGGAGCAGGACCAGGGCCAGGGTCGCGGCGGCCAGGCCGAGGTACTTCGCCGAACCGTAGTCGGCCGCCGCGGGGTCGGGTCCCTGGGCCCAGCCGAAGGCGACCGGGAGCAGCGAGACGCCGATGAGGGTGATGACCGAGCCGGTGACGACCGGCGGGAAGAAGCGGACCGCCTTGCTGAAGAAGGGGGCGGCCAGGAAGCCGAGGAGGCCGGCGACGATCACCGCACCGAAGATCACCGGCAGGGCGTCGGACCTGTCGTGGGTGGTGGCGGCGATCGCGGTCATGGGGGCGACCCCGGCGAAGGTGACGCCGTTGACGAAGGGCAGCCGGGCGCCGATCTTCCAGACGCCGAGGGTCTGCAGGAAGGTGGCGAGGCCCGCGGTGAAGAGGCAGGCGCCGGTGAGGAAGGTCAGTTCGGTGCCGGTGAGTCCGACGGCGGCGCCGACGATCAGGGGCGGGGCGACGACTCCCGCGTACATGGCGGCGACGTGCTGCAGACCGGTGGTCGCCATTTTCAGCGGCGGGAGTTTCTCGTCGACGGGATGCACTTCTTGCACAGCGGCTCTCCTCCGGTCGGTTGCGCGGCGGCTCTGGCGCGGGGTCAGGGAGGTGGTGCGTGTTCCAGGTCGTGCGGGACCCGAGAGGAGGACGGTGACCGGTCCCGGGCGCGCGCGAGGAAGCACGCGCCCGGGGGGCGGCCGCCACCGGACCCGTACGGGTCCAGGGCTGCCGGCCGGGAGCCGTCCCTCCCAGCCGGTGCTCAAGTGCCTTACGAAGGCGAGGGGTTACCGTGCTGCGAGCTGGGCGAGGCGCTGGGCCTCGGCCCGGGTGGAGCGGGCGATCGCGTCCTCGTCCACGTGCAGCAGGCGGTTGTCCGCGACGATCTGACGGCCGTTCACGAAGGAGGCGGTGACCGGGGCCGCCGCGCCGAACACCAGGGCGGTCACGGGGTCGGCGATGGAGGCGTGGGCGAGGGTGTCCAGCTTCCAGAGCACCAGGTCGGCGAGCTTGCCGGGTTCGAGGGAACCGATCTGGTCCCCGCGGCCCAGGACCCGGGCGCCGCCGTGGGTGCCGAGGCGCAGGGCCTGACGGGCGTTCAGCGCGGCCTCGCGGTGCGCGCCCAGCCGGTTGATGAGCAGCGCGTTGCGCAGCTCGGTGTGGAGTTCGCCCGACTCGTTGGACGCGGTGCCGTCGACCCCGAGCCCGACCGGGACTCCGGCCGCGAGCATGTCCGGGACCCGGGCGATGCCGGCGGCGAGCCGGGCGTTGGAGGAGGGGCAGTGCGCGACGCCGGTCCCCGTACGGGCGAAGGCGGCGATGTCGGAGTCGTTCATGTGGACGCAGTGCGCCATCCACACGTCCTCGCCGAGCCAGCCGGTGGACTCGAAGTAGTCGGTGGGGCCCATGCCGAACAGCTCGTGGCAGAACTTCTCCTCCTCGACCGTCTCCGAACCGTGGGTGTGCAGCCGCACCCCGAGGCGGCGGGCCAACTCGGCTCCCTTTCGGAGGAGTTCGGTGGAGACGGAGAACGGGGAGCAGGGCGCGACGGCCACCTGGGTCATCGCGTCGAAGGAGTCGTCGTGGTGTTCCTTGACGGTCGCCTCGGTGGCCGCGAGAGCCCCTTCGAGGGTCTCGACGGCGAAGTCCGGGGGCAGGCCGCCGTCCTTCTCACTGCGGTCCATGGAGCCGCGGGCCAGGGTGAAGCGGACGCCCGTCTCGCGGGCGGCGCGGATGATCGCGCCGGACAGGTCGCCGGAGCCCTTCGGATAGACGTAGTGGTGGTCCATCGCGGTGGTGACACCGCCGCGGGCCATCATGGCGAGGGAGCCCTGCGCGGCCGCGTACACCATGGGCTCGTCGATACGGGCCCAGGTGGGGTAGAGCGCGACCAGCCAGTTGAAGAGGTTGTGGTCGGTGGCGAGACCCCTGGTGATCCATTGGTAGTAGTGGTGGTGGGTGTTGACCAGACCGGGGGTGACCAGGTGGCCCGTGGCGTCGATCCGGCGTTCGACGTCCGCCAGGTCTTCGGGGGCCGGGCCCGCGCCGAGGGACTCGATGCGGTTGCCGGCGATCACGACGTGCCCGTCGGCGTACTCGGTGTCGTGGGCGTCGACGGTCGCGATCGAGCAGTTCTCGATGACGGTGCGCTGCGCTTCTGCTGCCATGGCTCGTCCCAATCAGAGGGTGGTGAGGTCCGCCGGGATCCGCGCCGTGCTGCCGTCGCGCAGCACGGTCGCCTCGATCAGCCCGTAGGGGCGGTCGGCCGCGTAGTACACCTCGTTGTCGTTCTTGAGGCCGAACGGCTCCAGGTCCACCAGGAAGTGGTGCTTGTTCGGGAGCGAGAAGCGGATCTCGTCGATCTCGCCACGGTTGTCGATGACGCGCGAGCCCATCTGGTAGAGGGTCTGCTGCAGCGAGAGCGAGTAGGTCTCGGCGAAGGCCTGGAGCAGGTGCCGGCGGGTCTCCCCGTAGGACTGCTCCCAGTCGGGTGTCTCCTGCTCGTCGTCGGTCCAGTTGAACCGCCAGCGGGCGGAGACCTCGGTGGCCAGGATGCGGTCGTACGCCTCGGGCAGGGTCGTGTACTTGTCCTTGACGAAGCCCCAGAACTCCGAGTCGGTCGAGTTCATCACCACGAGGTCCTTGAGTCCGGAGACGACCTCCCACGACTCGCCGTCGTAGGCGACCTGGGTGACCCGGGTCTCCTGGCCCTTGCGGACGAAGGAGTGCGCGCCCTTGCCGGCGTGCTCGATCCGCTCCCAGCCGTACTCCTCGACGCGGATGCGGGCCCGGTGGATCGGCTCCTGCGAGGTCACGAAGTGCCGGGCGAGATGGATCCCGAACTGCTCGGGCGACTCGACGCCGTGCTCCTTGGCGAACGCGTACACCGTGTTCTTGGTGGTGTCGGTCGGCAGGACGCTGGCGTTGGAGCCGGAGTAGTGGACCTCGTCCATGTCGCCGGAGAGCGACACGGAGACGTTCAGGTCCCTGATGTGGTGGGTGGCGCCGTCCCGTGTGATCTTCACGACCCGGTTCTCGGCCTTGCCGTACTGGTTCTGTCCCAGGATGGGCATCTGTCTGCTAGCTCCCTCGGTAAACGGAGTAGCCGAACGGGTTGAGCAGCAGCGGTACGTGGTAGTGCTCGCCCGGTACGACGGCGAACGTGATCGCCACCTCCGGGAAGAACACGGCCGGTCCGCTGTCCCGATTCGCGGGGGCGTCCTGCTGCGCATCGGCTTGCTTCTTCGCGGACTTCTCGAAGTACGGCTCGACGGCGAAGTCGAGCCGTACGTGTGTCGTGCCCTCCGGCGGTTCCGGAAGGTCCTTGCACCGGCCGTCCGCGTCGGTCGCGGAGCCGCCGAGCGCCTGCCAGGGGGCGTCCGGGCCGCCGCGGGCGGCGAGCCGGACGGCGATCCCGGCCGCGGGACGGCCGACGCTGGTGTCCAGGACGTGGGTGGACACGGAGGCGCTGGTGCTGGTGCTGGTGGTCATGGTGTCAGGCGTCCTCTTCGACGAGTCGGGCCAGCCGGATGCGGTTGATCTTCCCCAGCTCGGTGCGGACGATCTCCCGTTCCTGCTCCGGCGAGTTGCCGATCCGCGCCCTGACCGCGTCCCGCATCTCCTCGGCGCCGCGACCGGTGGCGCAGATCAGGAAGACGTGGCCGAACCGCTCCTGGTAGGCCAGGTTGAGTTCGAGCATCTCCGCGCGGAGCGCGTCGGGGGCGCCGGCCATGCCGGACTGCTCCCGGGCCGAGGTCGGATCACCCGGTTTCGGGCGGCCGATGGGCGGGTGTCCGGCCATGGCCTCGGCCAGGTCCGCCGCGGTCAGCTCGGCCGTGGCGGCGTCGCTGGCGGCGCCCAGGGCCTCGGGGGTGGCGTAGGGGCGGCCGGCGAGCAGGCGCCGCACCCATGCCGTGGAGGCACACGCCTCGTGGAGGGCGGCGGCGGCCGCGTGCTCCTCGAGAACGTTGAACCGGGCCAGACCCGGGGGCGTGGAAGTCGACGTCACGGGAGCCTCCGTGGCCGCGGGCGGCCTTCGTGCTGAACGGACTGCGGTCAGCTAACGCCCTCCGGAACACCGAGTCAACACTTTGTTGAAAATTCGGCGTCCCTCAGCTCTCCTTGTCCCGGTTCAGGTAGTTGTACACGGTGAAGCGGCTCACGCCGAGGGCGCTCGCCACGGTCTCCACGCCGTGCCGTACCGAGAAGGCGCCCCGTGCCTCCAGTGTGCGCACGACCTCCTGCTTCGCCTTGCGGTCGAGGTCGGCGAGCGGCTTGCCCTGCTTGCGCTCCATGGCGGCCAGGATGTGGTCGAGGGAGTCGGCGAGCTGCGGCAGCCGTACGGCGACCGCGTCGACGCCCTCCCAGGCGAGCACGACGTCGTCGGGACCGGCCTCGTCGGGCGGGAGCAGTTCCCCGCCCATGGCGTCGACCAGGGGCTTCACGGCCGTGATGAAGGGCTCGTCGCCGTTTCCGGTCATTGCCGGCCGCCCTCTCCCACCACGTTGACCTGGAGCGAGATCCGGGTGGCCCCGGCCTGCAGGGCCCTGCGCAGCAGCGTGTCCACGGCGGTGAGCACGGCGTCCGAGCCGCCCTCCGCCGTGTTCCCGAACGGGCCGACGTCCACCGCGTCCAACTGCGCGCCCTCGATGACCTCCCGGGCGACCAGCGCGTGCGCGGGGGCCTCGTCGAGGTCGAAGGGCTCGGTCGTGAACTCCACTCTCAATCGCACGGGCACAACCTAACGCGCGGCAGGGTTCTTCGGGCAGTCCTCCCGGGTCACCGGCCCTTGCGCAGGAAACTCCGCAGCCGCCGCTCGGGCCAGGTGTTGATCACGTCGTCCGCGGTGAGCCAGCCGCGCTGGGCGGTGCCGATGCCGTAGCGCATGGTGTCGAGGTGCGGGACGGCGTGCGCGTCGCTGTTCACGGCGAACCGCACGCCGTGCCTGCGGGCCCGCAGGATGTCCTCGTCGCGCAGGTCGAGGCGGTCCGGGTGGGCGTTGATCTCCAGGGCGGTACCGGTGCGGGCGCAGGCGGCGAAGACCGCGTCGAGGTCGGCGTCGACGGGAGGCCGCCTGCCGATGAGGCGGGTGGTGGGGTGCCCGATGATGTTCACGTACGGGTTGTCGCAGGCCCGCAGCAGGCGCCGGGTCAGGGCTTCGCGGCTCTGGTTGAAGTGGGAGTGGACCGAGGCCACGCACAGGTCGAACCCGGCGAGGAAGTCGTCGGGCCAGTCCACCTCGCCCCCGGGGCCGATGTTCAGCTCGGTGCCGTGCAGCAGCCGCAGGCCGCCGCGCCGGCCCCGGGTCGGGCAGGTACCGTCGAGGGCGCGGACCTGCTCGCGCTGGGCGAGCATCCGCTCGTCGGTCATGCGCTGCATGGCCATGTCGGGTGCGTGGTCGGTGATCGCGTAGTAGGCGTAGCCGCGCCGGGCGGCGGCCTCGACCATCTCCGTGAGCGGGGCGAGGCCGTCGGTGAGGTCGGTGTGGGTGTGCAGGTCGCCCCGCAGGTCCGCCTCGGTCACCAGGTCGGGCAGTTCGCCGCGCAGGCCGGCCTCGATCTCCCCCCGGTCCTCGCGCAGGGTGGGCGGGATCCACGGCAGGCCGAGGCGGTCGTACACCTCCTCCTCGGTCCGGGAGACGGTCCTCGCGCCGCTCTCGACGTCGAACAGGCCGTACTCGGAGAGCTTGAGCCGGTGGTGCACGGCCCGTTCCCGGGTGCGGATGTTGTGGGCCTTCGAGCCGGTGAAGTACTGGAGCGCGGCGCCCCAGGAGTCCGGCGGTACGACCCGCAGGTCGACGGCGAGTCCCCGGTCGGTGCGCACGGACGTCTTCTTCTCGCCCTGCCCGATGACCTCCGTGACGTACGGCAGCGCGGTGAAGGCCCGCATGACGGGGGCCGGCCGCCGCGCCGCCACGAGGACGTCGATGTCGCCGATCGTCTCGCGCATCCGGCGCAGCGATCCGGCGTAGGCGCAGCGCTCGCAGCCGGGCACGGCGGACAGCGCGGCGACGACGTCCTCGGCCAGGCCCATGGCCACGTCGAGCCGCGCCCGGCCGCCGGCCGACCTGAGCAGTTCGATGCCGTGCAGGATGTTCTGCTCGGTCTTCGGCCCGAAGCCCTTGAGGTCGCGCAGCCGTTCCTGGTGGATGGCGTCAGCGAGTTCGTCGACCGAGCGGACGCCCAGCTCCTCGTAGAGGGCCAGCGCCTTCCGGGGCCCGAGGGTGGGGACGGCGGTCAGCCGCCGGACGCCCGCCGGGATCTTCGCGCGCAGGTCCTCCACGGCCGCCACCCGGCCGTCGGCGAGGAACTCCAGGATCTTGTGCGCGAGGGACTTTCCGACGTTCGGGATCTCCTGGAGTCCCTTGAGGTCGAGCGTGGCGACGTCGGCGTGGTGGCCGCCGACCGAACGGGCGGCCTTCTCGTAGACGCGCGCCTTGAACGCGTCTCCGCCGGTGATCGAGATGAGGTCCGCGTACTCCTGGAACAGCGCGGCGACCTCGTCGTTGGACCGGGCCATGCCTTCAGGGTAGGGCGCGGTCGCGCGCGGACGCTCTTGACATCCTTCCCCGACCACAGGCAGTCTTCCATTAAGCAGAAACGAACTTCCGCAATACGGAAACTCGAACAACGGAAGGGAGCATCGGCCCCCATGCCGGGTTTCGCACGGAGCACAGCCGCAGAGCAGCGCTTCACCGTCAACCTGTCGATCCTCTTCACGGAACTCCCGCTGCTCGAACGCCCCGCGGCCGCCGCCGCGGCCGGCTTCACCGCGGTCGAGCTGTGGTGGCCCTGGGTCGACTCCCCCACACCCGCACGCTCCGAACTCGACGCGCTGCGCGGCGCGATCACGGACGCGGGCGTCCGGCTCACCGGCCTGAACTTCTACGCCGGACAGCTGCCGGGACCGGACCGCGGCGCCCTGTCGGTCCCGGGCGAGGAGTCGGAGCGGTTCCGCGCCAACCTCGACGTGGCGGCCGGTTTCGCCCACTCCCTCGGCTGCCGGTCGCTCAACGCCCTGTACGGCAACCGCGTGGCCGGCACGGACCCGGCCGAGCAGGACGCGCTGGCGCTGGAGAACCTGGTCCGCGCGGCAGCGGCTGCCGACCGCGTCGGCGCGGTCCTGCTGATCGAGGCGCTCAACGCACCGGAGTCGCCGCGGTACCCGCTGGTGTCGGCGCCGGCCGCGGTCGCGGTCGTCGACCGGGTGAACGAGGCGTCGGGACTCGGCAACGCGCGCTTCCTGATGGACCTCTACCACCTGTCCGTGAACGGCGAGGACCTCCCGTCGGTGATCGAGCGGTACGCCTCGAAGACCGGCCATGTGCAGATCGCCGACAACCCGGGCCGCGGCGCCCCCGGCACCGGCTCCCTCCCCCTGGAGGAACTCCTCGGCCGGCTGCGGAAGGCCGGTTACGACGGCTGGGTGGGCCTGGAGTACAAGGCGGGCGACCGCCCGAGCTCCGAGGCCTTCGACTGGCTCCCCCGCGAAGCGCGCTGAACTCCCCCATTGCCAGAGCAGTCAGAGAGGCACCCCGATATGACCGACACCCTGCCGAAGATCGCCTGGATAGGCCTCGGCATCATGGGCTCACCGATGTCCGAGAACCTCCTCAAGGCGGGTTACGACGTCACCGGGTACACCCTGGAGCAGGACAAGCTGGACCGGCTGGCCGCCGCGGGCGGCACCGCCGCGGCCTCGATCGCCGACGCGGTGCGCGACGCCGACGTGGTCATCACGATGGTGCCCGCGTCACCGCAGGTCGAGGCCGTCGCCTACGGCCCGGACGGCATCCTGGCGAACGCCCGCCCCGGCACCCTGCTCATCGACATGTCGTCCATCACCCCGGAGACCTCCGTCGACCTCGCGAAGGCCGCCGCGGACCAGGGTCTGCACGTCCTGGACGCGCCCGTGTCGGGCGGCGAGGCGGGCGCCGTGGAGGCCGTGCTGTCCATCATGGTCGGCGGCGAGCAGGCCGACTTCGACCGCGCGAAGCCCGTCTTCGAGGCGCTCGGCAGGACCGTCGTGCTGTGCGGTCCGCACGGCGCGGGCCAGACCGTGAAGGCGGCGAACCAGCTCATCGTCGCCGTCAACATCCAGGCGTGCGCCGAGGCCGTCGTCTTCCTGGAGAAGTCCGGCGTGGACCTGACGGCCGCGCTCGACGTCCTGGGCGGCGGCCTGGCCGGCTCGACCGTGCTGGCACGCAAGCGGGACAACTTCCTGAACCGCGACTTCGAGCCGGGCTTCCGCATCGACCTGCACCACAAGGACATGGGCATCGTGACCGACGCGGCCCGCCGTGTCGGCGCGGCCCTGCCGGTGGGCGCCGTGGTGGCGCAGCTGGTCGCCTCCCTGCGCGCGCAGGGCGACGGCGGCCTGGACCACTCCGCGCTGCTGCGCGCGGTCGAGCGCCTGTCCGGCGCGCGGGTCTGAGCCCCACCCCGAGACTTCCGGGCGGCGCCGCCGCCGACATCTGTCCTGTCGCGCCCAGGCGTCGGCGCCGCCCGGAAACCCCCGTCGACGAAGCGTCGACGCCCCTGCCCGGCAGCGGCCGGGCGGGGCCCACGAACGGCCCGCGACCACCGGGCGGCCCGGATGAGGGGTTGCCGTCCGGACCGGTGCGCGGGCGGGGCGAGGACCGCGGCGGCGTGCGAGCCAGTGCGGTGGTGAAGGAACCGGGGGCCCTTCCCGACCAGAGGGAAGGCCGCTCCGGCTCCGTCGCACCCGCCGCGGTCCCAGCCTTCCGGTCACGCGCCGGACGCGGACACCACCCGCGTCCGGCGCTTCGGCGTGCGTCCGTGCCCCCGCCGCAGGAGCCTTGAGGCATGACAGCACACCCACCGACGGAGTTCCCCCGCATCGTCGTGCACGCGCCCGCCCTGGACGGGTCCCGGCGGGTCACCGAGGGGGACGTCACCCTCGGCATCGCCTCGCACCTGGACGACGTCATCGAGATCCTGCGGATGGCCGACCTGGACCGCATCGAGGTCGAGGAGAGCGACCTCATCGAGTGGCAGGGCGGCGGCCCCGACGACTGGCCGGGACTGACCGAGCACCCCGAACCCTGACGTAGCGGCACGAATGCGGCGGCCGATTCTCAAATTATCCTCTGAACGTCGTTCAGCATGCTTCAACAGCCCGAGGCGTCGGGCATATTCAGCGCACAGGGAGCCCGCCGGCACGGGGGCGGCGGGCTCCTCTTCGGACTTCTCCTCGCAGGTGACGCGAGCGGGTCAGACCCGCAGGGCCCTGATGGACGTCGGCGCGTGTCCCGGCTCGGTCGCGAGTTCCTCGAACTCGACCACGTCGGAGATGTCGTTGGTGGCCGACATGGAGATGTCGGTGACCCGCTCCAGGATCGCCTCCACCACGACCGGCACCCGGTGCTCGGCGGCCAGCTTCTTGGCCTGCTCGAAGGCCGTGCCCAGGTCCGCCGGGTCGAGGACCCGGATCGCCTTGCACCCGAGGCCCTCGGCCACCTTGACGTGGTCGACGCCGTAGACGCCCAGCTCGGGCGAGTTGATGTTCTCGAACTCCAGCTTGACCTGGAAGTCCATCTCGAACGCCCGCTGCGCCTGCCGGATCAGGCCCAGATAGGAGTTGTTGACCAGCACATGGATGTACGGGATCTTGTGCTGCGCGCCGACCGCGAGCTCCTCCAGCATGAACTGGAAGTCGTAGTCCCCGGAGAGGGCCACCACGGGCGCCTCGGGGTCGGCCTTCGCCACGCCGAGGGCCGCCGGGATCGTCCAGCCCAGCGGCCCCGCCTGACCGCAGTTGATCCAGTGCCGGGGCCGGAAGACGTGCAGCATCTGGGCGCCGGCGATCTGCGAGAGGCCGATCGTGGAGACGTACCGGGTCTCCGGTCCGAAGGCCCTGTTCATCTCCTCGTAGACCCGCTGCGGCTTGATCGGGATGTCGTCGAAGTGGGTACGGCGCTGGAGGGTGGCCTTCTTCCGCTGCGCGCGGGCGGCCCAGGCGGTCCGGTCGGGCAGCTCGCCCGCCGCCTTCAACTCCCTGGCCACCGCGACGAACAGCTCCAGCGCCGCCTTCGCGTCGGAGGCGATGCCGAAGTCCGGGGCGAAGATCCGGCCGATCTGGGTCGGCTCGACGTCGACGTGGACGAACGTCCGGCCGGCCGTGTAGACGTCCAGCCTGCCGGTGTGCCGGTTGGCCCAGCGGTTGCCGATGCCGAGGACGAAGTCGGACTCCAGGAACGTCGCGTTGCCGTAGCGGTGCGAGGTCTGCAGGCCCACCATGCCGGCGTTCAGCTCGTGGTCGTCGGGGAGCACGCCCCAGCCCATCAGGGTCGGGACGACCGGAATCCCCGTCAACTCGGCGAACTCGACGAGGAGTTCCGCGGCATCGGCGTTGATGACCCCGCCGCCCGCGACGATCAGCGGACGCTCGGCCGCGTTCAGCATCCCGGTCGCCTTCTCGATCTGGGCGCGGGTGGCGGCGGGCTTGTAGACGGGCAGCGGCTCGTACGTGTCGGGGTCGAACTCGATCTCGGTGAGCTGGACGTCGATCGGCAGGTCGACGAGGACGGGACCGGGACGGCCGGAGCGCATCAGGTGGAAGGCCTGCTGGAAGACGCCCGGCACCTGGGCCGCCTCCAGCACGGTGACCGCCATCTTCGTCACCGGCCTGGCGATGGCGGTGATGTCGACGGCCTGGAAGTCCTCCTTGTGGATCACCGCGGTGGGGGCCTGGCCGGTGATGCAGAGGATGGGGACGGAGTCCCCGGTGGCCGAGTACAGGCCGGTGATCATGTCGGTGCCGGCGGGGCCCGACGTGCCGATGCAGACCCCGATGTTGCCGGGCCGGGTGCGGGTGTAGCCCTCGGCCATGTGCGAGGCGCCCTCGACATGGCGGGCGAGGGTGTGGGAGATGGCGCCGGAGGCCTTCAGCGCCGCGTAGAAGGGGTTGATCGCCGCGCCGGGCACCCCGAACGCATCGGTGACGCCCTCGCGCCGGAGGATTTCGACTGCCGCGCGGGCAGCGGTCATACGAGCCATCGAGAACTCCTGCTTTCGGCTGTCGGATGCCTGCTCCCGTCGCGCCCCGCGGTGAGCGGAATTCCGCATTATGGAAAGTAACTTCTGCTATCTGGAATCAATGTAGGTGGGGGTGCGAACGTCGTCAAGAGACGGACAACCCGGCCCCGGCAGGGGCACCATGGGACGGCTGAACCGACGCGACGCCTGAGGTGGGGCCATGTCCGAGAGCGTGCCGGTGCGCTGTCCGGCCTGCCGGCGCGAGCACGTCTACACCGCGCCCTCCTATCCGTGCGCGTGTGGCGCGCCGGTCACCCCGAGCCTCGACGGCACTGCCGACGTGACGGCGGTGGCGCACCGCGCGTGGGACGAGGACTGGGTGACGGTGAGCTGCGGTTCCTGCGGCCGCCGGGACCAGTGGCCGCAGCCGGAGGTGGGCTGCCCGTGCGGGGCGGTGCTGCGCGTCCCGGTGGCCGGCACCGTGTCCGCGCCGGCCCCCGGACCCGAACCCCGGGGCGCGTTCCGTCCCGTGACGATCCGCACCGCCCGGGACGCGGTCACGGCCGCCGCGCTCTACCTGCGCTGGCTCGGCTACCGGGACGTCCGCCGCGCCGACCAGCGGCCGCCGTCCGGGGTCGGGCTGGCCGCACGGGGGCTGGTGGCGCAGGTGGAGCCGGCCCTGCGGGCGGCCTCGCGACGTGACGTGGAGTGCCTGTGGCTGACGGCGATGACGGAGGGGGTCGGCTGCGCGTACTTCTCCCTCGCGGGGTACGCCGAGGACGCGCGGGAACGGGCCGACGCTCTGGTGGTGCCGTTGTTCGTGCTGGACTTCACGGGGACGCCTCAGCCGGTGAACGGGCACGCCGAGGAGCTGCGTGGCGCAGGCGGGTGATCACCTGCGGGCCGGTGCGGGCTTGTCGCGACGTTCCGCGCCCCGGCCGAAGGCTGACGGGGCGCTTCAACCGGTGGCGTATCTCTCCCTCAGTTCGATCTTGCGGACCTTGCCCGAGACCGTCATCGGGAAGTCGTCGAGGATCTGGAGGCGGCTCGGCACCTTGTAGTGGGCCAGGCGGCCCGCGCAGAAGGCGCGGAGTTCGTCCACGGTGGGCGGGGCCGCCGGGTCGTGCGGGATGACGCAGGCCAGGACCTCCTCGCCGTACGTCTCGTGCGGTACCCCGACCACCTGGACGTCGCGGACCGCGGGGTGGCCGTAGAGGAACTCCTCGATCTCGCGCGGGTAGATGTTCTCCCCGCCCCGGATGATCATGTCCTTGATCCGGCCGACGATCTCGACGTACCCGTCCTCGCGCATCGTCGCCAGGTCGCCGGTGTGCATCCAGCGCCCGGGGTCGACGGCCTCCGCCGTCCGCTCGGGCTCGTTCCAGTAGCCGAGCATCACGCTGTAGCCGCGGGTGCACAGCTCACCGGCGGTGCCGCGGGGCCGGGTGATCCCGGTGGCCGGGTCGACGACCTTGACCTCCAGGTGCGGCAGGACCCGGCCGACCGTGCCGGTGCGGTGTTCGAGGTCGTCGTCGATCCGGGTCCCCAGCGAGACCGGGCTGGTCTCCGTCATGCCGTAGCAGATGGAGACCTCCGCCATGTGCATCTCGGCGACCACCCGCTTCATCACCTCGACCGGACAGGGCGAGCCCGCCATGATGCCGGTGCGCAGCGTGGAGAGGTCGTAGGAGGCGAAGCCGGGGAGGTTCAGCTCCGCGATGAACATGGTCGGCACGCCGTACAGGGAGGTGCAGCGCTCCTGCTGGACCGCCTCCAGGGTGGCCTTCGGGTCGAAGGACGGGGCCGGGATCACCATGCAGGCGCCGTGCGAGGTGGCCGCGAGGTTGCCCATCACCATGCCGAAGCAGTGGTAGAAGGGGACGGGGATGCAGATCCGGTCCTGCTCCGTGTAGGAGATCAGTTCCCCGACGAAGTAGCCGTTGTTGAGGATGTTGTGGTGGGAGAGCGTGGCGCCCTTCGGGAAGCCGGTGGTGCCCGAGGTGTACTGGATGTTGATGGGGTCGTCGCAGGACAACTCCGCGGCACGGGAGCGCAGTTCCTCCCCGCTGCCGGACGTCCCGCGCGACACCAGCGCGTCCCAGCTGCGGTCCCCGACGTACACGGTCTCGCGCAACTGCGGACACCGGCCGCGCACTTCCTCGACCATCGCCCGGTAGTCGCTGCTCTTGTGGCTCAGCGAGGCGAACAGCAGGCGGATCCCCGCCTGGTTGAGGACGTACTCGACCTCGTGGGTGCGGTAGGCCGGGTTGATGTTGACCATGATCGCGCCGATCCGGGCGGTGGCGTACTGCACCAGCACCCACTCGGCGCAGTTGACCGCCCAGATGCCCACCCGGTCGCCCTTGGCGATCCCGCTCGCGAGCAGCGCCTGCGCCAACCGGTCCACGTCGGCGGTGAGTTCGGCGTACGTCCAGCGGCGCCCGGAGGCCACCTCCACCAGCGCCTCACGGTCGGGCCAGCCGGCCGCCGTGCGGTCGAGGTTGGCGCCGATGGTGTCGCCGAGCAGGGCGGTGCCATCGGTGCCGTGGGTGTACGACGGTTCCTGGGAGGTCACCGGAAGTCCTCCTCGCGGTACTCCTCGGCCGAGCCCGCCGCGGTGGCCTCGCGCAGCTCGATCCGGCGGATCTTGCCGGACACCGTCTTGGGCAGCGGGGCGAACTCCAGCCTGCGGATGCGCTTGTACGGCGCCAGGACCTGCCGGGAGTGCTCGAAGAGCACCTTCGCGGTGTCCGGGCCGGGCTCCCAGCCCGCGGCCAGCACGATGTACGCCTTGGGCACGGCGAGCCGCAGCTCGTCCGGCGCCGGCACGACGGCCGCCTCGGCCACCGCCTCGTGTTCGAGCAGGGCGCTCTCCAGCTCGAACGGGCTGATCTTGTAGTCCGACGCCTTGAACACGTCGTCCGCGCGGCCGACGTAGGTGATGTAGCCGTCCTCGTCCCGGGAGCCGATGTCGCCGGTGCGGTAGTAGCCGCCGGCCATCGCCTCCGCCGTGCGGT
The DNA here is from genome assembly GCF_040640875.1 of Streptomyces sp. NPDC021562. Classification (NCBI taxonomy): domain Bacteria; kingdom Bacillati; phylum Actinomycetota; class Actinomycetes; order Kitasatosporales; family Streptomycetaceae; genus Streptomyces; species Streptomyces sp. NPDC021562. The sequence continues at coordinate 272,466 of NZ_JBFACN010000011.1, forward strand.
CGGCGTCGCCGTGGTACCCGGTCATCAGGCCCACCGGCCGCGCCGACAGGTCGAGGGCGATCTCGCCCTCCGCCGCACCCGGCGCGCCCGACACCGGGTCGAGCAGTTCCACGCGGTACCCGGGGCTCGGGCGGCCCATCGAGCCGGTCTTCAGCGGCTGCCCCGGGCTGTTGGAGACCTGTACGGCCGTCTCCGTCTGGCCGAACCCGTCCCGGATGGTGACGTTCCAGGCCCGCCGGACCTGCTCGATCACCTCGGGGTTGAGCGGCTCACCGGCCGCCACGACCTCCCTGGGCGGGGTGGCCAGCTGGGTGAGGTCGGCCTGGATCAGCATCCGCCACACGGTCGGCGGGGCGCAGAAGGAGGTCACCCCGTGCCGGTCCATCTCGGCCATCAGCCGGCCCGCGTCGAAGCGCGTGTAGTTGTGGATGAAGACGGTGGCCTCGGCGTTCCAGGGTGCGAACAGGTTCGACCAGGCGTGCTTGGCCCAGCCCGGCGAGGAGATGTTCAGGTGCACGTCGCCGGGCTTGAGGCCGATCCAGTACATGGTGGCCAGGTGCCCGATGGGGTACGAGGTGTGGGTGTGCTCGACCAGCTTGGGATGGGCGGTGGTACCCGAGGTGAAGTAGAGCATCAGCGGGTCGTCGGCGAGGGTCGGGCCGTCCGGCACGAAGTCGGGGGCGGCGACGTATGCGTCCTCGTACGGCTCCCAGCCCGCCACCGGCACCCCGCCCACCGCGATCCGGGTGTAGGCCCCCGGCACCTCGTCGAACTTGGCCGCGTCCTCGGCGCGTACGAGCACGTGCTTCACCCGGCCCCGGTCCACCCGGTCGCGCAGGTCGGCCGGGCCGAGCAGCGGGGTCGCCGGGATGACGACGGCACGCAGCTTCATCGCGGCGAGCGCGGTCTCCCACAGCTCGGCCTGGTTGCCGAGCATGACGAGGATGCGGTCCTCGGGCTCGACACCCCGGGCGCGCAGGTGGTTCGCGACCCGGTCGGAGCGCTCGGCCAGCTCGGCGAAGGACAGCTTCGTCTCGGAGCCGTCCTCCTCCACGATGTGCAGGGCGGTGCGGTCGTTGCCCTCGGCGATGACGTCGAACCAGTCGAGCGCCCAGTTGAAGTGGTCCGGACGCGGCCACTCGAAACCCTCGTAGGCGGTGGCGTAGTCCGTCCGGTGTTCCAGCAGGAAGTCCCGTGCCCTGCGGAAGTCCTCCGTCGCACTCGTCATACGCGTCTCCTTCGGTACCGGACCATTGCCGGGCGGCTCTCTGGCATCGTGTAATCCGTGATGCAGGTCTCACTACCCCCGAACGGGGGTGTGGACCGCACGAGGCCGGGGTCGAAGGGGCAACACAGGTGGCAGCAGAGGTCGCGGGGGCGGTCGAGATACGCGGTGCGCTGGCCAGGCTCCGGCGTGTCACCGGGCTCCCCATCGCCTTCGGCGGACTGGTCGAGGCGGGCCGGACGCAGATGCGGATCAGCGAGCTGAGCGGCACCCACACGATGTCCCTGCGCTCGCTCGCGGTGACCTCGGGCAACGGCCTGGGCGGCAAGGCGGTGGCGCTGGCCCGGCCGTGCGCGGTCACCGACTACTCCGTCTCCCGGCAGATCAGCCACGAGTACGACATCCCGGTGGCGGCCGAGGGCATCCGCTCGGTCCTCGCCGTACCGGTGGTGGTGCGCCGCCGGGTGCGGGGCGTGCTGTACGGGGCGCTGCGCACGGCCCAGCCGCTCGGCGACCGGACGCTGGGCGCGGCGGTGGCGGCGGCCCGGGACGTGGAACAGGCGCTGGTCGTGCAGGACGAGGCCCGGGGGCTGCTGGCCGCGGCGCGGCCGGAACCCGCCGTCGTGGCGGAGCCCGGAGCCGCGTGGGAGCAGGTGCGGGAGGCGCATGCGGCGCTGCGGGCGCTGGCGCCGCGGATCACCGACCCCGAACTGCGCGCCGAACTCCTGGCCGCCTGCGGTCTGCTGACCACCTCGGCCCCGGGCACCGGAGCCACCCTGGCCCCCCGTGAGCTGGACGTCCTCGCCTTGGTGGCGGCGGGCGCGACCAACGCGGCGGTGGCCCAACGGCTGGGGCTGCGGCCCGAGACGGTCAAGGGCTATCTGCGTTCGGCGATGCGGAAGCTGGGCGCGCACACCCGGGGGGAGGCGGTGTCGACGGCTCGTCGCACGGGGTTGCTGCCATAGCCCGGACGGGACGCATTCCAGTCATGTTCCAGTCCTGCGGACGCGCTGTGCATGCACATCCGTCGGGGCGCTGTTATGTCCCTCACCACGCCGTCCGGCCGGATTTCCGCGTTCCTTGCCTAGTATTTGGCTGGGACACGACACAGGAGGGGAGCGGTGACCGTGCGACGGGACTTCCAGGAGCCTGCCAGATGCCGCCCCGACCTGGTCATCGGCCGCTCGGAGCTGGTCGCGGCGGCCCGGGACCAGCTCGCCTCGGGCGGCAGTGTGCTCCTGCACGGACCCGCCGGAATCGGGAAATCGACCGTCCTGCGGGCATTGGACGCGGAATACGCCCCGTCCGCGAGAACCGTGTTGCGCTGCTCGGCCACCGAGTCGGAATCCCATCTTCCCTTCCTCGCCCTCGCTGACCTCTTCGGACTGGTCCTCGACGAGGTCTCCGGCCGGCTGCCCGCCGCCCAGCGCACCGCCCTGGAGTCGGCACTGACCGGGCGCGGCGAGTCCACCCTCCAGCGCGACGGACTGGCACTGCGTCTCGCGGTGCTGTCCACGTTGCGCGCGCTGGCCGCCGAGGGACCGGTGCTGATCGTCGCGGACGACCTCCAGTGGCTGGATCCGGCCAGCTCCGAACTCCTCGGCTTCGCCGCCCGGCGGCTCGGCGGCACCCCGGTCCAACTGCTGAGCGCGGTCCGCACGGAGGGCCAGGAGTACGACCGCCACCTGCGCGCGTCGCCGCCGGACACCGTCGCCGTGCGCCTCGGGCCGCTCAACCGCACACAGGTCTCGGAGCTCCTCGACCACCGCGGGCACGCCGGGCTGACGCGGGCGACGGTCCGGGAGATCCACCGCACCAGCGGCGGCAACCCGCTGTTCGCCCTGGAGCTCGGCCGCGCCCTCGCCGAGAACCCGACCCCGCCCCGCCCCGGCGAGCCGCTGCCGGTGCCCACCTCGCTGCGCGCCCTGGTGCTCAGCCGTCTCGACATGCTCTCCGTGGAGGCCCGCCGGACCCTCCTGGTGGCCAGCGCCGGCGCCCGCCCCACCCAGGCGCTGCTGCGCGCGGCCGGCCGGGAGAACGCCGAGGCCGAGTGCGCCCAGGCGGCCGAACTGGGGTTGCTGGCCACCGAGCCGGAGGGTCCGGCCGTACGCTTCGCGCACCCGCTCATCTCCGCCGCGCTGTACGCGGAGGCGCCCGCGCAGGAGCGCCGGGCCGCGCACGCGGCCCTGTCCACGGCCGCCTCCGACCCGATCGAGCGGGCCCGGCACCTGGCCCTGGCCACCACCGGCACCGATCCCGAGGTGGCCGCGCGGCTCGCCGAGGCCGCCGCCCAGGCCCGGGACCGGGGCGCGCCCTCGGTGGCCGCGCAGATCGGGCTGCTCGCCGCCCGGCACACCCCGGGCGACAACACGCCCGGTCCCGACGAACGGCGGCTGCTGGCCGCCGAGGACGCCACCAGCGCGGGCGAGATCGACCTCGCCCAGGACATCGCCCGCGAGGTGCTCACCCGGGCCACCCGTCCGGCGGACCGGGTGCGGGCCTGGATCATCGTGATCGACTCCGCGGGCCACACCATGACCGAGGTGGACGCGGCCTTCCCGCACGCCCTCGCCGACGCCGGTGACGACCCGCGGCTGCTGGGCCTGGTCCACTACCAGCTGGCATGGCGCTCCCTGATCGTGGAGGGCGACTTCACCGCGGCCCGGCAGGCGGCCGCGCACTCGGCCGGCCTGGCGGCCCAGGGCGGCGACCGGCGCACCGAACTCCTCGCGCTGTCCCTGCAGGCGCAGGTGGAGACCCTGATGGGCCATCCGGACGCGCCGGCCACCATCAAACGCGCCCTGAAGGAGCCGCAGGACCCGAACGTGGCCTGCCACCACAACGGGGCGGGCAGCGCCCGGTTCCGCTGGCTGGTGATGAGCGACCAACTGGCCGAGGCCCGGACCACGGTCACCGCGCTGCTGCGCGAGGTGCGCCGGCGCGGCCAGGTGGAGAGCGAGGTGCACTTCCTGCGCGGGCTCGCCGAGACCGAACTGCGCTCGGGGCACTGCGGCCGCGCCCTGGACCTGGCCCGCGAGGGACTGGGCCTGGCCCATGACTCCGGGATCGGCGAGACCGCCTCCGCGATGCTCACCTCACTGGCCGAGGCGTCCGGCGGCGACGTCGACCGGGGGCTGGCGCTGGCCCGGGAGGCGGTGGAGCACGCCGAACAGGACGGCGACACGATGTACCTGTCCCGGGCCCTGGGCGCGCTCGGCTACGCCCAGTTGGTGGCGGGCGACCCGGCGGGGACCGTGCGCTCGCTGCGCCGGGTGCGGGAACTGGAGCAGAGCCTCGGCATCACCGACCCGGCCCGCGGCCGCTGGCAGGGGGACCTCGCCGAGGCACTCGTCCGGGTGGGTGAAACCGCCGAGGCGCAGGACGTCATCGACGTCACCCGGGAGCACGCGCTCAGGCTCGGCCGGGAGAGCGTCCTCGCCGCCCTCGACCGGGCCGAGGCGCTGGTCCGCGCCGCGCACGGCGACCACGAGACGGCCGCCACCCAGCTGACCTCGGCTCAGGACCGGTTCGCCAAACTGGGCCACGGCCTGGAGGAGGCACGGGCCGCGTTCGCGCTGGCCTCGCTGCGCGGGCGGCGCTCCCCGGCGGCGTACGACGAGGCCACCCGGTTGTTCCGGCGGTGCCGGGCGCTGCCCTGGCTGCGTCAGGTGGACGAGGCCGTCTCGGCGCCGGACCCCGAGCCCGCGGCGGTCCCGCCCGCCGAGCCGGCCGCGCTGGAGGGTCTGGCCGCGATGGAGCGTCAGGTCGCCGCGCTGGTCATGGAGGGGGCCACCAACCGGGAGATCGCCGCCCGGCTGTTCATCAGCGTCAAGACGGTCGAGGCCACCCTGACCCGGGTCTACCGCAAGCTGGGCATCCGATCGCGGGTCGACATAGTCCGTTTGGCCGCAGGGCGACGCGCGCGCTGAGCGCCGCTCTTGTTAACTGAGGCGGACCGAGGGTTTTCCCTCCCCCATCCCCCTAGGGGGTTCCCTCATTGGGAGGGTGGGGTTCCGGGTCCTAGCTTATGGATGTGCCGCTCGCCCGGGCATACGGGGGTCGGTCCCGCGACCCTCGTGCTGCACCCCCCACACCCGCGCGACCCCCACCGGCAACCCCCACTGAGGAGACTCATGTTCGGGCACCACCGCGCAAGAAGGACCGCCGCAGTGCTGGCAGCCACCGCTGCCGCCGCGGCGACCGCGCTGATCGCGTCCCCCACCGCGTCAGCCGCCCCCCAGCCGATCGTCGGCGGCACCACGACCACCACGACCGCGTACCCGTTCATGATGCAGATCACGGACGCGTCCGGCAGCCAGTTCTGCGGCGGCACCCTGGTGTCGGCCACCAAGGTGGTGACCGCCGCGCACTGCATGGAGGGCGAGTCCACCAGCAGCGTCCGGGTGGTCGGCGGCCGTACGAACCTGAACGGCACCGACGGCACGGTCAGCAAGGTCGGCAAGATCTGGATCAACCCGGACTACACGGACGCCACCAACGGCGACGACGTGGCCGTGCTGACCCTGTCGACGTCGATGCCGTACACCCCGGCGTCGTACGTCAGCTCCTCCCAGACCGGGGTGTACGCGGCCGGCACCACGGCCCGCATCCTGGGCTGGGGCACCACCTCGGAGAACGGCAGCTCCTCCAACCAGCTGCGGACCGCGACCGTCCCGATCGTGTCCGACTCCAGCTGCAAGAGCGCCTACGGTTCGGACTTCGTCCAGACCGACATGGTTTGCGCCGGATACACCGCCGGCGGCACAGACACCTGCCAGGGCGACAGCGGCGGTCCCCTGCTCATCGGGGGCGTCCTGGCAGGGATCACTTCCTGGGGAGAGGGGTGCGCGGAGGCCGGTTACCCGGGTGTCTACACCCGGCTGACCACCTTCTCGAACCTGGTGACCGCGCAGGTCGACTCGTAACCAGAAGGTCTCCTGAGTATCCCTCAGGTGAGTGACCGGGGGGCGTTGCGGGCTACCACGAGCAGCCCGCAGCGCCCCCTATCCATGGACGACCGTCCCGAACCGGATGTCGTACGAGGTCCCCGGGTGCATCACGGCCAGCATGCGCTCGGCCTCCTCGGTGACGTCGGCGCGCTCGGCCCGGCCCAGGCGACCGAAGGTCTCGATGACCAGGGCGCTGTCCTCCTCCCACTGCCACACCCCCGCCAGGAAACCGTCCACGAGCAGGGTGCGGAACGCCTGGTTGCCCTGCCAGGCCCGGCCGCGGTACTCGGACGGGACGACCCGGGTGCGGTCGGCATGGGAGAGCAGGAGGTTGTCGAACTCGGGGAGGAAGCGCGGCGGGGCCGGGGTGTCGGGGTCGGGTCGGGGCGCGTCGGGCAGGTCGAAGAGTTCCGTCCCGTGCTCGTCCCGGAAGGTGAGGAGATCGGGGCGCAGCCGTTCGAACGCCGCGCGGAGCCGGGTCAGTCCGGCCCAGGCCTGCATGTCCTTGACGGAGGCGGGACCGAAGGCGGCGAGGTAGCGCAGGACCGTGGCGTCGGGGGCGGGTGCCGGTTCGGCGGGGCGGCCCAGCCAGTGCTCGACGGTGGTGAGGGCGACCTGCCCGCGGTGCCCCCACACGCCGCGCGGGGTGACCTGGACGAGCGGCAGCCGGCACCGCGCGGCGACGGCGAGGGCCCGCGGGTCGGCGCCCGGCCACTCGGCGCTCAGGGCCGTACGCAGCTCGGCCATGGTGCGCGGCCGGGCCTCCACCAGTTCCCGGGCGAGCAGGGCGAGGCGGTCCAGGTCCACACCGGCCAGGCCCGCGCGGAAGTGGGTCAGCTCCCGGTCGCGGGCCGCCTGGACGAGCGGCCGCAGGGTGAGGGCGTCGTCGGCGGTGTGGGTGTGGATGGTCGACCGCAGGGTGACGATCCGGACCACCTCCCGGCCGGCCATGGGCTCGGCGAGGTGCGCGGGGACGAAGTCGTGGAGACGGGCGGCGAGGGCGTAGTACGGCGGCTTGACGTTCTGCGCCTGGAGGCCGACGAGGTGTGCCACGGCCTCCTGCGCCGACCGCGCCGAGCGGCGCAGGAGGAGCTGGCGGTCGAGGGTGGCGCGGTTGAGGGCGCGGGTGCCGAGGACCGGGCCGGACGGCTGCTTCGTCATGCGGGCAGGCTAGCGCCGGACTAGGACAGGAACCGTCCTGCACCGCCCCCGCTCCCCCGCGTACGCCCCCGTATATCCTGCACCGAGACGTACTGGTCACGCCGATGCAGGCGCCATCGAGAGGCGGCCGTGATGTCCGAGCGACGCCCGGGTCCGGTCCCGAGGAACTCCTCCGGGAACGGCAGGAACGGCCGGAGCGCCAGGAGGTCCGTCTGGCGGCGCGCGCTGCCGCCGGAGCCGGACACGGCCGAGCAGCCGCGGCCGGAGTACGCGGCGGACGCGGCGCCCGGGGAGCAACCGAGCGTCGTGGAGGCGGCGCTGTACCGGGACGGCGTGCGCGTGTCCACGCCGGCCACCCTCGCGGAGACCTACCGCGAGCTGCGCGAGCACCCAGCGGGCATGGCATGGATCGGTCTGGCCCGCCCGACCTCCGACGAACTCCTCTCACTGGCGGCCGAGTTCGGCCTGCATCCGCTCGCGGTGGAGGACGCGATGGAGGCGCACCAGCGGCCGAAGCTGGAACGGTACGGCGACACCCTGTTCGTCGTCCTGCGGGCGGCCCGCTACCTGGACGCGCCGGAGGAGGTCGACTTCGCCGAGCTGCACGTCTTCGTAGGCCCCGACTTCGTGATCACGGTCCGCCATGGCGCGGCCCCCGATCTCTCCGCGGTCCGCCGCCGCATGGAGGACTCCCCCGACCTCCTCAAGCTCGGCCCGGAGGCGGTTCTCTACGCCATACTCGACGCGGTGGTCGACGGCTACGCCCCGGTCGTCGCGGGCGTGCAGAACGACATCGACGAGATCGAGACGGAGGTCTTCCGGGGCGACCCGGAAGTCTCCCGCCGTATCTACGAACTCTCCCGCGAGACGGTCGAGTTCCAGCGCGCGACCCGCCCCCTGGTGGGCATGCTGCACGGCCTGATGGCGGGCTTCACGAAGTACGAGACCGACGAGGAACTCCAGCGCTACCTACGGGACGTGGCCGACCACGTCACCCACACCAGCGAACGCGTCGACGGCTTCCGCCAGGCCCTCACCGAGATCCTCACGGTCAACGCGACCCTGGTCACCCAGCAGCAGAACGCGGAGATGCGGGCACTGGCGGAGGCAGGCTTCGAACAGAACGAGGAGATCAAGAAGATCTCGAGCTGGGCCGCGATTCTGTTCGCTCCCACACTCGTCGGCACGATCTACGGCATGAACTTCCGGGAGATGCCGGAGCTGCACTGGGCGCTGGGATACCCCTTCGCGATCGTCCTGATGGGGGTTGTATGCGCCAGTTTGTACGTTATTTTCAAGCGCCGGGACTGGCTTTAGGGATGAGCACCCACCCATGCGGAGCTTCCGCTGTTTGCTCTCGCACCTGGCGCAATTGGGGCACATACGGGCTCTGGGGAGTCTCTGGGAAGTAGTGATGTGGATGATCTTGAGGGCTCGTCAGCGCCGGGGAGAATCCGGGGAGAATCAAATGGCACCCCTCACCTTCCGCCCGGCGCAACAAGCTGACACATCTCAGACAGAACACACCGCTTGACGGAACCCATCAGGACACGCCCGCGTTACGCCCGCCGCTCGATGACCTTCGCATGCACGAGCTTTCCGACGAGTTCGATGCGCACGCGGGCATCGGCGGCGGTGTTCTTGGGGCGGAGTTTGACCTTGGAGTAGGTGAGGTTGAGCCCGTCCGTGCCGATCACGATGTCCGGCGAGCCGGCGAAGAACAGCTTGCCGTGCACCATGTCGGTCTCGATGCGCAGGGCGTCCGACGTGAACACCGCGTGGGTGAAGTCGAAGGTGACCCGGCACTCGCGCGTGCGAAGCTCGATGCGCGCGGGTACCACCCAGCGTCCCTCCCGTACGTACTTGCCGCCGTGCTGCTCAACCACGAGTAGGTCTTTGTCCCTGTCCGCCCGCGCGGTCGGCAGGTCGCCGGTGAGGTCGGCCAACTCGCCGAGTGTCCGCGCCGAAAGCGCGCTCTCCAGCCGCATGTCGAGTTCCTCGGCGTCGAGTCGGCCGTCACCGGCGGCGACCCGCAGCACTTCCACGACGCGCTCGCGATCCTCGTGCGACGCTCGTAGGCCGGGCAGGTCATTCGACATGGCAACACCGTAGCGGCACGGTGCCCCGGCCACCAGGCGCGACCAAGTCGCCGTCCGCAACGCCGCCGTGCGGGACAAGGTGCGCGAGCGCTGGTACGACCAGATCCGTCCGGGACAGGCTGTTCGGTGACTGGTCCCGCGTGTTCCCCACGCCGGGCCGGCTACAGGCCCACGTCGCGGCTGCGGATGTCCTCCAGGGACTCGCGGCGGACCAGGAGGCGGGCGATGCCGTCGCGTACGGCGGCCACGGGCGGGCGTCCGACCACGTTGTAGCCCGAGGCCATGGACACGTGATAGGCGCCGGCCACGGGTACGGCGAGCAGGTCGCCGGGGCCTACGTCGGCGGGGAGTTGGGCGTCGGCGGCGACGATGTCGCCCGCCTCACAGTGGCGGCCGACCACGGTCACCCGTGCCGGGGCCCCAGTGCTGTGCCTGCCGATCAGCCGAGGGGCGTAGCGGGCGCCGTACAGGGCCGGGCGCGGGTTGTCGCTCATGCCGCCGTCCACGGCGACGTAGGTGTGCGAGCCGGTGCGCTTGACGGACAGGACGCGATACAGAGCGATGCCCGCGGGGCCCACGATCGCCCGTCCCGGTTCGATGATCAGCCGGGGGACGGGGAGTCCGGCCGCGACGCAGGCGTCGGTGAGCTCGGAACGGACCTTGCGGGCCAGGGCCGTCAGGTCGAGGGCTTCCTCACCGGGGCGGTAGGCGATGCCGTGGCCGCCGCCGAGGTCGAGTTCGGGGAGCATCACTTCGTGCTGCTCGTCCAGCCGGGTCATGAGACCGACCATGCGGCGCACGGCGGCGAGGTACGGCTTGACGCTGGTGATCTGGGAGCCCAGGTGGCAGTGCAGGCCGGTGAGTTGGAGCTGCGGCTGGTCCAGGATCCGGGTGATGGCGTGCTGGGCGTAGCCGTCGGCGATGGGCAGGCCGAACTTCTGGTCGTCCGTGCCGGTGCGGATCTTCTCGTGGCCGCCGGCGCTGATGCCGGGCACGACCCGGACCATGACCTTCTGGTGTCCGTCAGGTCCGACCGCCGCGGCGAGCCGGGCGATCTCCGACGGACTGTCGATGACGATACGGCCGACTCCCAGGCGCAGGGCGGTGTCCAGGTCGCGGGGCGACTTCGCGTTGCCGTGCAGCGTGATCCGCTCGGGCGGGAAGCCGGTGGTGACGGCGAGTTCGAGTTCGCCGGTCGAGCAGACGTCGAGGCCGAGGCCCTCCTCGTCGACCCAGTGGGCCATGGCCCGGCACAGGAACGCCTTGGCGGCGTAGAGGACTTCGGCGTCGGGGAAGGCGTGCCGGTAGGTGCGGCAGCGCTCGCGGACCTCGTTCTCGTCGAGGACGTAGACGGGGGTGCCGAAGCGGTCGGCGATCTCCGCGAGCGACACGCCGCCCACGGCGAGGTCGCCGCGCCGGGGCTCGGTGGCCGAGGCGGGCCACACCGACAGTTCGGTAGACGTGGCGGTGGTGGTGGCGGCGGTGGGTTCGTGGACTGTGGTCATCGTGGCTGCCCCTCTCAGGCGATCCGCAGCGCGGGAACAGGAGTGGCGGGCTCGACCGGTGCGGGAGCCGGCGCCGAGAACTGCGGGTCCACCGTGACGGTGGCGATGCCGAGCGGGGCGGTCAGCGCGCGCAGGGCAGGCTCGGCAAGGCGGATCCACGCCTGGTCGGCGCCGAGCGTCGCGGTCAGTCGCTGTACGGACGTGAAACCGACGGCCGTACGGTCGCCGAGCGGGGTGCGGAAGAGCCGGGCCGCACACCCGGAGGGGCCCGGCTGGACCGGGACGTAGAGGGGCCCGGCCGGAAACCGATGGGCGGGGTCGGGGTCGTCGTCGTGGAGCAGCTTTGCCATGGGGTGCCTCCCGGAGGGCAAGGAGCGAGTGATCTCTGGTCCGCCCCGGACGCGGGGAGGCGGACCGGGGCTCGCCTTCGACGTTATGCCCGATGACAGGGGCGACCGGACGTTCCCTGACGGGACGCTGACGTCCGTCCGGACGACCTTGACGGAGTGCTGACGCCGCTGGTGAGAGGGCGTGGAAGGAGCCGTCAGAAGGTCGCCAAGAACTGGCGCGAGGGGTGTTCGGAAGCCGCGGAACAGAGGTGAGATGGAGACGTTCCGAGGAGGATCAGATGTCCGAGTCCTACCCGTCCTCGACCGCTCGCCTCGTAGTAGGAGTGAGTGGTTCACCGGGCAGTCTCACCGCCCTGGTGAGGGCCGCCGACGAGGCGCGGCGCCGCGGGGCGGAGCTGTGGCCGGTACTCGCCTGGGTGCCGCCCGGCGGCGAGCTCGCGGCCCGCAGGTCCCCGGCAGCGGCCGTCATGGTCCCGGAGTGGGAGCGGCTGGCACGGGAGAGGCTGCTCGATGCGCTGCGTGACGTGTGCGGCGACACGGGCTCCTGGCTGCCCGGGCAGGCACTCGTGGCCCGGGGCACCCCGGGGCCGGCGCTGGTGCAGATCGCCGACCGGGAGGACGACGTCATCGTGGTCGGCGCCGGACGGCGAGGGCTGCTGCACCGCGGGCTGGGGCCATCGGTCGGCCGCTACTGCCTCGCCCACGCCGGGTGCCCGGTTCTCGCGGTGCCGCCGTCCCCGCTTCAGGCCGTGCTGGAGGCAGCGCACCGCCGGAACGTGCTGCGGCTGCGGCTGGACACCAGGCGTCTTCAGCGGGAGTTCGACACCGTGCCGCCCGGCACCTGAGCGCCTCAGGACGTGGTCGCGGCGGGCAGCTCCGTCTGCTGTGGCAGCCGCTCGGGAGCCGTCGGCAGGGCGAGCACCATGGTGAGGCCGCCCCCGGGCGTGTCCTCGGCGTGGATCGTGCCGCCGACGGCCTCGGTGAAGCCGCGCGCGACCGCGAGACCGAGGCCGACTCCCGCGCCGCGGGGTGAGTCGCCGTAGCGCTGGAAGGGTTCGAAGATGCGGTCCTTGGCCTCGTCCGGGACGCCGGGTCCGCGGTCGACGACCCGTACCTCGACCCGGTCGGCGATGGCGCTCGCCGACACCAGGACCTTCTCGCCGGGCGGGCTGTACTTGACGGCGTTCTCGACGACGTTGGCGACGGCCCGTTCCAGCAGTCCCCGGTCGACGTCGACCATGGGCAGCGTCTCGGGGATGTCCAGTTCCACGCTGTCCTCCGGCACCCCGTCGAGCGCCATGGGCACGACCTCGTCGAGGTCGGTCTCGCGGATGATGGGGGTGACGGTGCCGGTCTGGAGGCGCGACATGTCGAGCAGGTTGCCGACCAGGAGGTCGAGCCGGTCGGCGCCTTCCTCTATGGCCTGGAGCAGTTCCGTCTGGTCCTCTTCTGACCATTCGACGTCGTCGGAGCGCAGCGAGGACACAGCGGCCTTGATGCCGGCGAGCGGGGTGCGCAGGTCGTGGCTGACGGCGGCGAGCAGCGCGGTCCGGATCCGGTTGCCCTCGGCCAGTTCCTTGGCGCGGTCGGCCTCGCGCTGGAGGCGCTGGCGGTCCAGGACGACGGCGGCCTGGGCGGCGAACGCGGCCAGTACGCGGCGGTCGGAGGCGGGCAGCACGCGGCCGCGCAGGGACAGGGCCATGTGGTCGCCGACTGGTACGTCGACGTCCGCTTCCTCCGGGTGCTCGGCGGGCCGGGACCCCACGCTTCCCGCGCAGGTCCAGGGAGCCGTCTCGCCGGTCCGCTCCAGCAGCGCCACCGACTCCATGCCGAAGGTCTCCCGCACCCGTTCCAGCAGCGCCTCCAGCGAGGTCTCACCGCGCAGGACGTTGCCCGCGAGGTAGGACAGGATCTCCGACTCGGCCCGCAGCCGCGCCGCCAGGTGGGTGCGACGGGCTGCAAGGTCCACCACCGAGGCCACCGACACGGCGACCCCGACGAAGATCGCGATGGCGACGATGTTCTTCGGGTCGGCGATGGTGAGGGTGTGGACTGGCGGAGTGAAGAACCAGTTCAGCAGCAGGGAGCCCACGATCGCAGAGGCCAACGCCGGGGCGAGACCGCCCAACAGGGCCGCCGCCACCGTCAGCGTCAGGAACAGCAGCATGTCGTTGGCCAGGCCGACGTCCGGAGCAGCGCCGGCGAGGAGCCAGGTGAGGAGGACAGGTCCCAGCACGCCGGCTAGCCAGCCCCAGATGACCCGGGAACGTCCCAGGCGTGCCCCGCGCGCCGCCGGCAGTCCGCGGCCCTTGCCGACCTCGTCGTGGGTGATGAGGTGGACGTCGAGATCCGGGCCGGAGTCCCGGGCGACCGTGGCGCCGACGCCCGGCCCGAAGATGTTCTGCCAGCTCCGACGCCGGGAGACGCCGAGGACGATCTGGGTCGCGTTGACCGCACGCGCGAAGTCCAGGAGGGCCACCGGTATGTCGTCGCCGACGACCTGGTGGAAGGTGCCGCCGAGGTCCTCGACCAGGGTGCGCTGGACGGCGAGTTCCTTCGGGGAGGCCGAGGTCAGCCCGTCGCTGCGGGATATGTAGACGGCCAGCACCTCGCCGCCGGCGCCCTTCTCCGCGAGCCGTACGGCGCGCCGGATCAGCGTCCGCCCCTCCGGCCCGCCGGTCAGGCCGACGACGATCCGCTCGCGCGAACCCCAGATGGTCGAGACCTGGTGCTCGCTGCGGTACTCGGTGAGATACGCGTCGACCCGGTCGGCCACCCACAGCAGCGCCAGTTCACGCAGAGCGGTGAGGTTGCCCGGCCGGAAGTAGTTGGACAGGGCCGCGTCGACCTTGTCCGACTTGTAGATGTTCCCGTGGGCCATCCGGCGGCGCAGCGCCTCCGGGGACATGTCGACCAACTCGATCTGGTCCGCCCGCCGCACCACCTCGTCCGGAACGGTCTCCCGCTGCCGTACCCCGGTGATCGACTCAACGACGTCGCCCAGCGACTCCAAGTGCTGGATGTTGACCGTCGAGATCACGTCGATCCCGGCGGCCAGCAGCTCCTCGACGTCCTGCCAACGCTTGGTGTTGCGGGAGCCGGGGATGTTCGTGTGGGCCAGTTCGTCGACCAGGGCCACCTGGGGCCTGCGGGCCAGGACGGCGTCCACGTCCATCTCGCTGAAGACACTGTCCCGGTACTCCAGCTCCTTGCGCGGGATCTGCTCAAGTCCGTGCAGCATCACCTCGGTGCGCGGCCGGTGGTGGTGCTCCACGAAAGCGACCACGCAGTCGGTGCCCCGCTCGATACGGCGGTGCGCCTCGGAGAGCATGGCGTAGGTCTTGCCGACGCCCGGTGCCGCGCCGAGGTAGATCCGGAGCTTGCCACGTGCCATGTCATCCCTCGAAGCGGTAGCCCATGCCGGGCTCGGTGATCAGATAGCGGGGGTGGGACGGGTCCGTCTCCAGTTTCCGGCGGAGCTGGGCCATGTAGACGCGCAGGTAGTTGGTCTTGTTGCTCTGCGAGACACCCCAGACCTCCTGCAGGAGGTGTTTCTGCGTGATCAGCCGGCCCGGATTGGTCACCAGGATCTCCAGCAGGTGCCATTCCGTCGGGGTCAGCCGTACGTCCCGCCCGCCGCGGACGACCTTCTTGGCGAGCAGGTCGATGCTGAACTCCCCTGTCTCGACAAGGGTCGCATCGGGCACCAGAGGTGTGTCCTCGGTGCGGCGGACGGCGGCCCGCAACCGGGCGAGCAGTTCGTCCATGCTGAACGGCTTGGTGATGTAGTCGTCAGCGCCCGCATCGAGCGCGGCCACCTTCTCGTCGGAGCCCTGCCGGGCGGACAGGACCAGGATCGGCACGCGGGTCCAGCCCCGCAGGCCCTTGATGATGTCGACGCCGTCCATGTCGGGCAGACCGAGGTCGAGCAGGACCACGTCGGGCTGGCGCGCGGCGGCGAGCCGAAGCGCCGTGGCGCCGTCGGGGGCGGCGTCCACTCCGTACTTGCGTGCCTGCAAGTTGATGACGAGGGCCCGTACGAGCTGCGGGTCGTCCTCCGCCACGAGCACCCGGGTCATGGGTGTGTGCCTCTCCTGTCGTACGTCGGGCCGTACCCGCGGGAAGCGGGGCGGGCGACGTCATGACGGTGGGAGCCGGCGGTTCCGGGATACTCCCCCGGCCGCCGACTCCCATACGGGTCGCGTAAGGCCATCACTGCTTCGCTACGAGGTCCTTGAGCGCGATGTTGAGTTCCAGGACGTTCACCCGGGGCTCGCCGACGAAGCCGAGGGCGCGGCCGTCGGTGTGGTCGTCGACCAGCTTCTGGACCTGGGCGACGGACAGGCCGTTCTTCGCGGCGATCCGGTGGACCTGGAGGTCGGCGTAGGCCGGGGAGATGTCCGGGTCCAGGCCGGAGCCCGAGGAGGTGACCGCGTCCGCGGGCACGTCCGACGGCTTGACGGTGTAGCCGGGCACGGAGTTGTCCTTGACGACCGCGGCCTTGGCGTCCTTCACCTGCTGGATCAGCACCTTGCTGTCGGCGGACAGGTTCGTGGCACCGGACAGGATCAGCTTGTACTGGGTGTTGACGCTGTTGCTGCCGAGCCCGTTGGCCGGGCGGCCCTGGAACCACTTCAGGTCCGGGTCCGGGGTCTGCTGGCCCTTCTTCAGCGGCAGGTTGTACGACTGTCCGATCAGGGACGAGCCGACGACCTTGCCGTCCGACGTGACCTCGGAGCCGTTCGCCTTGTTGTGGAACAGCGCCTGGGCCACCCCCGTGACCACCAGCGGGTAGATGACACCGGTGACCAGGGTCAGCACGAGCAGCGCCCGCAGGCCCGCCCCGAGCAACCGGGCTGTGTTCGTAATGGAGTTGTTCATGGCGATCAGCCGATTCCGGGGATGAGGGAGATGAGCAGGTCGATGATCTTGATGCCGATGAACGGGACGATCAGTCCGCCGATGCCGTAGATCGTGAGGTTGCGGCGCAGCATCTTGTCGGCGCTGACCGGCCGGTACTGCACGCCCTTCAGAGACAGCGGCACCAGCGCGATGATGACCAGCGCGTTGAAGACGACCGCGGACAGGATCGCCGAGTCCGGCGAGGACAAGCCCATGATGTTGAGCTTGTCCAGCCCCGGGTAGACGGCCGCGAACAGCGCCGGGATGATCGCGAAGTACTTCGCGACGTCGTTGGCGATGGAGAACGTCGTCAGCGCACCGCGCGTGATCAGCAGCTGCTTGCCGATCTCGACGATCTCGATGAGCTTGGTCGGGTTCGAGTCGAGGTCGACCATGTTGCCGGCCTCCTTGGCGGCCGACGTACCGGTGTTCATCGCCACGCCGACGTCGGCCTGCGCGAGTGCGGGCGCGTCGTTGGTGCCGTCACCGGTCATCGCGACCAGCTTGCCGCCGGCCTGCTCCCGCTTGATGAGCGCCATCTTGTCCTCGGGCGTGGCCTCCGCGAGGAAGTCGTCGACGCCCGCCTCCTCGGCGATCGCCTTCGCAGTCAGCGGGTTGTCACCCGTGATCATGACGGTCTTGATGCCCATGCGGCGCAGTTCCTCGAACCGCTCCCGCATGCCGTCCTTGACGACGTCCTTGAGATGGATGACACCCAGCACGCGGGCGCCCTGGTCGTCCTTCACGGCGACCAACAGCGGTGTGCCGCCCGCCTGCGAAATGCCGCTGGACAGAGTGTCCGCGTCGTCCGCGACGGTGCCGCCCTCCTCACGGACCCAGGCGATGACCGAACCGGTCGCGCCCTTGCGGATCTTTCGGCCGTCGACGTCCACACCCGACATCCGGGTCTGGGCGGTGAAGGCGATCCACTCGGCGTGCGCAAGCTCGCCCTGGTGGCGCTCGCGCAGGCCGTACTTCTCCTTCGCCAGGACGACGATGGAACGGCCTTCAGGGGTTTCGTCGGCCAGCGAGGAGAGCTGGGCCGCATCGGCGACCTCGGCCTCCGTCGTACCGCTGACCGGCACGAACTCGGACGCCTGGCGGTTGCCGAGGGTGATGGTGCCGGTCTTGTCGAGCAGCAGGGTGGAGACGTCGCCGGCGGCCTCGACCGCGCGGCCCGACATCGCGAGCACATTGCGCTGCACGAGCCGGTCCATGCCCGCGATACCGATCGCCGACAACAGCGCACCGATCGTCGTGGGGATCAGGCACACCAGCAGGGCGACCAGCACGACCATCGTCAGATGGGTGCCCGCGAAGTCGGCGAACGGCGGCAGCGTGGCCACCGCGAGCAGGAAGACGATCGTCAGCGAGGCGAGCAGGATGTTCAGCGCGATCTCGTTCGGCGTCTTCTGCCGGGCCGCGCCCTCGACGAGGCTGATCATCCGGTCGATGAAGGTCTCGCCCGGCTTCGTCGTGATCTTGATGACGATCCGGTCGGACAACACCTTCGTACCGCCGGTCACGGCGCTGCGGTCACCGCCGGACTCACGGATGACCGGAGCCGACTCACCCGTGATCGCCGACTCGTCGACCGAGGCGACCCCCTCGATGACGTCACCGTCACCCGGGATGACGTCGCCGGCCTCGCAGACGACCAGGTCACCGATCTTCAGCTCGGTGCCGGCGACCTGCTCCTCCGACGCGCCGTCGGACAGGAGCCTCCGGGCGACGGTGTCGGTCTTGGCCTTGCGCAGGGTGTCCGCCTGCGCCTTGCCGCGGCCCTCGGCGACCGCCTCCGCGAGGTTGGCGAAGATCACGGTCAGCCAGAGCCAGGCACTGGTCGCCCAGCCGAACCAGTCGCCCGGGTCCTTGAAGGAGAAGACGGTGGTCAGGATCGAGCCGACCCACACCACGAACATCACGGGCGACTTGACCATCACCCGCGGGTCGAGCTTGCGGCAGGCGTCCGGCAGCGACTTCATGAGCTGTTTCGGATCGAAGAGGCCCGCACCGACACGGCCCTCGGCCGGCTTGTGCCCGGTGGGGACATCGCTGTGCGGCGCCCGGGTCGGAGTGGTTGTGGACATGGAGTCCTCTTCGTTGTCTGTGCGGGTGGTCATGACGCCAGCCCCTCGGCCAGCGGACCCAGCGCCAGGGCCGGGAAGTAGGTCAGACCGGTGATGATCAGAATCGCGCCGACGAGCAGGCCGGTGAACAGCGGCTTCTCGGTACGCAGGGTGCCGGCCGTGGCCGGGACGGGCTTCTGCTCGGCGAGCGAGCCGGCCAGCGCCAGGACGAACACCATCGGCAGGAAGCGGCCCAGCAGCATCGCGAGTCCGGTCATGGTGTTGTACCAGTCGGTGTTCGCGTTCAGACCGGCGAAGGCCGAGCCGTTGTTGTTGGCCGCGGAGCTGAAGGCGTACAGCACCTCGGAGAACCCGTGCGCTCCGGAGTTGAGCATCGAGTGCGGCGGGGTCGGCAGCGCCATGGACGCAGCCGTGAAGATCAGCACCAGGGCCGGGGTGATC
This sequence comes from Streptomyces sp. NPDC021562, assembly GCF_040640875.1. Classification (NCBI taxonomy): domain Bacteria; kingdom Bacillati; phylum Actinomycetota; class Actinomycetes; order Kitasatosporales; family Streptomycetaceae; genus Streptomyces; species Streptomyces sp. NPDC021562. Next base: position 291,188 of record NZ_JBFACN010000011.1, read on the forward strand.
AGGATGTAGCAGGCCGCGAGCTTGATCTCCCGCGCGCCGATCTTCTTGCCCAGGTACTCCGGGGTCCGGCCGACCATCAGACCGGCGATGAACACCGCGATGACCGCCATGATCAGCATGCCGTAGAGACCGGAACCGGTACCACCGGGCGCGATCTCGCCCAGCTGCATGCCCAGGATGGTGACGCCGCCGCCGAGGCCGGTGAACGAGGAGTGGAAGGAGTCCACCGCGCCGGTCGAGGTGAGTGTGGTCGACACGGCGAAGATCGACGAGGACCCGACGCCGAAGCGGACCTCCTTGCCCTCGTACGCCCCGCCCGCGGCCTGGAGCGCCGCGCCGTGGTGGGCGAACTCGGTCCACATCATCAGGGCCACGAAGCCGACCCAGATGGTCGCCATGGTGGCGAGGATCGCGTAGCCCTGCTTCACCGAGCCGACCATCACACCGAAGGTGCGGGTCAGCGAGAACGGGATCACCAGCAGCAGGAAGATCTCGAAGAGGTTGGTGAACGGGGTGGGGTTCTCGAAGGGGTGGGCGGAGTTCGCGTTGAAGTAACCGCCGCCGTTCGTACCGAACTCCTTGATGGCCTCCTGGGAGGCCACGGCCCCGCCGTTCCACTGCTGCGAGCCGCCCATGAACTGGCCGACCTCGTGGATGCCGGAGAAGTTCTGGATCGCTCCGCAGGCCACCAGCACGATGGCGGCGATCGCGGCGCCGGGAACCAGAATACGGATGGTGCCGCGCACCAGGTCGGACCAGAAGTTGCCCAGCTCACCCGTGCGCGAGCGCGCGAAGCCCCGTACGAGGGCGACCGCGACGGCGATACCGACGGCGGCGGAGACGAAGTTCTGGACGGTCAGGCCGGCGGTCTGCACGACGTGGCCCATGGTCTGCTCGCCGTAGTACGACTGCCAGTTCGTGTTGGTCACGAAGGAGACGGCCGTGTTGAACGACTGAGCCGGGTTGACCGAGTCGAAGCCGAGCGAACCGGGCAGGATGCCCTGGAGCCGCTGGAGCAGGTAGAGGAACAGGACGCTGACAGCCGAGAAGGCGAGGACCCCGCGCAGATACGCGGGCCAGGTCATCTCGGTGTCCGGGTTGGCGCCGATGCCCTTGTAGATCCACTTCTCGACGCGCAGGTGCTTGTCGGAGGAGTAGACCCCGGCCATGTAGTTGCCGAGAGGGATGTAGGCGAGCCCCAGCGCGCCTATGAGGGCGAGCAGCTGGAGAAAGCCGGCGAGTACGGGACCCATGTCTTGTCTCAGAACCTCTCCGGGAAGATCAGGGCGAGGACGAGATAGCCCAGCAGGGCGACGGCCACGACGAGGCCGACGATGTTCTCGGCGGTCACAGCTTCGTCACCCCCTTGGCGACGAGGGTCACCAGCGCGAAACCCGCGAGCACGGTGACGACGAAGGCCAGATCGGCCATCGCGAACTCCTGGAGTGAGGTTCGACGAAATCGGACTAGTAGAGGAAAGCGTCTCCCTGGCCGGATCGGATCGCCCGTTTACGGCTCTCATACGGCGGCACCCACGGCTTTGACGGGACTCTTACGACCCCTGATCAACACCGGTGAGTAGGCCATCGTGGCGGTGGGTGCCCCGACCTCACGGCAGCCGGAAGCGGAGCCGGCAGATCACCGCGTCCGTCTCCCGCCGTACGGCGTGCGCGACCACCGCGCCCCGCTGGTTCTGCAGCAGCCGCTGCCACAGCCGTTCCGGCTCGGTCTCCGGAATGAGCACGGTCACCTGGGTGCCCGGCTCGGCCGCGGTCACCTCACGGACGTAGGCGGCGATGGGGCGGCCCAGACTGCGCCGCTCGCAGGACAGGGGGACGAGCAGGACACCCGGGTTCCACGCTGCCCAGGAACGCTCCAGGGCGTGCAGGGCTGCCCGGTCCTCGGGGTCCGGGTAGCAGACGGTCACCGCGCGGACCTCGTCGCCGAGCGAGGAGGCGGCCGTGAGAGCCTCCGAGGTCAGCCTGGACAGGGTCGATACAGGGACGAGCACCAGTGAGCGCTCGCGGTGCGGGGCCTCGGGTATGCGGCCGAGACCGAGCCGCTCACCGATCCGGCCGTAGGCCCGGTGGACGGCCACGAAGGCGGCCACGAGCAGCGGCAGCATCACGACGACGAGCCAGGCGCCTTCGGCGAACTTGGCGGCGGTGACGACGACGGTGGCCACCGCGGTGAGCACGGCCCCGAACCCGTTGAGCAGCGCCTTCCCGCGCCAACCGGTCCTCCGTTGCAGCCGCCAGTGCCGCACCATCCCCACCTGGGCGATGGTGAACCCGACGAAGACCCCGATGGCGAACAGCGGCACCAGCGTGTTGGTGTCACCGCCGGAGAACACCAGCAGCGCGGCCGAGACCAGCGCCAGGGCGAGCACACCGTGTCGGTGGACCTGGCGGTCGGCCTTCAGGGCGAAGACGTGCGGCGCGTAGTTGTCGCGGGCCAGCAGCTTCAGCAGCACCGGCAGGCCGCCGAAGGAGGTGTTCGCGGACAGGGCGAGGAGGATCATCGTCGCGAACTGGATGACGTAGAAAGCCCAGTTGTGCCCGAGGGAGGCGTCCGCCAGCTGGGCCAGGACGGTGACGCCCTCGACCGGCTGGAGGTGGAAGCGGCCGATCAGTACCGACAGGCCGATGAGCATCAGGCCGAGGACGGCGCCGAGGGCGACCTCCGCGCGCTGGGCCCGCTTGACGCGCGGGGTCCGGAAGGAGGGGACGGCGTTGGCGATGGCCTCGACACCCGTCAGCGCGGCACAGCCAGAGGAGAAAGCTTTCAGCAGGAGCAGGGCGCCCACGCTCGTGGCGTTGTCGGCGAGCACCGAGGCGTGACCGGCTGCGGTCGCCGTGCTCACGGGGTGGGAGCGGAAGAGGCCGACCGCGATGAGGACGAAGATCGAGCCGACGAAGACGATCGTCGGCACGATGAACGCCTTGGCGGACTCCACGATCCCGCGCAGGTTGACGCCCGTGATCAGGGCGAGCACTGCCAGGCACAGCCACAGCCGGTCGTCGTAGAGGGCGGGGAATGCGGAGGTCAGCGCCGCCACTCCGGCCGTGACGGCCACGGCGACGTTGAGGACGTAGTCCAGCACCAGGGACGCCGCCGCCACCAGGCTGGTGCGCGCGCCCAGGTGGGCCTTGGCGACCGCGTAGGAGCCGCCGCCGTCCGGGAAGGCCGCGATGACCTGCCGGTACGACGCCACCAGGACTGCGAGTAGGGCGGCGATGGCCAGCGTGACCGGCATCGTGAAGCCCAGGCCGTGGGCGCCCGCGGCTGCCAGGACGAGGACGATCGCCTCCGGGCCGTAGGCCACGGACGCCATCGCGTCCAGCGACAGCGCGGCAAGGCCCGTGACGGCGGTCAGCCGGTGGCGTTCACCGGTATCGGGAGGCTCTTCGCCGGCGGGGACGGCGTTCGGCTCGGTGGTCAGGACGGACATGGATGCGGGCTCCTTCTTGCCTCGGCCGCGCACGCGGGCTGATGCGCGCGGCGGCATCCAGGTTCTGTCCGTTTCCGGCCGCGTCCGACAGTTCCTTGCGGCATCTTCGCGCCCAACAGGCCGACCTTGATGCGACCTTGACGGGGTGTGTGAGCTGGGCGACTGTCATGTGCTCGCGCCGGGCGACGCGTTCCATGGTCAAGAGGCAAGGAAGCGCTGGACAGCCGTCAGAGTCGTATCAAGACGGACCGATCGGGCTCCGCCGGTCTCTACCGTCGACGCCATGGGACGCCGTGACGACGACGTGCGCGGAGGGCCGCCCGACGCACACGCGGAGAGGCCCGACGGATCCGGCGACGCGACGAACGCCCCCGAGTGGGTGCTGGAGTTGTGGGCCACCGTCCGCTGCGCGGGCGTGCTGCTCGTGCTCGTTCTCCTGATCGACTGGGGCTCCGGCCGGCTCAACCTGTGGCGCGCCGCGTTGTGGTTCGCTCTCGCCGGGCTGCTGTTCGTCGTGCTGTATCCCGCCCGGGTGTCCGCGGGCGGGAACTGGCTGGCCACGCGCCGACTGGTGCGTGAGCATCGGGTGCGGACGGATCTGCTGGTGTCGGTCCGGTGCCTGGACGGCATCTCCCAGCGGATCCTGCTTCGGGACGCACTGGGCGGCCGTGTCGAGATCGACCCCGAGGTCCTGGTACGCAACCCGCAGCTGTGGTTCCGTCTGCACGAGGGCGCGCGGAAGGCCACAGCCGACGGGCTCCTGCGCTGCGGTGCGACGGTCCTGGGGCGCATCGCCCGCCGCGTGGACGACGAGAACGCACAGGCCGTGTTCAAAGCCTCCGGCCTGGAGTGAGCCTCAGCCCGTCCCGACCGGTCAGACCGTGTCCAGCGCCGATCCGGCCTGGTCGGCCAGCGTCACCGCCACCAGCCGGGCCTGGAGCGGGGGTACCGGCCCCGGGCCGGGAGTGAGCATGAAGCGGCCGAGGTAGTGGCCGTTGCCGTAGGCACGCAGCTCGATCTCGCCCTCGGGCCAGCCGGCGGTGCCCAGGTCCCACGAACGCCTGCCCACCGTCACGCCGCCGTCGTTGCCCAGCCGGGGCGGCTGCCCCAGGAGGGTGCCGTACTCGAAACGGCACGATCGCAGCCCCAGGAGTTCGGTGAGTTCCCGGCGGACATGGTCGACCACGGTGTCCGCGGAGCCCGACGACTGCGCCAGTTCGGCCGTCCGGTGGATACGGGAGAGGTACGCCGCGTCCGTGACCGTGATGACCTCCAGGCGGCGTGCGCGGGCCGCCAGTTGGGACACGATCACGCCGACGACCAGCAGGAGCACCGCCGTTTCGATGTCGGCGGACGCGGTGATGTCGAAGGTCTCGTACGGCCGGGTCAGGAAGAAGTCGAACCAGGCCGCCGCCGACAGCGCCGCGAGCACGCCGGCCGTACGGCTGCCCAGTGTGGCCACCGCGACGACCACCACGACGAGGACGAGCGCGGCGTTCGTGTGCGACAGGCCGGTACGGAACGGGACAAGTGCGAGGGCCGCCAGGAAGGGGCCGGCGAGGCCCGCCGTCAGGGCGAGCCGGTCCCGCAGCGGCCAGGTTCGGGGCGTTGCCCAGCTCCTGCCCCCGTGCGGTTTCCATGCGCTGGTCACAGTGCTCATCACGCACCTCCCACTCTTTGCTCCGTCGGTTCGGCACCGACGCTCTGTGCGGCGAGCGGCAGCGACACGACCATTGTCAGCCCGCCGCCGGGAGTGTCCTCCGGGGTGAGAGTGCCGTTCATGGCCTCGGTCAGGCCCCGCGCTAGGGCCAGTCCGAGGCCGAGGCCGGTCGTGTTGTCCGTGTCGCCGAGCCGCTGGAAGGGCTCGAAGAGCCGCTCCCGGCCGTCGACGGGCAGACCGGGCCCCCGGTCCACGACCCGAAGCTCCACCCGGCCCGCCAGGGCACTGGCGGTGACCAGCACCTTTTTCCCGGGCGGTGTGTGGCGATCGGCGTTGCCGGCCAGGTTGGCGATCACCCGTTCCAGCAGCGGCGGGTCGGCGAGCACCTCCGGGATCTCTTCCACGTCCGCCACGTCCACGCCGGAGACGTCCGTCAGTGCCATGGGGAGGACCTCCTCCAGAGAGGTGGGACGCAGGTTCAGCGGAAGGGCGCCCGCCTCCAGGCGGCTGAGGTCGAGGAGGTTCTCCACCAGGCGGTTGAGCTTGGCCATGGACTCGTCGGCGGTGGCGAGGAGTTCGTCCCGGTCCTCAGGAGAGAACTCGACGTCCCGGCTGCGCAGCGAGGTGACGGCGGCCCAGCCCGCGGCGAGCGGGGTGCGCAGGTCGTGGCCGACGGCCCGCAGCAATGCCGTACGCAGCCGGTCGGCGGCCTTCACCGGCTCGACCTCGGCCGCGGCCTCGGCGAGCCGGGCCCGCTCCACCGCTGAACCGACGTGCGCGGCGAACGCGGCCAGCACCCGCCGCTCGGACGACGAGAGCGTGCGGCCGCACAGGACGAGGAAGGCACCGGGGCCCGCCGGAACGGCCGTCACACCGGCCGCGTCGGGAGGCTCCGCCACCAGATCCGCGGACTCCATGCCGAAGGTCTCGCGCGTCCGCTCCAGGAGCGCCGGAATCGTCGCCTCGCCCCGCACGATGCTGCCGGCCAGGGACGACATGGTCTCCGCCTCGGCCGTCGCCCGGGCGGAACGGCGGGACAGGCGCAGGGACCGGTCCACGACCGCGGCCACGGTGGCCGCCACGACCGCGAAGACCGCCAGAGCCAGCAGGGCGTTCGGGTCGTCCAGCGTGAACTGCCCGATGGGCGGGATGAACCAGTAGTTGAGCAGCAGGGAGGCCGTCACGGATGCGATCACCGCGGAGGTGACGCCGCCTATGCAGGCCACCCCGACCACGGCGAGCAGGAACAGCAGTGCCTCGCTGGTCAAGTTCAGCGTGCCTCGCAGCTGGGCGAGGATGATGGTGAGGAGTACCGGCAGCACCAGTCCGGCCACCGGACCGGCGATCAGCCGGGCCGTCGACAGCGTGCGCCGCCGCGACGGCAGGAGGGTGCCGCGTCCGGCCCGCTCGTGGGTGACCCGGTGGACGTCGATGTCGCCGGACAGCTCGGTCACGGTCTCCCCCGTGCCGGGGCCGGTCAGGAACCGTGCCAGCCGGCCGCGGCGGCTCGTGCCCAGCACCAGCTGCGTGGCGTTCTCGGCACGGGCGAACTCCACAAGACTCGTGGCGACGTCGTCGCCGACCACCGAGTGGTAGCTGCCGCCCAGGTCTTCCACCAACCGGCGCTGCCGGGCCAGCGAGGCGTGCGAGACCCCTGCGGCCAGTCCGTCGCTGCGGGCCACGTGCACGGCGAGCAGGTCGCCGCCGGCCGACCGGTCGGCGATGCGGGCAGCCCGCCGGATCAGGGTGTCTCCCTCGGGCCCGCCGGTGAGCGCGACGATCACCCGTTCCCGGGTCTCCCACACCTTGCCGATACCGTGCTGCGAGCGGTATTCCTGCAGCGCCTCGTCGACCCGGTCGGCCACCCACAGCAGCGCCAGCTGCCGCAGCGCGGTGAGGTTGCCCGGCCGGAAGTAGTTGGCGAGGGCCGCGTCGACCTTCTCGGGGGCGTAGATGTTGCCGTGCGCCATACGGCGGCGCAGGCCCTCGGGCGGCATGTCGACCAGCTCGATCTGCCAGGCGCGGCGTACGACCTCGTCCGGGACCCGCTCGTGCTGCAGCACTCCCGTGATCTTCTCGACCACGTCGTTGAGGGACTCCAGGTGCTGGATGTTCAGCGCGGTGACGACGTCAATGCCGGCGTCGAGCAGGGCCTCGATGTCCTGCCAGCGCTTGGGGTTGCGTCCGTCACCGGGGATGTTGCTGTGGGCGAACTCGTCGACGATCACGACCTGCGGACGGCGCGCGAGTACCGCTGCGAGGTCCATCTCCTCGAACTCTCCGCCACGGTAGGTGCAGGACACCCGGGGGACGGTCTCCAGCCCGTCGAGCATCGCCTCCGTGCACCGCCGCCCGTGGCACTCCGCGAACCCCACCACCACATCCACCCCGCGCGCGGCGCGACGCCGACCCTCGTCGAGCATCCGGTAGGTCTTGCCGACCCCCGGAGCCGCCCCGAGGTAGACCTTCAGTCGTCCGGGCCGTACGTCACTCATCGCCGCCGACGCGCTCCGCTCACTGGTGCAACTCTCCTGCGCACAAGGGTTTCTCCTCCCAAGGAAGCCGCTTCGCGGGGCGGTCGGCGCGGTTGTTAGCGGTTCCTTGTCGCCGGTCCCAGGGACCTTGACACTGTCTTGACGTGACCAGCGCCCGATACGGTGACGACCGGTGTGCCGGGAAGTCTGGTCGGCCGGGAGTCACAGTGACTTCTGTCGGGGCCCCAGGGGGACGGCATGCGCAGCGTCGGTACGGTTCTCGCCCTCGTGGTCCTCGCCACGGTGGTCGCCACCTTCGCGCGCCGATGGCGCATCCCCGCCCCCTCCCTACTGGTCGTCGCCGGCCTGACGGTGGCGCTGCTGCCCGGAACCCCGGGATCGAGATCAGCCCCGAGATCATCGGGCTGGTGGTGCTGCCGCCCCTGCTGTACGCGAGCGCGGAGGACATGCCCTGGCGGGAGCTGCGCGCAGTGTGGAAGCCGGTCGGGATACTCGCCATCGGCCTGGTGCTGGCCTCCGCGCCGGCCGTGGCGGCGGTGGCCTCACTGGTCACACCCATCTCCTGGCAGATGGCCTTCGTGCTGGGCGCGATCCTGGCCAGCACCGACCCGGTGGCGGTCACCGCGCTCGGCCGCCGGCTCGCCCTGCCGCCCCGGGTCCAGGTGCTGGTGCAGGCGGAGAGCCTGTTCAACGACGCGACCTCGCTGGTGCTGGTGCGGGTGGCGGCCGGCGTCGCCGTGGCGTCCGCCGCCGCGAACTGGGGTGCGGCCGGGGGCGAGTTCCTGGTGCTCGCGGGCGGCGGCACGGTGATCGGGGCCGCGGTCGCCGGAGTGGTCACGCTGGTCCGGCGCCGTACCGAGGACCCGGTGCTGGAAACGGTGATCGCCCTGGTCACCCCGTACGCCGCCTACCTGCTGGCGGAGGTCGCGCACACCTCCGGAGTGACGTCCTGCGTGGTGGCCGGTGTGGTCCTCGGCGGCTGGGGCGAGAAGCTCACGACCGCCCGGATCCGCCTCCAGCTCCACGCTGTCTACGGCACGGTCGTCTTCCTGCTGGAGAGCGTTGTGTTCAGCCTCATAGGGCTGGCCCTTCCCACCCAGGTGCGGGCCCTGGCCGACAGTGACCGGGCCTGGCCGCTGTACGCCATCGCCGTCGCCGTCACGGTCGTCGCCGTACGCATGCTGTGGCTCGCGCCCCTGTCGGCGGTCGTGCAGCGCAAGGGCGGGCCGGGCCGGGTGAACTGGCGGGTGCCGATGGTGCTCACCTGGGCCGGCACCCGCGGGGTGATGCCGCTGGCCGCCGCGCTGTCCATCCCGGAGGTCATGAAGGACGGCACGCCGCTCGCCGACCGGCCGCTGGTCCTGGTCCTCACCACCTCTGTCGTGGTCGTCACCCTCGTCGTCCAGGGCTTCACCCTCGCCCCGGTCGTCCGCCGCTCCGGCATCGCGCTGGAGCCCGCGCACACCGCACGCGAGGAGGCCGAGGCACGCTCCCACCTCGCCCACGCCGGCCTCGCCCACCTGGAGGAACTGGCGGAGCTGGAGGTCGTGCCCGAGGTCGTCCTCGACCGGCTCCGACGGGGCCTGACGGCCCGCCTGGACGACGCCGACGTGGGCACCGAGTCCGCCGACCAGGTCTACCGCCAGCTCCGCCGGGATCTGATCGTCGTCGAAACCGCGGCGCTCCAGCGCCTCTACGACGAGCACGCCATTAGCGACACGACCCGGCGGCGGCTTCAGCGGGGGCTGGATCTGGAGGAGGCACGGTTGGCGGATGCGTAGGGGTCATGTTCGACTGCGGGTGCGTCGGGGCTGGTCGCGCCCACGCGGCGGAGCCGCATATCGATACAGCCCCGCGCCCCTGGGTAACTTCAGCGGAACTCGGCCAGTCTGGGCCGTAGGCCAAGCGCGGTCAGGGCCATCACCACACACAGCAACCCACATGTCCAGGGAAGCAGGCTGCCCACCGACGACCTGCCCTCTTCCACAGACGACGTGAAGTGGGCGCGGTTGATGTCCGCCACCTTCTTCAGCGCGGTCATCCACGCCCCGAAGTGCGCATTGGAGGTGCCGGGCTCCCACCCCATGCAGAACTCCACGGCCTCATGCTCCTTCCCGGCCGCGAGCAGTGCGCGGATCCTGCGGTCGTCCCGCTGGTAGACGGCGTACGTCTGGACCGTCTTCTCGGCCGCGGCCCGTTCGCCGGGGAAGGTGACGTTGTCCAGCTCGCGGCGGAAGTCGCCGGTGAAGCGCAGGTCGTGGTGGTCGGTCTCGTACGCCTGCCAGGTCGTGGCCAGTTCCGAGTCGTACGTCGTCAGCGTGGCGCCCTTCAGGCCGTACAGCTGCTGAGACTTGGCGAGGAAGGAACCGGCGTACTGATCCCGGCGCTGGGGGTCGAGTAGATAACGGCTCTCGTCGGCGTTGGCGTCGTAGGCGAGAGCGCGGGCGTTGGAGAGGGCGACGACGGAGTCGAAGGCGTCGCGCCGGGCCACGCGCAGGTGTTCCGCGGAGGCGGACAGCATCTGCGCCCCGAGGAGCACCGCAAGCAGCGTGCAGACGGTGGCAGCCAGCACCCCCGGATTCAGGGTGCGCTGGAAGCGGCGGGCCAGGTAGCGCTGGAGGACGCCGAGCACGGCCGGCAGCAGCACACCGAGAACGAGGACGACGGCGAGTTCGGTGCGCAGGCCGGAGCGCCCCGAGGAGTACTCGGTGTCGAAGGCCGCGTCGTTCGAGGTCAGCAGCCTGTCCGCGGCGGGCAGGAGTTGGGTGCGCAGCAGGTCGGTCGCGCGGCGGTAGTCGGCCAGGGCGCCTGCCTTGCCGCCGTGGTGGCCGTCGTTCTCCAGGGCCCGGCCGATCAGCTCCTGGTACTCGGCGAAGCCATCGGTCAGCGACTCCACCGTCTTCTCGTCAGCCCGGCTGCCCTGCGCGGCGACGGCAAGAGTGTTCAGATCGTGCCCGATCTCGCGCCGGGCGTCGCCGTAGTAGCCGACGGCCTTCTCGTACGGGGTCTGCAGGCGGCCCTGTCCCGCGTCCCCGTTGGACAGCAGGATGTTGGCGGCCTGGGCGTCCATGTCGTTCAGGGCCAGGTCGAGATCGGCCGCGCTGGTGGTACGGGGCGCGTCGTGGCCGGCCACGCTGCTCCAGGTACCCAGAGCGGTAAGCCCAGCCATCAGCAGCAGCACGGCGAGTGTGCCGGCGAGCAGGCACGTGGCCGCGCGCAGAAGACGCAGCCGCGCGGGCACGGATGCCCAGTAGCGGCGGCGCAGAGCGGCCCACGCGGCCACGGCCTGCTGCCTCGGGAGGCGTCGAGGACTCTCCGTCCGCGACACCCCTCCCTGCCGCGGTCCGGAGCTGCCTCCGGACGGGGTGACCGCCGGCTGTGGCGGCCTCGCGCCGGCCTCCGGTTGAGGTCTGTGCGATGTACCGGCCGTGATGGTCACGGTCCCTCCCCGTCACGCCATGGACGGTCGCCCGTCCCCCCGTTGGCGTTCAGTCTGCGACCGGATCCGGCCATGGACGATCGGCATTGACGGCCTTCTGACGGCACGCCAGGTCGGTTTGACGGGGCCTTGACGGCGCTCGCGCCGGACCCGTATGAATGCCGCAAATTCCGCGCTGAGCAGGGTTGTTCCACCGTCGTTCGCGGATAGGTTCCTGTGGTCCGCCGCCGAGGCCGGGCGTCAACGGCCTCACCGCCTCCGGAGTCCCCAATCCGAGCGTGGCTCGCGGCGGCCTGGTGCGTGTCCCGAAGGCAGGCACCAGCGTGTGGCGTCCAGTCGTCTTCCCGCGCCGACGTCCGCACGTCCGTGGGGGGGCGGGGGGCCGCCCCCGCCCCCGCCCCGCGCACCGGGACCACCACAAGGAAGTGCCAAACTCAGAAATACAGATACCGGGAGTATGTTGTGGGGTTGGGGT